>JANNLG010000030.1:0-28065 GCA_031396695.1 Deltaproteobacteria bacterium
GATCTCACGAGGTTTCGCGCGCTGAACGGCAAAGCCGCGGGACCGAAATGTGCACTCTGCACCGGAACGAACTCCGCGCTGCTTCCGTGCACCGCGGGTACCGCGGGCTCCTGCTTCTAGCGGCCGCTCAGCGAACGGCGCCGGCGAAGCTGAGCTCGACGCCCGCATACACCGTCGCGCGTGGGGCGGGCTCGAAGTAGCGGCCGAAGGTCGCGTTGGGGCGGATCCGGTCGTTGTACTTCGTGCCCGTCCAGTTCTGCGCACCCACGAACGGCTGCACGATGAAGTCGTCGCGGCGCAGCTGCCAGCCGAGCCGGAGGTCCGACGTGGTCGCGGCCGGAGAGGTGGCGCTGTTCGCGTCGTCGACCCACAGCTTCGAGAAATAGCGCAAGCTCGAGATCGCGAAGAAGCCCGACGGATGCTCGTAGCGCAGCTCGAGCCCGAGCACGTTGATCGGCGCGTTGGGCTCGAGCTTTCCGTCTTGCGAGACGACGTCGCCGGTTGCGAGATCGACCGAGTCGAAGTCGTGGTAGCGATAGCTCGCGTAGGTGTAGCTTCCGCGCGCCGAGAGTCCGGGCGCGAGCCAGGCCGACAGCGCGAGCTCGAGTCCGCGGCGGTGCGACTCGCCGGCGTCGCGGAAGAACGTGACGCCGGCCGCGTCCTCGGCGGGCACCGCGACGTTGCGCACGCGCAGCGCGAAGACCGCGACGTCGTAGAAGAGCCGATCGAACAGCAGCCCCTTCGCGCCGAGCTCGACGCCGCTGGTCTTCTCGGCGTCGAATTCGTCCTGGAATCCGCCCGTACCGCCGGGAGTCTGCAGCTCGGTCGTGGTCGGCACCTGGAAGCCGCTGTTGTAGTTCGCGTACACGAAGAACTGGTCCGACTGGCGCCAGAACACGCCGAAGCGAGGCGAGAGATCGCGGAAGGTCTTTTCGTCGGAGGCGTCGCCCGAAGCGACGTTCACCCAGCGATCGCCGAAGTCGAAGCGCGTCCAGTCCCAGCGCGCGCCCGCCACGACCCCGAAGCCGTTGTCGAAGGTCATTTCGCTCGAGAGCCACGGCCCGAAGGCCGAGACGTTCTCCGACTGATCGAAGGTCTGGTCGCCGCGCGCGCCACCGATGTTCTGGAAGTTGGCGCGCACGTCGCGCTGCAGGTCGACGTCGAAGCCGCTCGTCCAGTGCACGAAGCTCGTGGTGTCGGAGTACACGAGCGAGCCGCCCCAGGCCTTGCGATCCAGGTTCACGCGCCGGTCGAAGGTGAGGGCGTTGGTGAAATCGCGCTGCAGGCCCCACACCAGGCTGCGTAGCTCGCGGCCTTCGCCGAACGGGTGGCGCAGCGTGACGGCGAGCTTCTGCTGGTCGAGCTTCTCGCGCGCGTCGAAGGTGAGCGCCTGCGGCTGCGCCTGGCGGCGATCCTGATCGACCCGCGCCTGTGTGAGCGCGCCCGGCTCCTGGCCCTTGGGCGCGGACACGTTCGAGAAGTTCAAGCCCACCCGCGTCCCGCCGTCGAGTTCGTGCTCGAGCTTCGCGAGCAGGTTCCACTGCTCCGCTTTCGAGTGGTCGCGATAGCCGTCGGCGTGCGTGCTCGAGATGCCGAACACGTAGCCCGTGTCCTCGATGGTGCCCGAGGTGAGCGCGCTGTAGCGCGACAGGTGGTAGCTGCCGAGCGTGCCGCGCACGCGCACGTACGGCTCCTGGGTCGGCGCGAACGTCTCGACCGACACGATTCCGCCGCCGCCCCCGCCGTACAGCGACGAGATCGGCCCGCGCAGAACCTCCATGCGGTCGACGAAGTCCATCTCGAGCGAGTCGACCTCGCTCTGGCCATCGGGCAGCGTCGACGGCACTCCGTCGACGTACATGTGGATACCGCGGATGCCGAACTGCGAGGTCGAGCCGAAGCCGCGGATGGCCACGCGCGCGTCCTGCGCGAAGTTCGTGCCGCCCTGCGAGAAGGTGCCCGGCACCAGATCGAAGGCCGAATCGATCGAGGTTGCGGGGCGCGCGCGCTGGATCTCCTCGGAAGAGATCACCGAGATCGCCAGCGGCGTCTCGAGCAGGCGCGTGGGCGTGCGCGGCGACTCGACCTCGAGATCCCGCATCTCCGTGGGCGAGTCCGCGGCCACGAGCGCGAGCGCCAGTGCGGCGCAGGCGAGGCGTTTCACGCGGCATCCGTGCATGGCGATCGGGCCCTCGGCTAGCGAGCGCGCACGGTATCACAGTAAGATCTGCGCCCCATGATCATCGTGATGAAGGCCGAGTTCGGCCCCGACTCCCCCGAGACGCGTCAGGTCATCCGCACGGCCGAGCGCCACGCGGACATCCACACGGAGTTGCACGTGATCGAGGGCGCCACGCGCACCCTCACCGAGATCTACCTGCTCGGACCGACCACGGCGATCTCGTCAGAGGCGTTCGAAGAGATTGCCTCGGTCGAGAAGGTGATCCGCATTCGCGAGCGCTACCGCACGATCGGACGCCACGAGGGCCAGTCCGAGTCGGTGGGCTTCGAGTACAACGGCATCCACTTCAGCCAGGACAGCTTCCACCTGTTCCCGGGCGTGTGCGCGGTCGACACGCGTCAGAACCTCGAGGACACGTTTCGGGCGCTCAAGAGCGTAGGCATCAAGACCACGCGCGCGGGCGCCTACAAGCCGCGCACGAGCCCCTACGATTTCCAGGGCCACGGCGCGGCCTGCCTGCCGTTCGTGTTCGAGCTCGCCGGCAAGTACGGCATCCGGGTGATCTCGATGGAGATCACCGCCGAGGCGCAGATCGACGAGATCCGCCGCGCGCTGCAGATCTCCGGCGAGCCGACCGGCGTGATGCTGCAGATCGGCACGCGCAACGCGCAGAACTTCGAGCTGTTGAAGTCGGTCGGCTCACAGCAGGAGTTCCCCGTGCTGTTCAAGCGCGGCATGGGCATCACGCTCGAGGAATCGCTCAACGCCGTCGAGTACGTGGCGAGCGGCGGCAATCACAAGATCGTGTTCGGGCTGCGCGGCATGAAGACGAATCTCGGCGACCCGCACCGCAACTTCGTCGACTTCGCGCAGGTGCCGGTCGTGAAGCGGCTGACGCGCATGCCCGTCTGCATCGACCCATCGCACTCGGTCGGCAAGAAGCTGATCGCGCCCGACGGCTTGCTCGACATCCACCACGTCACGGCGCAGGGCCTGATCGCCGGCGCGAACATGGTGCTGGTCGACTTCCACCCGCGCCCCGAAGAGGCGCTCTGCGACGGCCCGCAAGCGCTCACGCTGCCGGAGCTCGAGCACTTCATCCGCGACACGCAGCTCGTGCGCGATGCCTATCTGCAGCGGATCAAGCTGCGGATCGAGCTCGGGCGATAGCGAAGAGCGCGACGGCGACACTGAGCAGCGTCGCCGCGACGGCCTCGGGCGCGACCACGGAGCGCAGCGCCGCGAAGTTCTGCGAGAACGCGCCGCCGCTCCACTGATTCGGCGCGCCAAAGGTGCTCGAGCTGCCGTCGGTGAAGTTCGAGAGCGGCGTGATCGATGCGCTCGGATCGGCCTCCAGCTTCCAGACCTCGTTGCTGCCGACGCCGGTGGCCGGCATCACGCCCTCGCCGGCGGGTCCGAACCAGATCTGGTTCAGGGAATCGAGCACGGTGATCTGCGTGTTGTCGTTCGAGGTCGAGAAGTTGCTGGCGGTGATGAACTGGGTCGCACCGCCGTCGATCGCCTGGACGTTGATCCACCAGTCTCCCCCGAGCGGGTCGTAGGTCGGGTCGTTCACTATGTCCTCGGCCACGGTGATGATCGTGCCGCTGCGCAGGTCGCTCCACAGCGAGTCCTGGCTGAACGAGAGCACGGTGGTGGTACGCAAGGGAGCGTTGCCTTCGTCGATCGACAGCGATCCGCCGCGTAGGTCGAGGTGGTCCTGGACGACGACCAACTCGACCCAGTCTCCGCCGTTCCCCTGAATGCGTCCGAGGGTCGTGTCGGCGGCCGTACCCGACAGGAAATTCGCGGCCGAAACCGCGTTGTACTCGTTCACGATGATCGGGGCCGCGCCGGCGGCGGAGGACAGGAGCAACAAGCAGGTGACCGGCAGCAGGCAGCGGGGACTTCTCACGGGAGGATTCTACCGCGAATCGAGATCCGCGTTCTGACATACTCGCGTGCGGATTCGTTCTAGAGGGAGGCTCGAGGCATGACGGACTATCGGTTCATCCACGTCGAGCCCCTGGCCGGCGCGCTCGGCGCGGAGATATCCGGAGTCGACCTCGGAAAACCGCTCGACGCGTCCGCGATCGGCGAGATCCGACGCGCGTGGCTCGAGCATCAGGTGCTGTTCTTCCGCGACCAGCCGCTCAGCGTCGACGAGCACAAGGCCTTCGCGCGCCGCTTCGGCGAGTTGCACATCCACCCGGTGCTACAGCAGATGGCGGACCAGGGTCACCCCGAGATCGTGGTGCTCGAGAGCGACGCGAAGCGGCCGGTGGTCGCGGACCGCTGGCACAGCGATGTGACTTTCGAGCGCGAGCCGCCGCTCGGCTCGATCCTGCGCGCGGTCGAAGTGCCGGCCGCCGGCGGCGACACGATCTGGTCCAGCATGACCGCAGCCTACGACGCGCTCTCCGCTCCCCTGCAGCGCGCGCTCGAGGGTCTGCGCGCGATGCACAGCGGCGCGGGTTTCCGCAAACAGGCCACCGACGGCCAGGCCGAAGCGCTCGCGCGCAACGAAATGACCGTGCACCCGGTAATCCGCACGCACCCCGAGACCCATCGCAAGTCGATCTTCGTGAACTCCGCCTTCACCCGCCGCATCGAGGGCATGAAGCCGCGCGAGAGCCAAGCCCTGCTCACGTTCCTCTACGAACACGTCGAGTCCCCCGAGTTCACCTGCCGCTTCCGCTGGCGCAAACACTCCATCGCCATGTGGGACAACCGCTGTACCCAACACCGAGTGGTGGCAGACAACCTTTCCGCCTACCGCCGCATGGAACGAGCCACCCTGATCGGCGACCGACCGGTCTAGCCGCCAGCCCACCCACCAGGCGCAAGCAAAGCGAGCGCCGAGCGAAGCGACCCGCGTCCCGATCCGTGCGACGATCGACGATCGACGAGATCAGTCGATGAGAGCCGGATACACGATCGACTTGAGCTGCCCCCGAAAGTTGAACGTCCCCGACGGCATGAACTGCGTCATGAAGATCACTACGAGCTCCTCCGCCGGGTCGATCCAGAACGCCGTGCTGGCCGCGCCACCCCAGGCGTATTCGCCGACCGAGCCGACCGTCTGCGCGCGCGCGAGGTCGATCGTGACCGAGAAGCCGAGCCCGAAGCCGACACCGTCGTAGGTCACCTGGCTGAACTGCCCGCCCAGGTTCAGCTCGGCGATGTCGCGTCCCTCCGGCAGATGGTTCTCAGTCATCAGCTCGATCGTCTTGTGCCCGAGGATGCGCCGGCCGTCGAGCTCGCCCTGGTTCAGCAGCATCTGGCAGAAGCGCAGGTAGTCGCTCGCGGTCGACACCAGCCCGCCGCCGCCCGACAGGAACGCGGGCGGCGCGGCGTAGGCGCTCGCGGCCGCGTCGTCCTCGATGCGCAGGCTCTTGTCGGGCATGCGCGTGTAGTTCGTGGCCAGGCGATCGAGTCGGTCGGCCGGCACATGGAAGCCGGTGTCCGGCATGCCGAGCGGCGCGAAGATCTCGTCGCGCAGGAACGCGTCGAGGCGCCGGCCGGAGATGCGCTCGATCAGATGGCCGATCACGTCCGTCGCCACCGAGTAGTTCCAGCGCGTGCCGGGCGAGAACTCGAGCGGCAGCGAGGCGAGCGTCTCGACCATCTGCGCGAGAGTCTTGCCGCGATCGCCGATCTCGAGCCGCCGGTAGGCGCGGTCGACGTTGGTGCGCTCCATGAAACCGTAGGTCAGGCCCGAAGTGTGTGTGAGCAGGTCGCGGATCGTCATCGCGCGCTCGCAGGGGCGCGTCGCGAAGCTCGGCAGATTGCCGCCCTCGTACACGCGCAGATCGCGGAACTCGGGGATGTGTTTGTGCACCGCATCGTCGAGCTGGAAATGTCCGTGCTCGTAGAGCGTCATCAGCGCGACCGAGGTGATGGGCTTGCTCATCGAGTAGATGCGGAAGATCGCGTCTTCGCGCATCGGCTTGCCGCGCTGCAGATCCATCATGCCGACGGCTGCCAGGTGCGCGACCTGGCCGCGCCGCGCGACCAGCGTGAGCGCGCCCGCGATCTTCTTCTGGTCGAGATAGCGCCGCTCGAGGTGACGCTCGATGCGCGTGAGGCGCTCCGACGACAAGCCGACGTCTTCGGGCCGGACGGTCTTCACGATCGTTCCCTCCTGCGGGCGTCACCCGCAGGCGGGAGTCTACGCGGAAACGCGCGCGAGCAGCGGCCGTCGCGCGCCGTAACGAAACGCATCCGCTCCCCGTTTTGCTTGCGAAGCCCAACCTCGCAGGAGATCGAGCATGAGTCCGACCGTCAGCGCCGCAGTCATCTTTGCTTCGATGGGCGTCGTCGCGCTGCTCGAGAGCGCGATCCCGCTGCACGCGCGAGGGCGTTGGGCGCGCGCGCACCTGGCCCCGAACCTGGCGCTCACGGGGATCACGCTGGCGACCAACGCCGTCATGAACGTCGGCCTGGTGCTCGCGCTGATCTGGTTCGAGGAGCGAGGGCTCGGCCTGCTGAACGCCGTCGCACTCCCACCGCTCGCCGCGCTCGCGGTCGTGCTGCTGGTGCTCGACTTCTCGTTCTACGTCACGCACGTGGCGATGCACAAACTGCCCGGACTGTGGCGCTTCCACTCGGTGCACCACTCCGATCCCGAGGTCGACGTCACAACCACGATCCGGCAGCACCCGGGCGAGGGCGTGATTCGCTACGCGTCGCTCGCCGTGTTCTCGCTGGTGCTCGGCGCGAGTCCGGGCGCGTTCGCGGTGTATCGCATCGCGACGGCGCTCGTCGGGCTGCTCGAGCATGCGAACTTGCGCGCGCCGCTCGCGCTCGATCGCGTACTCGCGTGGGTCACGACCTGGCCGTACATGCACAAGCTTCACCACTCGCGTGTGAGGGCCGAGACGGACAGCAACTACGGCAATCTGTTCTCGTTCTGGGATCGGCTGTTCGCGACTTTCACGCCGTCCCGGCGCGGGACAAGCGTCTCGTACGGGCTCGAGGGCCTGGACGATCCGGGCACGCAGGCGACGCGGGGACTGCTCGCGCTGCCGTTTCGAGACGCTACGCGCGCGAGAGCGCCGCGAGCTTCCGTGGTGCGAGTACCGTGAGCACGCGCGCGATGCGCCCGTCGCCGTCGAGCTCGAGCCCGATCACCGTCAGAGGCGCTTGCCGCCGCACCGGGTGTCCGAGCCGGATCACCAGCGCCGGCAGACCGTTCAGCACTCGGATCTCCGCGCGCGGTTCGCCCGCCTGTCGGTTGCGCGTCGCTTGCACGTAGAAGCGGGCGACGCGAGCGCGGCCTTCGAGCTCGCTGCCGAGGGCAGTGTATTCGCCAGCCGCATCGGTGACGGTGCGCGCGCTCTCCGCGAGCCACGCCTCCACCGCCGTCACGTCCTGCGCGAGCAGCGCGCCGAGAAAACCCTCCAGCGCTTCGCGGTGTCGGGTCTGGAGCTCGAGCGTGGGCACGCAGCGGCGCCGATCGTAGGTCTCCATAGCGCGGCGTGCGCGGGTGTGGATCACGCGCACGTTCGCCTCCGAGAGCTCGAGGATGCGTGCGACGTCGCGCGCGGACGCTCCGACGACGTCGCGCAGGAGCAGTACGGCGCGCTGACGCGGGCCGAGCGCTTCGAGCGCGATCAGAAACGCGAATGTCGCACTCTCCAGCCGTTCGTAGCGCGCGTCGGCGCCCTCATCGAAGGCGCCGGCGCTTTCGACGGGGGAGGGCAGCCACGGCCCGCTGTAGGTTCGCCGCTTGCGCCGGCGCAAGGCGTCGATCGCGAGGTTCGTCGTCACGCGCACCAGCCAGAAGGCGCGCTCGCCCGCGGCCGGCCCCGCGCCGCCCTCGAGCAGGCGCACGAACGCCTCTTGCACGGCGTCCTCCGCGTCCTCCGCGCTGCCCGTCAGGCGATAGGCGAGCCCGAACAGCCGCTGGCGCTGCTCCACGAAGAGCGCTTCGTCCTGCATGGGCCCGAGCATCATGCCCCTTTGTTCGAGAACGCGTGGGCGTGCTGTTTCGCAACGACCCGCCCGAACGATGGCCGCCCGCTGCGCTGCTTTGGTAGCGTGGCGCGATGGAATCGCTTCCCGCCTACGGCCTCGCGAACACCGTGACCGGCTTCGCGACGCTCTTTTCCGGCGCGCTCGCGCTCGTGTTCTGCCGCTTGCTGGCGCCGCAGCCGGCGCGCTGGCGCTTCGCGTACTGGACGATCGCAGTGACAGGCGTGTTCACGGTAACTCTGCACGGCTTCGGCGAGACCGTGTCGGGTTTCGGGCCGCGTTGGATCTGGGCGTTCCTGGACACCGGCAGCAACATCGTCGTGGCCTGGGCAATCGCACTCGCCGTGATCGGCGACTACTACGAGCCCGACTTCGCGCGTAGAGCCCGACCGCTCCTCACGCTGGCGATGCTCGTAGGCGTCGCGTGGCACTTCTACGATCGCATGCCGGGAGACGAACGCAGCTACCTGCTGCCGCTCGGAGCCTGGGGTGGCTTTCATCCGGGCGAAGCCTGGTTGATCGCCTTCTCCTGGGTGGTGGTCGGGCTGTTCTGGGCGCGCCGCAATCGGATCCCGGCGCGCGCTCGACCACTCCTCGGCCTGGTGATCGGCATCTTCCTGGTCGGCCTCGCGCTCGCCAGCGCGAGCAACGAGCAGGTCGTCTATCCGTTCTTCGCGATGCACGCGCTCTGGCACTTGGTCGGCGCCTTCGGGTTCGTCGCGCTCTGGGCCTTCAATCAGGTGCGCTTCGCGGACGAGTGACAAAGCTCGGTGTCGCGCGTCGACTCGAGGGGCTCGGCCACCCAGCGCTCGCGGCGTTCGGGCTCGGCATCGCCGCACGACGCGATCGCGCTGAAGCTCCGCCGCGTGCAGCGCACGACGAGCTCGCCCGCCTTCACGCGGAAGCCGTCGCCGTCCGGTTCGGGCGCGCCGAGCTCGATCGCTGAGCCCGCGGGCAGGCGCGCGAGCGCGGCCGCTTCGGCGACCTGCTCGAGCTCGCCCAGTCCGCTCTGGCCCCGGTAGCGCGGCAGGTACACGCGAGCGTGTCGGATCGATTCCGCCAGCGCGGGCGCGTCCAGAACGCCGAGGCGTCCATACAGCCTCCCGGACGGCAGCGCCAGGCAGTTCGCGGCGAGCCGATGTCCGCCGATGTGACTCACTTCGACCGCGTCCACGCGTCCGTCGGCGCGCAGCGCGGAGACGAGCGAGCGGCCGAGCTTGCCGCAGCAGGCGTCGTGCTTGCCGTCGGTGCAGACCAGCGCGACCGGTGCTTCGAGCGGCGGCGCGTAGGTGTCGCCGGCGAGGAACGCGGCGATCAGCTCGGCGCAGTGCACGGCGGGCACCGCGCGATGATGCGCGCTGCGCCGGCCGACGAAGTCCGCGCAGACGATCTCGAGCTCGTCCGTCGCGACGGCTCCGCCGCGCTGAAACAGGCGGAGCTGAAGTGCGTGGCCTTCCTTTCGCGCGGACTTCTCGAGCTCGCGAAGCGACGCGGGCAGACCCTCGGACAGGCCCACCTTGTCGTGGTGCCAGAGCGCCTTGGGCCAGCGGACCGCGGCGAAGAAGCGCGCAGCCGAGGCCGTGCCGGCGAGCGGCTCGCCGGATGCGAGACAGTCCTCGAAGCAGGTGCGCGCATCGACGTCGGCCATCTCGCGCAGTCTAGCCCGGCTCGTGTATAAGGAGCGGACTCGGCTAGCGAAGGAGAGATCGATGGCCAGCAAGGCGGAGACGGCGCTCGAGCGCTTCAAGACCCAGATCGGCAAGGTCGACGGCCCCAGCCAGCCGCACAAGATCGAGCAGAGTCAGATCAACCTGTTCGCGGACGCGACCGGCGATCACCAGTTCATCCACGTCGATCCCGAGCGGGCGGCGAAACTCTCGCCGTACAAGGTGACGATCGCGCACGGCTTCCTCACCCTGTCGCTCTTGCCGCATTTGCAGTCGAGCATTCCGCCGGCCGATCCGGAGGCGTACGCGGGCGTGGTGATGGGTGTGAACTACGGCCTCGACAAGGTGCGTTTTCCGGCGCCGGTGAAGGTCGACTCGAGCGTGCGCGCCACGCGCGAGCTCGTGGCGGCCGAACTCGTCGCGCCCAACACGATCCAGCTGAAGCAGAAGGTGACCGTCGAGATCGTCGGTGAGCCGAAGCCCGGCTGCGTGGCCGAATTCCTGACGCGGCTGATCTACAGCTAGCTCGATTTGCCCGGCGTTCTCCGGAAGGGCACCCGACTCGGCAAGTACCGCCTCGAGCGTCGGCTCGGCAAGGGCGCGTTCTCCGACGTATGGGCCGCGCGCGACACCGTCGAGGGGCGGCGCGTCGCGCTGAAGGTCGCCTTCGACTGGGTGGTGCGCGAATTCGGGCGCACGGCGATGGAGGCCGAAGCGCGCATCGCCTGCAGTCTCTCGCACCCGAACATCGTCGCCACACGCAACGCCGACTGGCTCGACGGCCGCTTCGTGATGGCGAGTGAGCTGGCGAAGGGGCACGTCTACGACCACGGCCCGGCCTGGCGCTCGGGACGCGTGGCGCTGGGCATCGTGCGCGACGTCGCGGCCGGACTGGCGCACGCGCACTCGCACTCGCTCATGCACCGCGATGTGAAGCCCGAGAACGTCTTGATCTTCGCGGACGGCCACGCCGCGCTGACCGATTTTGGTGTATCGCGCTTCGTCCGGCCCGAGTCGCGCAGCTACACCGAGGCGGGCACGATGGGCTACATGGCGCCGGAGCAGGCGTACGGCAAGCCGACTCTGGCGAGCGACGTGTTCTCGCTGGGGGTGATCGCGTACGAGCTGTTGACGGGGAAGCTCCTGGCCTGGCCGTTTCCCTGGCCGCCGGAGCGCTACGACCGCTTCGCCGCCAAGGTGCCCGAGCCGGTGCGGCCGGTGCTGCGACGCGCCTGCGCGTTCGATCCCGCCGATCGCCAGCGATCGGCGGTCGAGCTGCACGCCGCGCTCGAGGCCGCGTTCCGGAAGCTCGAAGAGGAGCGCGCGCTGCCGCGCCGTCGTCGCCGCAAGCGCGCCGCGCCATCGCCCGCGCCGACACCACTCGCGGTCGGCATGGACCTGTTCCGCCGCCGCCACGGCCGCGCGCTCGCGATGCGCTTTCACTGCCGCCGCTGCGATGGCCCGATCGCGGAAGCCATGAGCGTGTGCCCGTGGTGCGGCACCAAGGACAATTCCTTCGCGGAGATCACGCGCGCGCCGCTGATCTGCCCGAGTTGCGAGCGCGGGGTGCTGCCCGAGTGGACCAGCTGCCCGTGGTGCTGGGCGGGGCGCTTCCGCGGCAACGGCCGTCCGCCGCGTCCCGATCCGCTCGCCGTGCGGCGCTGCACGCGCCGCGGCTGCTCGGGGGAGCTGCGACCGTTCATGCGTTTCTGTCCGGTCTGCAAGCAGAAGCCCGGGCGCGCCTGGAGCCACCCCGATCTGCCGGACCGCTGCACGCGCTGTCGCTGGCCGGTGTCGCACGCGTTCTGGCGCTTCTGCGCGTGGTGCGGCCGAAAGCAGCGCGAGGCGCGCGCGTGACTCGCATCCTCGCCCGCGTCGCCGTACTGCTGCTGACGATCGCGCTCGTGGCGGTCGGATTCGAGCTCGGTTTGCGCGCGTTCTGGGGCGGCTTCTACCTGAAAGGCGATCGAGCGTACGTCGGCCCGAGCGCGACGCGCGGCTGGGCGAATCGCGCCAGCACGACGGCGGTGTACGGAGAGGCCGAGTTCCACGTCGAGGTGACGCACAACGCGCTCGGCTTCCGCGGACCCGAGGTGCCGCCCGAGAAGTCACCCGGAGAGCTGCGCGTGCTCATGCTCGGGGACTCGTTCACGTACGGAATCGGCGTCGCCGACGACGAGACCTTCAGCGCGCAGCTCGAGAAGCTCGATGCCCGGCTCGAGATCCTGAATTCGGGCGTGAACGGCTACGGCACCGCGCAGGAATTGTTGCTTTTGCGCGACCAAGGGCTCGCACTGCGTCCGGACGTCGTGGTGATCGCATTTTACTGGAACGACGTCGGCAACAACTTCATCCGGAGCTTTCCGCGCTTCGAGCTTCGCGACGGCGATCTCGTCTGGCCCGAGCCGATGGTCGTTCCGGCGAGCGGCGCGACGTCCTCGCCGAAGCGGCGCCCGTGGCTCCGCTACAGCTACGTGTACCGTTTCGTCTCGGACCGCCTGAAGATCGTGGGCTACCGGTTGAAGCTGCTGTTCGGCATCCCGATCGAATCTCGCGACTTCGTGCTCGACTACGAGCGTGAGGCCGCATGGCGGCTCACAGAGGTGCTGATTCGCGAAATCCGCGATCAAGCGGCGACGGTGGGCGCGCGCACGGTGGTGGTCATGATCCCCGACCAAGTGCAGATCGAGTCCGACGTGACCGTTCTCGGGCTCGAGCCGAAGGAGTTCCTGGTTCAGCCACGGCTGCGCCAGGCGTCCGAGCGCCTCGGCATACCCGTGATCGACCTGATCCCGGCGCTGCGCGCGGAATACGAGTCGACCCGGCAGAAGCTCTACTACCCGAAGGACCGGCACATGAACGCGCGCGCTCACGCAGTCGTCGCACGCGCGCTCCAGGCCGAGCTCGAAAAGCTGATGCCGGAGACGGTCCCTCCAAAATAGAATTGACATCGTTTAGTTTTCAGTGGTAATGATACGGCCGTGGCGCGACCCAGCCTGCGGCCGGACGAGATCGAGAGCTTCCGAGAGCGTCTGTGCGACGCCGCGATGGAGACCTTCGCGGAGCAGGGCTACGAGGCGGTGACGCTGCGTGGCCTGGCCGAGCAGCTCGGCTGCAGCCACGCGACCCCGTACCGCTACTTCGCGGACAAGCAGGAGATCTTTGCGGCCGTCTGCGCGCTCGGCTTCGACCGCTTCGCCGACGCGCTGGAGCGCGCCGCGCGCGGCATCGACGATCCCGAGCAGCGGCTGCGCGCGCTCGGCCGCGCCTACTTCCGCTTCGCCACCACGCAGCCGCACGCCTACCGGATCATGTTCGAGCTGCGCGAGTCCGGCAGAGAGTCCCACTCCCGCTACAAGGTGAAGGAGATCCGCTCCTGGCAGGCGATCCTGCAGGCGGTGGAATTCGCGATCCAGGCCGGTGTGTTCCAGGGCGACCCCGAGGTGGTCGCGCACCAGATGTGGGCGGGTCTACACGGGCTCGTGTCGCTGCACCTGGCGGGAAAGCTGTCGCTCGGGAAGTCGGCCAAGAGCCTGCTCGAGCCGTTGCTCGACACCCTGTTCGAAGGCAGCCGGCCCCGAGCCGCGCAGAGGAGAAGGCGATGAGCGAGCTGGAAGGCTACCCGGATCATCCGAACCTGAAGGGCGGCTTCGCGCCGTATCTGCACGAGGACGACACGACGCCGCTCGACGTGCAGGGCGAGATCCCGCGCGAGCTGCACGGAACGCTGTACCGCAACGGGCCGAACCCGCAGTTCCCGCCGCGCGGAGGCATGGCGTACCACTGGTTCGACGGCGACGGGATGATCCACGCGGTCTCGCTCGCGAACGGCCGGGCGAGCTATCGCAACCGCTGGGTGCGCACGCGCCGCTTCGAGCTCGAGCGCAAGGCCGGCCGCGCGCTGTTCGGCGGACTGACGTCGATGGACCAGTCCGACCCTGAAGCGTTCCGCGCGCTCGAGCGGCAGGGGCTCTCGAAGTACGAGTGCGTTCAGCTGGCGGCCGACGCGGCCAATACCAACGTGGTCTGGCACGCGAAGAAGCTGCTCGCGCTGCTCGAGATCGCGAATCCGACCGAGCTCGATCCGCGCACGCTCGAGACCAAGGGCAGCCAGGACTACGCGGGCAAGCTCGCGGGCGGCATGACCGCGCACCCGAAGATCGACCCCGAGACCGGCGAGCTGCTCGCGTTCGTGTATTCCGCCGAGGCGCCGTTCCTGCGCTACCACGTGATCGACCGCGAGGGTCGGCTCACGCGCAGCGTGCCGATCGACGTGCCGGTCGGGGCGATGATGCACGACTTCGTGGTGACCCGGGAGCACGTGATCTTCCCCTGGTTCCCGATGACCTTCCGGCCCGAGAATCTGCGCACGAACGAGCTCTGGCGCTGGGAGCCGGAGCTGGGGACACGTATCGGTGTCATGCCGCGCAACGGCTCGAGCCGCGACGTGGTCTGGTTCGAGATCGACACCTGCTTCGTCTACCACTTCATGAACGCGCACTCGGAGAGCGGCCGCGTAGTGATCGAGGCCGTGCGCTATCCGCGCGTCGCGCTCTTCAACACCGCGCGCGCGGGTGAAGAGGAGCCCGGCCCCGCGCCCGGGCTGATGACGCGCTGGACGCTCGAGCTGGCCGGGCGCGTGTTCAAGGAGGAGCCGCTCGACGACGTGCAGTGCGAGTTTCCGCGCATCGACGAGCGGCGCGCCGGCCTCTCGTACCGGCACGGCTTCGCGCCCGGCACGCTGCCGCGCGAGGAGGGCACGCTGCCCTTCAACGCGATCCTGCACTACGACCTCGCCAAGGGCACGCGGCGCCAGCACGAGCTCGCGGCGGGCAGCACGGCCGGCGAAGCCGTGTTCGTGCCGCGCAGCGCTTCCGCCGCCGAGGGCGACGGGTTCCTCGTGCTGCCGGTCTACCGCTGGGCCGAGGATCGCAGCGACGTCCTGGTGCTCGACGCGCAGAACATCGAACGCGCGCCGCTCGCGACCGTGCGTCTTCCGCATCGCCTGCCGCTCGGCTTCCACGGCAACTGGGCGCAGGGAGTGACACTGACATGAGTCGGGCGCCGAGCGCGTTCTGGGTCGCGGCGCTCCTGGCTGCGACGTTCGGTTGCGGGGGGCCGTTCTTCGTGTTCCCGGGCGGAGAGCTCTCGGGCCGCGTGGTCGCCGAGACACCCGCGGACTGGAGCTTCGTGAGGGACGACTTCATCGACCTGGAGACGCGACCCGCCGACCCCTATTCCGTCGAGCTCAACTACTTCGTGAAGGACGGGAAGCTCTACATCGACCCGGCGGAGGGCCGGCGCTGGCTCGCGTATCTGCGCGAGGATCCGAACGTGCGCGTGCGATTCGGCGAAGACATCTACCTGCTGAACGCCGTGCTCGCGGGAAAGCCGGGTGAGGTGCCCGGCTTCGATGCGGACCGCTTCGTCTATCGCCTGGAAGCGCGTAGCCCTTAGGAGTCGAAATGTCGGCCGTCGAGAATCTCGAGCTCGCAGGTCGCCTGTGCCTGATCTCGTGTCTGGCGATCGCGCTCTCTGGCTGCGGGCCGCTCGGCCCGCTGTCCGGCGGATCGCTGCGCGGTCCGGTGCACACGCAGCCAGTCGTCGACTGGTCGTTCGTCGCATCCGAATCAACCTGTCAGCTCGAGACGAACCCCGCCGATCCGCACTCGGTCAACACCTGGTGCCTCGGCATCGGCGATCGTCTCTACGTGCCCTCCTCGATGATCCGAGGCCCGAAGTCGCCGAGCGAGCGCGACTGGGTGAAGAACGTCGCCAACAGTCCGGCGGTGCGAATCCGCATCGGCGGCGAGCTCTACGAGCGCGTCGCGGTTCGAGTCGGCGACGCCGCCGAGTACGACGCGGTGCGCGCGGCGCTCGAGGAGAAGTACGAGCTAGCCCCAGCGGATCGCGACCCCGAGCGCGAGATTTGGATCTTTCGTCTGGATCCCCGCGGAGCGTAAGCTACGCGGAATCGGACAGACGGGAGAACCTCGTGCATGACGAAAAAGCTCGGCGACGTCGCGAACCGGCTCTTGTTCGAGAACGAGCGCGTGAAGGTCTGGCAAATGGATCTCGCGCCCGGCGAGTCCTCCGACTTCCACGAGCACACGCTTCCCTACGTGCTGTGCATCGAGGCAGGCGAGACCATCGATGCCGATTTCGAGAGCGGGAAGTCGATGCGCATTCCTGTGAAGCCGGGCAAGGTGTTCTTCGTCGAGCCGGGCAGCCGCGAGACGGCGGTGAACCGCAGCTCCGTGCGCTTCCGCGAGTTCCTGATCGAGCTGAAGTCCTGAGACCTACGTTCTCACGGAGTACTCGAAGCCCGACGGGAACGGCAGCGTGACGGACTGGAAGCCGCTCTTGCCCGACTGCACGTAGGCGACGTACGGCGCGAGCGAGCGCTTGAAGGTGCGCACGTTGTCGGCGAGCACGACCGCTCCGGGGCGCAGCTTCGGCGCGAGCAGCTCGAGCATGGGCAGGTAGAGCTCCTTCCAGCCGTCGAGCAGGACCAGATCGATCGGCGGCGGCAGGTCGCGCAGCGTTTGCAGCGCGTCACCGAGCCGCACCTCGGCGTGACCGGCGAGCCCCGCCGCGTCCAGGTTGGCGAGCGCCTGCTTGTGCTTGCCGGGCTCCAGCTCCGTGCCGATCACGCGCCCGTTGCCGTTGTCGCGCGCGGCGGCGGCCGCGTAGATGGTGGAGATTCCGAACGAGGTGCCGAACTCGACGATGCGCCGCGCGGAGAGCGTGCGCGCGACCAGGTACATGAACTTCCCCTGCGCGACCGAGAGGGGGATGTACACGTCCTTCATGCGTTCCGACATCACCGCGGCCTCGGGCGGCTTGCTGCCGAGGAAAGCGCGCGCGAGCGACGGCAGGCGTCCCAGCATGCGGAACACGTCGCCGCGCGCCGCGTTGTGCAGGCCGTCCAGCGTCGTGCGCACGCGCGGGTCGTCGAGCGAGCTGGGAACCGGCGTGATCGAGAGCGCGCGCTCCATCGCGACTTCCTCCGACACCAGTCTACGCCACACGCGGTAGACTGTGCGCGCAGGAGGTCGAGCATGGCGGACGCGAAGAAGAACCCACGCAGCGCGCTGATCACCGAGGGGCACGATCGCGCGCCAAACCGCGCGATGTTGCGCGCGGTCGGATTCGGAGACGCGGACTTCGGCAAGCCGATCGTCGGCGTCGCGCACAGCGACAGCGACATCACGCCGTGCAACGTCGGGCTCGGCGAGCTCGGCGCGGCCGCGGCGGCCGCGATCCGCAAGGCCGGCGGCATGCCTCAGACCTACGGCACGATCACGATCAGCGACGGCATCTCCATGGGTACCGAGGGCATGAAGTGCTCGCTGGTGTCGCGCGAGGTGATCGCGGACTCGATCGAGACCGTCTCTCGGGGGCAGTGCCACGACGGCGTGATCGCGATCGGCGGCTGCGACAAGAACATGCCCGGCGCGCTGATCGCGCTCGCGCGCCTCGACATCCCCGCGATCTTCGTCTACGGCGGCACGATCAAGCCCGGGCGCTACGCGGGACAGGACCTGACGGTCGTATCCGTGTTCGAGGCGGTCGGCGCGCACGGCGCGGGTAAGATGAGCGACACGGACTTCGTGCAGATCGAGCGCTGCGCGATCCCCGGCCGCGGCTCGTGCGGCGGCATGTACACCGCGAACACCATGTCGAGCGCGATCGAGGCGATGGGCATGAGCCTGCCGGGCAGCTCGACCATGTCGGCCGTCGACGCGGAGAAGCGCGACAGCGCGGCCGAGTCGGGACGCGTGCTGATCGACCTGGTCGCCGCGAACCTGACGCCGCGCGTGATCATGACCCGGGCGGCGTTCGAGAACGCGATCGCGGTGGTGATGGCGGTCGGTGGTTCGACCAACGCCGTGCTGCATCTGATGGCGATCGCGCACGCGGCCGAGGTCCCGCTCGAGCTCGACGATTTCGAGCGCGTCCGTGCGCGCACTCCGGTGCTGGCGGATCTGAAGCCGAGCGGAAAGTACGTCGCCACCGACCTGCATCGCGTGGGTGGCATTCCGCTGATCATGAAGATGCTGCTCGCGCGCGGGCTGATCGACGGAAGCTGCCTCACCGTGACCGGGCGTACCGTCGCGGAGAATCTAGCCAACGTCGCGTCCGATCCGCCGGCGAATCAGGACGTGGTGCGCCCGTTCGCGAAGCCCGTCTACGCGGACGGACATCTCGCGATCCTGCGCGGCAACCTCGCGCCCGACGGCGCGGTGGCGAAGATCAGCGGCGTGAAGCTCGCCGAGATCACCGGCCCCGCGCGCGTGTTCGACTCCGAAGAGAAGTGCATGGCGGCGATCATGGCCGACGCCATCCGGCCGGGCGACGTGGTCGTGATCCGCTACGAAGGTCCGAAGGGCGGGCCCGGCATGCGCGAGATGCTGACTCCGACCTCGGCGCTGATCGGGAAGGGGCTCGGCGATTCCGTCGGCCTGCTCACCGACGGACGCTTCTCGGGCGGAACCTACGGCATGGTCGTCGGCCACGTCTCGCCCGAGGCGTTCGTCGGCGGAACGATCGCGCTGGTGCGCGAGGGCGACTCGATCACGATCGACGCGAAGCAGCGGCTCTTGCAGCTGAACGTCGCCGAGCCCGAGCTCGCGGCGCGCCGCGCGGCCTGGCGCCAGCCGGCGCCCCGCTATCCGCACGGCGTGCTCGCGAAGTACGCGAAGCTCGTCTCGAGCGCGTCGCGTGGCGCCGTCACGGACGCCGACCTGTGAGCTGGATCGCGGTCGCCGGACTGCTGGGCTGCGTCTCGGTCGCGGCGGGCGCGTTCGGCGCGCACGGATTGCGCGACTCGGTCACGCCCGAGCGACTCGCCGCCTGGCAGACCGGCGCGCACTACGCGCTCGTGCATAGCGGCGTGCTACTGGCGCTCGCGCTCTACGCCGCTGCGACCGGGCGCGGAATCGCGCTGCCCGCGTCGCTGATCCTCGCGGGCGTCGTGTTGTTCTCGGGCTCGATCTTCGGCCTGGTGCTGTTCGAGCTGCGCGTCCTCGGCCCGGTGACACCGATCGGTGGACTCCTCCTGCTGGCGGGCTGGGCATCGCTGCTTTTCATGGCAACGGGGGTGAAACCGGAGTAGGGTCGCCGTGGCACTCACGCAAGGGAGACGAATGTGACCGAGATCGTCGCGAAGCCCGTCGGAGTGGAGAGCATCGCCGCATACGAGCGCGAGTTCGGTGAGAAGGCGACCGAGTGGGCCGCGATCCTGCAGGAGAACGCGGACAAGCTGAAGAGCGGCCACTACTCGCTGCATTGGCTCGATCCCCAGGACTCCGGCTGGGGGCGGCGCGCCCGTCCGTCGTCCCGCGGCCTCACGTACGCAGACGTGAACCAGCTGCCGCAAAGCGGCGAGCTACCCAAGACGGCGACCTGGCTCAATTTCGCGCCGCGCGGTTCGATCCGCGAGCCCTACCGCGATCGCATGCCGACCGTCGAGAGCTACACCGTCGTGGACCGCGACGAGCTCTGGGCCGACAACGTCATCACGCTCTACGAGGAGGCCAAGGCGCGGCAGTGGAACGCCACGCGCGATATCCCGTGGAGCGAGCTGGAGCGCCTGCCCGACGATCTCGAGAAGGCGACTTGCCAACTCTGCACGTTCCTGACCGAGGTCGAGTTCGTCGCGGGCGATTTCCCCGCCAAGTGGCTGTACCGGATCCCGCAGGATTTTCTCGAGGTGAAGAGCTTCCTGTCGACGCAGATCATGGACGAGGCGCGACACCAGGAGGTGTTCCGAAAGCGCGCGTTCGCGGGCGGCGGCCTGCTCCACTCCGCGCCCGGCTTCGAGTGGGCGCTGAAGGCGATCCTGGACGCACCCACCCACACCATGGGCACGTTCCTGCTGAACCTGCTCGGCGAGGGTCTGGTCCTGTCGATCTTCCGCTCGGGCGAGATGATCGCGAAGACGCACGTCGACAAGGAGATCTTCCGCCGCTGCTTGCAAGACGAGGCGCGTCACGTCTCCTATGGCGTGCTCGAGCTGAAGAACTCGATCGACCACGCGCCCGATCGCGGTGCGGCGATCGAAGAGCTGCACCGCTTCGCCGACGTCGGCGAGTTGGTGATCCTCACCGCGTTCTCGGAGCCGGCGCTGGTGGAACCGTTGGCGGTGCTGCTCGGCGGCGGCCTCGCCAAGATCGATCAGGGCATGGAGGGAATGGCGAAGCTCTGGTCGATGTTCATCGGCGAGTACCTGCAGCGCTGCGACCGGGCGGGCTTCCCGCGCGACGAGCGCTGCAAGATCCCGAAGCAGGCGATTTGGGCGAGATGACGCCGAGCGAGACGATTTCGTTCCCGTCGCTCGCCTGGTTCGAAATGCTCGCCGAGCGGATGAACGCCGACCGCGCGCGCTACGAGCATCTCGGCTACGTCGACTGCATCGTGGAGTTCGCCGTGCGCGACGCCCGCGGCCCCGGGCGACCGCTGCGCGTCCAGGTCACGTTCGACGAGTTCTCGGTCACGGACGTGCGCGAGGCGGGCCCGGCCGACGCCGAGCGCGCTGACTTCACGCTGGAGGCGGACCCAAAGGCCTGGCGCGAGATGATCGAGAGCATCGCGAAGGGCAAGGGTCGACCGGGGCTCGACCAGACGCTCAATCACCTGAGTCACTTCGACGCTCCGTTCCGCGTCTGCTCCGCGGATCCGCTGAAGCGCGACTTGTACTTCCGCTACAACCAGAGCCTGCAGGAGTTCGTGAACGCCTCCGCTCTGTGCGTCACGACGTTCGACGTGCGCCCGTAGGCATGGCGCGCAAGCCCGGTCACTTCTACATCGACGAGACCTGCATCGGCTGCGGAGCGTGCGACCACGCTTGTCCGGGGAAAGTCGACGCGATCTACCGGGTCGAGGACGACTTCCTCGGGCGCTTGGCGATCGTGCTCGACGAGTGCATCGACTGCGGGCTCTGCGTGCCGCTCTGCCCGGTCGCCTGCATCCACGATGCGCGCAGCGAGGGAATCGTTGCCGGTGCGGGCGGCTACCTGCGCATCCGCGAGCTGCAGGCTTGGGCGAAGGCGCGCGGGGCCTGAGCGCCGCGATCAGCTCTGTGGCGTTCCGTCCCAGAAGCGCCGCTCCGCGTCGCGCGGCGCGTGCTCGACGCGTGTGCTCGCATCGAAGACGAACGTCGCGCGATCCTCGACGGTGTAGCTCGGCCAGGAGCCGACCAGCGGGCTGCGCGGGTTTCCGACGCGTGCGAACGCGGCCCAGGCCTCGCGCATGCGGCGCGAGAGCGCCTTGGCCTCGGGGCCGTCCTCGATCAGCGGGCCCAGCGCGTGGATGCGCCGCGTTCCGAACACGAACGGCTGTTCCAGTCCGTGAAACGCGCCGATCGGGCCCTGCGCGGAGACGCCCGAGAAGGCGAACTCGTACACGAATGCGTGCGCTCCGAGCGCGCCGACCGCTTCGGCCAGGCGCAGGGCGGGGATGCGGAAGCAGCGATCCGTCTCGATCGCGTGGAACAGGTCCGCGGGCGCGGCGGAGCTACGCAGCGTCGTGTAGGCCGCGAGCGCGGCGTCCACCTGCGCGGCTGCGAGTCCGCGCTCACGCAGACGCTCGCCGACGCCCTTGCGGTCGAGCTTCCGGACTGTGGGGTCGACGAGCTCGAGCACGCGCGTTTCGTCGCGGTTCGTGCCGATCAGGAGCGGCACCGGCGCGAGAGTGCCCGCGCGCGCGGCCTCGAGCGGCGCGGCTTCGAGCAGCTGCGAATCGACGGTCGGGCGGAAGCCGCCCGCGCGATGTTGGGCTTCGAGCAGGGTCTCGATCGGCAGATCCGCGAGCTTGCGCACGTCCTGCTTCGCCAGGCCGAGTGCGCCCAAGAACTCGCGCGTGCGTCGAGTCGAGTCCGCGCGCGTGTCGATCGCGAGCGTCCCGCTGGCCAGGATCGCGCGCTGGTACAGGCCGCGCGCGGACTTCGCGGCGAGCAGGCAGGCGACCGCGGTGGCGCCCGAGCCTTCACCGAAAAGCGTCACGTTGTGCGGGTCGCCGCCGAACGCGTCGATCTCCTCGCGCACCCATTCGAGCGCGGCGATCAGGTCGAGCAGACCGAGATTGGCCTCGCGCAGACCCGCGCCGTCCGGCAGCTCGGACGGATCGAGGAAGCCGAGCGCCCCGAGCCGATACTGCAGCGAGATCACCACCAGGTCGCCGCCGCGCGCGAGCCGTCGTCCGCGCGTGCCGGGATCCGCGGCCGCGCCCTCCGCGAACCCGCCGCCGTGCACGAACACGAGCACCGGGCGCGGCACACCGTCGAAGCCCGCGGTCGCCAGGTCGAGTCGCAGGCAGTCTTCACTCTGCGCGAACGCGGGTGCGCTCGGCGCGAGCATCGCGAGGCGCGGGGAGTTCTGCGGAGCGGCCGGTCCGGGCTCTCTGCAATCGAGCACTCCGGGCCAGGGCTCGAGTCGCGCGGGTGGTTTGAAGCGCAGCGAACCGACGGGCGGCGCCGCGTACGGAACGCCGCGAAACACCGTCACGCCCCGATCCAGGCGGCCGTGCACCCGGCCAAAGCGCGTCTCGACCAAAAGCGGCACGGTTCGAGTCCTCTTGCGCGAGCGTACCACGGCGCCGCCTGGTGGATGGCCGCGTTCGTGCGATACGCTCGTCGGGAATGAGCAGCGCAGGTCGACTTCTCGCCGGCAGCGCGTTCCTCGCGATCGCGCTCACCATCTTGCTCGGCGGGCACGCGTATCTCGCGCAGCGACTGGTGTTCGACCCCGAAGTTGCGCCGCCGCTGCGCGGTCTCGCGCTCGGCGTGATCGGGCTCGGGTTGGTCTCGCTGGTCGCGCAGCCGATCGCCGAGCGGCTGATCGCGCCGCCATGGAACCGGATCGTGGGTTGGCCCGCCTCGCTCTGGATGGGCATCGCCTTCATCGCGCTGATCGCGCTCGGGGCGGGCGACCTGCTGCGCTTCCTCGCCGGTGGGGTCGCCTTCGCCGCCGGTGGAGATCTGCCCGATTCCGCCTCGTCGGCGCGGGCGCAGGCGGCGGGCACGCTGGCCGTGGTCTTCGTCGGCGGCGCGCTCGCGCTCGTGTCGGGCCTGCGGCCGCCGCGGCTGGTGCGCATCGAGATCGAACTCGCCCGCTGGCCGAAGGCGCTCGACGGCTTCCGCCTCGCGCAGATCAGCGACATCCACATCGGCCCGCTGCTCGACCGGCGCTTCTCGCGCCACCTGACCGAGCGCGTGAACGCGCTCGCTCCCGACCTGATCTGCGTCACCGGCGATCTGGTCGACGGCAGCGCGCGCTTGCTCGCGGACGAGGTCGCGCCGTTCGGCGGGCTGCGCGCCCGCCACGGCGTGTATTTCGTGACGGGAAACCACGACCACTACTCGGGCGCCGTCGACTGGGTCGGCGTGGTCGAGAAGCTCGGCCTGGTGCCGCTGCGCAACCGCCACGTCACCGTTCGGTGTGACGGCGCGTCGTTCGTGCTCGCCGGCGTCGACGACCACCGCGGCGGCTTCGGCGACGGGCAGCGCGAGGACCTGCCGCAGGCGCTCGCGGGCGTCGACCCCGCGCTGCCGGTCGTGCTGCTCGCGCACGACCCGGCGACCTTCAAACGCGCGTCACGGAGCGGTGTCGACCTGCAGCTCTCGGGTCACACGCACGGCGGTCAGATCTGGCCGTTCCGCTGGCTGGTCCGGCTCGCGACGCCCTTCGTCGCCGGCCGCTACACGCGCGACGCCGCCGAGCTGTACGTGAGCCGTGGCACAGGCTTCTGGGGTCCACCCATGCGCCTGTTCGCGCCGGCGGAGATCACCGAGATCACGCTTCGCTCGTCGCCTTGAACGTTTCCCAGTGCAGGCTCGCGTCGACGGGCCGGCGCGGCGGCCGCCCGTGCGCGCCCGCGGGCCAGCCGATCGGCAAGAGCGCGATCGTCGGGCAGGTCGCGGGCAGCTCGAGCCAGCGGTCGCACTCGTCGCCGAAGCCGCGGTGGATCGTGGTGAGCGACGCGCCGAGTCCCACCGCACGGCAGGCCAGCAGGACGTTCTGGATGCACGGGAAGAGCGCCTGGCCCTGAGCCTCGCCGCGCCGCGTCCAGCCCGCCACGAACAAGTGTACGGGCGCTTCGTGCAGGTGGTCGGCGAGCCAGAGTGCGGCGCGCATGTTGCGCCGCGCGGCCTCCGGGAAGTCGGGGCGCTTGGCGGCTTCGAAGGCCGGTGCGATGTAGGCGTGGAAGCTCGCGCGGTAGCGCTCGGCGACCCACGCGCGGCGCTCCGGCTCGGTCACGGCGATGAACACCCAGGGCTGCCGGTTGCCGCCGCTCGGCGCGAACGTGCCGGCTTCGCAGACCTTGCGGACGAGCGCGCGCGGAACCGGGTCGGGACGCAGGCGCCGGATCGCGCGCGCGGTGCGCATGCCCTCGAGCAGCGGCACGTCCTCGCCGATCCGCGCGACGTCGAGCTCCCGACTCAAATCCGTGTCACTCCGCGGGCCGCTTGAGCACCGAGAGCTGGTCGCGGAAGGCCGCGCGCACCGAAGCCACCTCGGCGGCGTCGAAGCCGAGCTCGGTGCCGATCGTGGTGATCTCCGTGTTCTCGACGTGCGAGATGCTGGTGTCGGAGCCCGCCACCGCGAACAGACAGCGCAGCAGCTCGACGCGCTGCGCGGGCGTCGAGATCTCCCTGAACTGCCGCGTCACCAGGTAGTTCTCGGTGCCGCCGAGCGCGATCGCCGAGGTCTTCGCCATCTGCACGACGATCAGCGCCTGCGCCTCGCTCAAGCTCGAAGACGCGCGCACCAGCCCGATCATCTGCTCGGATTCCTCGCTCGAGATGTCGAGATCGGCGCGCGCGACGCGCGCGAGCACGTAGGAGAACGCGGCCAGGAAACGCGCCTCGGCGGGCGGCAACGCTTCGAGCTCGGCGGCGATGCGCCGCACCGTCGCGGTGTCGTTCGCATCACTCGCGGCGACTCCACCCACTCCCAGGATCCGGCGCAGGGCTCTCATGGGCGCCTAGGAGAGCGGAAGGCGCGGATCGGATCAAGGCCGCTCCACCCGGCGTGCGGCCGAGCAGGGTTGCGGTCGAGCGCGTCCGGCGCTTACGATACGCCCGCCCCGCCAGCCCGGCGCGCGGCCCCGTTGGAGGATCTCGCCTTGGAGAATCTCGACTCCTTCCGCACCGAGATCGGCAAGTGGCTCGAAGCGAACTGCCCGCCCTCGATGCGCAAGCCGATGGGTCCCGACGAGGACCTGAACTGGGGCGGACGCGACAAGGTCTACGAGAACCTCGAAGAGAAGCAGTGGCTCGACCGCATGGCGTCGCGCGGCTTCACGACCCCGACCTGGCCCAAGCAGTACGGCGGCGGCGGGCTCTCCAGCGCGGAAGCGCGCGTGCTGGCCGAGGAGATGCGCCGGCTGCACTGCCGCCCCGCGCTGGTCAGCTTCGGCATCACCATGCTCGGTCCGGTGCTGCTGCAGTACGGCAACGAAGCGCAGAAGTCCGAGCACCTGCCGAAGATCGTGCGCGGCGAGATCCGCTGGTGTCAGGGCTACTCCGAGCCCGGCGCCGGCTCCGACCTCGCGGGCCTGCAAACGCGCGCCGAGGACAAGGGCGATCACTACCTGGTGAACGGGCAGAAGATCTGGACCTCGTACGCGGACTACGCCGACTGGATCTTCTGTCTGGTGCGCACGAATCCGACCGCGGCCAAGCACGACGGAATTTCGTTCCTGCTCTTCGACATGCGCTCGCCCGGCGTGTCGGTCTCGCCGATCAAGCTGATCAGCGGCTCGTCGCCGTTCTGCCAGACCTTCTTCCAGGACGTGAAGGTCCCGAAGACGAACCTGGTCGGGAAGCTCGACGGCGGCTGGACGATCGCGAAGGCTCTCTTGCAGCACGAGCGCGAGATGATCGGTGGCATGGGCCTGGGGATGGGCGGAAGTGGCGGCGGCGGATCGCTCGACCAGCTCGCGAAGGAATACTGCGGCACCGAGAGCGGGCGCATCGCCGACCCGGTGATCCGCGATCAGGTCGCGCAGCACATGATGGACACGCGCTGCTTCACGACCACCCTGCGCCGTTCCGGCGACGAGGCGAAATCGGGCACGGGCCCGGGTGCGGCGTCGTCGATGTTCAAGCTGTACGGCACCGAGATGAACAAGCGCCGCTACGAGCTGCTCGTGAAGGTGCTCGGCTCGCAGGCGCTGGGCTGGGAAGGCGACGGCTTCAACACGCGCGAGCTCGGCACGACGCGCGAGTGGCTGCGCTCGAAGGGCAACTCGATCGAGGGCGGCACTTCGGAAGTGCAGCTGAACATCATCGCGAAACGCGTTCTTGGTCTCCCGGACTGACTTCGGCTCGAAAAGGAATTTCCCATGTCACTCGCACTTTCCGAAGAGCAGGAGCTGCTGAAGAACACCGCGCGTGAGTTCGTGTCCGAGAACTCGCCCGTGAAGGAGCTGCGGCGGCTGCGCGATGCGCAGGACCCGGTCGGCTTCTCGCGCGACCTCTGGAAGCAGATGGGCGAGCTCGGCTGGGCGGGCATCGTCCTGCCCGAGGATCTCGGCGGCGCGGGGCTCGGCTACGCGGAGCTCGGCATCGTGCTCGAGGAGTGCGGCCGCACGCTCGCGGCGACGCCGCTGGTCTCGACCACGCTGCTGGCCGGCAACGCGCTGCTGCTGGGCGGAAACGAGACGCAGCGGAAGGAGATCCTGACGGCTGTGGCGAAGGCCGAGCGCGTGCTCGCGCTCGCGCTGCAGGAGGGCGCGCACCACGCGCCCTACGCAATCGCGACCCGCGCCGAAGCGATCGCGAGCGGCTATCGCCTGACCGGCAAGAAGACCTTCGTGCTCGACGGGCACGTCGCCGATCAGCTCGTGGTCGTCGCGCGAACCGCCGGCGCCTCCGGGGAGCGCGACGGGCTGTCGCTGTTCCTGGTGCCGAAGGCCGCGCGCGGCCTCACGGTGACGCGCACGATCATGGTCGACGGCCGCAACGCCGCGAACCTGACGCTCGACGGTGTCGAGGTCGAGCGCTCGGCGCTGGTCGGCAGCGCCGGGCGCGGCGCCGACGTGCTCGACGCGGTGCTCGACCGCGCCACCATCGGGCTCGCCGCGGAGATGCTCGGCACGCTCGCGGAAGCCTTCGAGCGCACGATCAAGTATCTGAAGGATCGAAAGCAGTTCGGCGTGCCGATCGGCTCGTTCCAGGCGCTGAAGCACCGCGCCGCGAGCATGTTCGTGGAGGTGGAGCTGTCGCGCTCGATCGTGCTCGAGGCGCTGCGCGCCATCGACGAGAACCGGCCCGACGTGTCGCAGCTCGCGTCGGTCGCCAAGGCGAAGCTCTCCGACGCGATCCACCTGATCGGCAACGAAGCGGTGCAGATGTTCGGCGGGATCGGAGTCACCGACGAGGAAGAGATCGGCCTGTTCCTGAAGCGCGCGCGCGCCGCGGAGCTGACACTCGGCGATGCCGCCTACCACCGCGCACGCTTCGCGGCGCTGTCCGGGTTCTAGCTGAGCGAGCCCACGAACCTGCGCCGAGCGCGCAAAACCAAGGCTCGCGCCGCGAAGGCGCGCGCGGCGAACGCGACCCGCGCGCGCGAGGGGCAGACCAAGACCGAACGCGCGAATCGCGCGAAGCAGGCGTCCGACGCGGCGCGGCGCCATGCGAGCGCGCGCCTCGAGCCGCCCGAGGAGCGCTGACGCTCCGTGCTAGGCCGGCTCGTTGGTCAACACCACCGTACCCGCCGCGGCGAACATCCCGCCCACGCCGTGCGCCACCGAAATGTGCAGGTCGGGAACCTGCGCGGGTGCCGTGCCGCGCAGCTGACGCACCGATTCCTGCAGCGCGAACATGCCGTACATGCCGGTGTGCGTGTACGAGAGCCCGCCGCCGTTCGTGTTGAGCGGCAGCGAGCCGCCGGGCGCCGTGTTGCGATCCCAGATGAAGCGCGCGGCTTCGCCCCGCGGCACGAAGCCGAGGTCCTCGAGGCCGTAGATCGGCAAGTGCGCGAAGGCGTCGTAGATCATCAGGTGACCGACGTCGCGCGGGGTGATGCCGGCCTCCGCGAACGCCATCCGTCCCGACACGCGGAACGCGCGCGAGGTCGTGAAGTCCTCCATCTGACTCACCAGCGGCGTCTCCACGCTCTCGCCGGTGCCGAGCACGTAGACGGGCTTGCGGGGGAAGTCGCGCGCGCGCTCCGCGGAGACCACCACCAGCGCGCCGCCGCCGTCGGTGACCAGGCAGCACTCGAGCAGGTGGAA
>JANNLG010000075.1:0-5454 GCA_031396695.1 Deltaproteobacteria bacterium
CGTTCCTGCTCGTGTACGTGATCGGCAGCGTCTCGTCGGCGATCCTGATCCGCCGCGAGCGCGCCAGCCGCGACGACTTTCCGCGCAGCGGCTTCGATCGCCTCGGCGGCGCGGGCTTCGGCGCGGGCCAGGCCGCGCTCGGGCTGCTCCTGCTCGGCGTGCTCGGCAGCTTCCTCGACGCCGCGCACTCGGCCGGAGTGAAGCAGGGCAGCGCGAGCGCGGGCAACTCGTATCTGGTCGGCAGCACGCGAGCGGTCGTCGCGGCCGGCGTCTCGGCGGCCGTGGGCGACGGACCCGGCGGCGGCTTCGCCGTGAAGCTCGCCTCGAACCCGGGCTCGGCCGTGCTCTCGACGCAACAGCTCCTGTCACATCCGCGTGTCACCGCGCTGCAGGAGGACGCGCTGTTCTGGCAGTACCTGTCGACCGGCGAGGTCGACCGGGCGCTCGCGCGCTCGAGCTTCGGCGCGATCAGCTACGACGAGGACCTGCGCGCGAAGCTCGCCGACCTGGGCCTGGTCAGCGAGGCGGCGCGCGGCGACGTCGAGGCGTTCCGCGACCAGGTCCGGGCGACACTGATCGAGGTCGCCCCGCGCATCCAGGCGATCCGCAATGACCCCGCGCTCGCCGAGCTGGCTTCCAAGCCCGAGATCCAGACCGCGATCCAGAACGGCAACACCTTCGCGCTGCTCGCCCATCCGGACTTCCGCCGGCTGGTCGACCGCGCGCTGCGAGACTACGAGCGACAACCGTAACGGGGCCCGGCGCGCGGGCGGCCGCGCGCCACCCGTCTACGCTCGCTCGCTTCGCGCTCGGCCTACGGCCGGGCTCGCTGCGCGCTTCGCTTGCTCGGAACGCGCACGACCATCCATGATCTCGGGCGTACGGGAGGGACGGGATGAAGACGGCGATCGCGATCGGTGGTGCGGCTTCGGGCCGCGAGCGCGACTTCGAGCCCGCGGCGAGCTTCGCCGTCGAGGCGGAGCGGCTGGGCGTAGACGCGGTCTGGTCGGCCGAGGCCTGGGGTCAGGACGCGGTGGCGCCGCTCGCCTTCGTCGCGGCGCGCACGACGCGAATCTTGGTCGGCACCGGCATCATGCAGATCAGCGCCCGCACGCCGTCGATGACGGCGATGACCGCGCTCACCATGGCGAGCCTGTCGAAGGACCGCTTCATCCTCGGCTTGGGCGCGAGCGGGCCGCAGGTGGTGGAGGGGCTGCAGGGTCGGCCGTTCGCGCACCCGCGGGGGCGCATGCGCGAGACGATCGAGATCGTGCGGCAGGCCTTCCGCGGCGAGAAGCTCGAGTACCACGGCAAGCACCACGAGATCCCGCTGCCCGGCGGCGAGGGCAAGCCGCTGCGGCTCTCGATTCCCGCCGACCCGAACATCCCGATCTACCTCGCCACGCTGACGCCGAAGATGCTCGAGCTCACCGGCGAGCTGGCCGACGGCTGGCTCGGCACCTCGTTCACGCCGGACCACGCCGACGCGCACCTCCGCTTCATCGAGGCGGGCGCGAAAAAGGCAGGGCGGAAGCTCGGCGACATCGCGATCTGCGTGGGTGGCACGGTCGGCTTCGGCGACGACGTCGAGCGCATGGTCGAGCGCTTGAAGCCCTCGTTCGCGTTCACGCTCGGCGCAATGGGTTCTCCCAAGACGAACTTCTACAACGAGGCGTATCGCCGCGGCGGCTTCGAAGACGCGACGATCGAGGTGCAGCGGCTGTGGGTCGAGGGCAAGCGCGAGGAGGCCGCGCGGCGCGTGCCGTCGGAGATGGTCATCCAGGCCACGCTGCTCGGTCCCGAGAAGTCGGTGCGCGAGCGCATCCGCAAGTACCGCGACGTCGGCGTGACGATGCTGCGGCTCGACCCGCTGGGCGCGACGCCGACGGAGCGCCTCGACACGCTCGGCCGCGCCGTCGAGCTGGTGCGCGAGGAGTGCCGCTAGGGGAGGATCGCGAAGCCCGCGACTGCGGCGGCGAGGGCGAGTAGTAGCCCCACGCTGGCCGTGATCGCGTGGAACGAGCGGATCGGCGAGCGCAGGTTCCGTTCGAGCTGCAACCCGAACCAGCCGCCGACCGCGAAGCCGACCAAGGCGGCGCTCGTGAGGGCCGAGTGCACCGAGCCGAAGACCGGCTTCCCGCGCAGGAACGCCATCGACGCGAGTCCCGCCGCGAAGCCCGCGCCCACCAGCAGCAGGAACACGCGCGCGAAGCGGCGGTGGCGGCGGTTGCCCCACGGGTGGCCCAGGATCCTACCGCGGCGTATGTGGAGGCCCTCGATCAGCACGACCAGCCCCAGGCCGAGGACCACGATCATCGCCACGGGGTGCAAATAGGCGAGCCAACGCACGTCGCGCGAGGCTACTCGCGGGGTCGTCTCTGGTCCAGGCGCGCCGAACCTGTTATCTCGATGGTGGATGGGGGTGGATGAAGGTGCGGTACTCCGCGCCGCGGTCGCTCACCTGGAGCGCTACCGCAGCGCGATAGAGGTCGAGGTGAATCGTCGCCTCGCCCGCGCGGAGCCTGCGCCCGAAGTTCGAGCCGAGGTGATTCGGCGCTTCCGCACCTTCGTGCGACTCGCGAGTCTCTCCGCCGACACCGCGCGCGTGTCGCTCGACGGGCTCGGCGGCAACACCTCGCTCGCGCTCGAGAACACGATCACGGCGGCAGTGCAGATCGCCGTCTCGTTCGACGCGACGCCTGAAGTCAGTGCCGCACTCGTCGACATGGAAGCGCGCTTCCGCGCGAGCGTGCGCCGAATCCTCGCGCCGGAAGAGCGCGAAGAGAAGCACGAGCGCAACAAGAAGCGGCCGACGCCGAACGCCGGCCGTCGCGTGCGCGGCGCGATCGACCGCATCTCCGACACCTACGTCGCGCTGAACCTCGACTCGAGCACGATCTTCGACGTGAACCCCGCCGCGGAAGCGCTGTTCGCGAGCGACGCCGCGCGGCTGATCGGCAGCTCGCTCTCGACCTACATCGCGCCGGTCGATCAGGTGACCTGGCGCGAGCTCGAGTCGCGGCTCGACGCGGGCGAGGACTCGGGTCCGATCGAGCTCACGATCGCGCGCCCGAACGGCGACTTCGTGCCCGTCGAGGTCACGATCGCGAGTCACAGCATCTCGGGCAAGCGGCTCGCGATCTTCATCGCGCGGGAAAGAACGAAGAGCCTTTCGACGGGCGCTACTCGACCCTGAGCACCGTGCCGCTCGGCATGCGCTTCACCAGCGACTGCGCGGCTCGCTCGGCGTAGTTCTCGTCGCGCGACTCGAGCGTGAGCATGGTCATGTAGTCGGCTTCCGCGGAGGTGCGCGGGTAGCTGCCGAGCATGAGCTCGGCGAACTCGACCAAGAGCTCGTTCAGGTCGGCCGCGATGTCGCTCTCGATCAGGCTCACGTACACGCGGCGCAGGTAGACGGGCTCGCCGCGGAAGGCGTCGCGCGCGGCGTCGAACTTGGCCTGCAAGAGCCGCGGAATGCCGGGGAACACGAACACGTTGCGCACCTGCACCAGCGGGAACCAGAGATCCTTCGACGCGATCAGGGTCGAGCCGACCGGCAGCGTGCACATCTTCAGGTGGCTTGCGTTCGGCTCGCGCCCGCGCAGCGCGGTGAGCAGCATCTGCGTCATCTCTGCGTTCTGCTCGAGCCTCACGCCGAAGGCTTCCGCCACGCCCTCCATGGTGACATCGTCGTGTGTCGGGCCGACACCGCCCGAGGTGAGCACGTAGTCGAACGCGCGCGAGAACTCGGCCACGTCGCGCGCGATCTCGGAGATCACGTCGGAGATCACGTGCACGCGCGGCACGTCGACGCCCTGCCGGCGCAGCTCACGCAGCAGATAGGGCGTGTTCTCGTCCTGCACCTTTCCCGTCAGAATCTCGTTCCCGATGATGACGATCCCGGCGCTGGACATGTCGAGCGATCTTAGGCGTCACGGGGTACTGCTTCAACCGATCGCCGATTCCGCCTATGATGGGCGCGTGCCGACGGTCCGCTTCCTCCCCAAGGGCGTCGAGCTGCTCGTCCCGAAGGGCACGCGTCTGATCGACGCGGTGCGCGAGGCGGGTCTGCCGATCGCGCGCGCCTGCGGCGACGACCTGGTCTGCGCGAAGTGCGGCGTGCGAATCGTCAGGGGCCGAGTCTCGCGCGAGGCGCCGATCGAGCGACGCGCGAAGGCGCGCAACCGCATCGCGCCCGAGCTGCGCCTGGCCTGCGCGCTGCGCGTGCAGGGGGACCTCGAGCTGACGGCGGACTACTGGTGAAGACGGCGCTCTTGATCGTCGATCACGGCTCGCGCAAGCCCGACGCGCACGTCCACCTGTTGTGGGTCGCGGAGCAGGTGCGCAGGCGCCGCCCCGATCTGCCCGTCTACGTGGCGCACATGGAGCTCGCGACGCCCTCGATCCAAGCGGCGGTCGACGCTTGCGCAGCCGACGGGGTCGAGCTCTTGATGGTGCACCCGTTCTTTCTTGTGCCCGGCCTGCACGCGGCCGAGGACGTGCCTCGCCTGGTCGACGCCGCCGCGCTCGCCCACCCGCGCATGCGCGTGCGCGTGACCGAGGCCACGGGGTCTGTCGCGGGAATCGCGGATCTGATACTCGCTACGGTCCCGAAACCCTGAGGACCCCCGCATGGCCCGGATCAACGACCACTACCTGAAGCTCGCGAGCGGCTACCTGTTCCCCGAGATCGGCCGGCGCGTGCGCGTGTTCCAGGAGGCCAACCCCAAGGCCGAGATCATCCGGCTCGGCATCGGCGACGTGGTGCTGCCGATCCCGCCCTCGATCCGCGAGGCCATGCACCGCGCGATCGACGAAATGGGCGTCGAGGCGAGCTTCCGCGGCTACGGCCCCGAGCAGGGCTATGACTTTTTGCGCGACGCGATCGCCGAGCACGACTTCAAGGCGCGCGGCGCGAACGTGTCGCCCGACGAGGTCTTCGTCTCGGACGGCAGCAAGTGCGACAGCGGGAACATCCAGGAAATCTTCGCGACGGCGGCGCGCGTGGCCGTACCCGATCCGGTGTACCCCGTGTACGTCGACACCAACGTGATGGCCGGCCGCACCGGAGCCGCGAGCGAGAGCGGCGCGTACGAGGGCATCACCTACCTGCCCTGCACGGAGGCGAACGGCTTCCGGCCCGCGCCGCCCGATCGGCCGGTCGATCTCGTCTACCTGTGCTTCCCGAACAATCCGACGGGCGCGGTCGCGACCAAGGCCGAGCTCGAGGCGTGGGTGCGTTGGGCGCGCGCGAACGAGACGGTGCTGCTCTACGACGCGGCGTACGAGGGCTACATCCGCGATCCGGCTCTGCCGCACTCGATCTACGAGATCCCCGGCGCGCGCGAGGTCGCGATCGAGTTCCGCAGCTACTCCAAGCTCGCCGGCTTCACGGGCCTGCGCTGCGGCTATGTGGTGGTGCCGAAGGAGCTCGTCGGTAAGGACGCGAAGGGC
>JANNLG010000093.1:0-10903 GCA_031396695.1 Deltaproteobacteria bacterium
GTCGACATCGACGAGAACATGAAGCCGGTGCCGAGCCGCTTCGCCGACATGCGCGAGAAGATCGCGTTGTGTCAGGCCATGGCGAAGAGCGGCCGCGGTGTGCTGCAGACCGTGCCCTACTTCATCGATATCGAAGAGCAGCTGAAGAACATCGCGGAGCTCGGCGAGCTGTCGCGCGCCTCGGGCGTGCTGTGCTCGCTCGCGCCGATCGTGTCGAGCCCGCTCGGCGGCGACGCCTGGCGGCGTTCGCTCGCGGCGCTCGAAGCCGAGCGCGAGAAAGGCGGCCGCGTCTACGCGCAGTCGATGCCGCGCACCTTCGACCTGAACATCCGCCTGTCCGAGACGAGCTTCCTGCTGTTCGGCCTGCCGACCTGGAACCGCTTCATGAGCCTTGCGCTGCCCGAGCGTGTGAAGGCGTTCGGCGATCCGGCGCACCGCGCGCAGCTCGTGAAGGAAGGCATGCAGATCGCGCCGCTGTTGATGGCGTCGTCGGTCGGCGAGGTGTTCTCGGAAACGAACCAGCCGTTCGCGGGCCGCTCGCTGCTGCAGATCGCGGGCGAGCTGAAGCAGAGCCTGCCCGAGGTCATGCTCGAGCTCGCGCTCGCCGACGGCCTGCGCACCGAGTTCTGCATCCGCGGCGTGATCCACGCCGACGTCGAGTCGGTGTCGGAGATCCTCTCGCACCCGCTCGTGCACGTGGGCGCATCCGACGCTGGCGCGCACATCGCGCAGTTCTGCGGCGCGGGCGACACCTGCTACCTGATCGAGCGCTTCGTGCGCGAGTACAAGAAGATGAGCCTCGAGCGAGCGGTCGAGCGACTCACCGGCGAGCTCGCACGCGACTGGGGTATCGCCGATCGCGGCCTGATCGCCGAGGGCAAGTTCGCCGATCTCGTGCTGTTCAACCCCGAGACGATCGCGCGCGGGCCGGAGGTGTTCGTGGGCGACGTGCCCGGCAACGGCAATCGCTACCTGCGCAGCGCGCAGGGCATCGAGGCCGTGATCGTGAACGGAGCGGTCACGCTCGAACGCGGTCGCTACACGACCGAGCGCGCGGGCCGGATCGTTTGATGGCGACGGCACCTTCGGTGAGCGCGGCCGTTCGCTTCGTCGCGCTGCTGCTGGCCATCGCTGCTTCGGGCTGCAACGGTCCGCTGGCCGTCTTCCCCGGCGGGAAGCTAGGTGGCGACGTCGCGCTCACGCCCACCGATTGGTCGTCCGCCGGGCCATACGGGACCGCGCAGCTCGAGACCCGACCCGAGGAGCCATACTCAGTGAACCTGGTGTTCACCGTGGTGGGCGGCCGCCTGTACGTGAACGCGGGCGACACAGAGACGCGTTGGGTGAAGAACATCGAAGCGAACCCGGCGGTTCGCCTCCGCATCGACGGCGCGGTCTACGCCCTGCGCGCCGAGCGCGTCACTGATCCCGCCGAGATCGCGGCCTTCGCCGTGGCTTGGACCGATCAGTCGATGTTCCGCCGCGACCCTTCGAAGTACGCGCAGGTCTGGATCTACCGGCTGGTCGCGCCCGGATAGCGATCCGCGACCGCTAGCGCGCGACCTCGTCGAGCTGGCGGCTGGCTTCGAGCAAGAGCTCCGTCATCGAGACGTCGAGTGCGCGCGCGGGCAGCTTCGCGCCCGCGTCGAAGCGGAATCGGCCGCGGGTGGTGCCGACCAGCACGACCGCAGCGTTCATGCCGTCCGCCTTCTCGGTCTCGGCGTGCAGCGGCTGGCCGTCGCCAAGCCAGATGCGTGCCGGGCCTTGGTCGGTCTCGACCTCGAGCAAGCCCGACTTGCGGCCCATCTCGAGCATCTGCAGGACCACGAACACCGGCATCTCGGCGAGGTCGCCGCTGAAGGCGTCGCCGGTGCCCTGCTTCGCGAACAACACCGTCTCCTGACCGTCGGGATCGGACAAGAGCGCATCGAGCGACGCGCGCGCGATGCAGAACGTGATCGCGGCGGAGCCTACGCCGATCCGGTCGCCGGGCTCGAGCGCGCGCGGCCCGCCGATCAGCTCGCCGTTCACGAACGTGCCATTCCTGCTCGACAGGTCCCGTACCAGGTAGAGACCGTCATCCGTGTACACCTCGGCGTGTCGGCGCGAGGCGTCGTCGGTGGCGACCGGGAACTCGCAGTCGCGCCCGCGACCGATCGCGACACGCCCGCCAGCGGGGATCTCGACGGGAGCGAGCGGCGGGCAGAAGAGCAGCGCGGTGCGATCAGCGGCCATCGTGTTCGACTCGGCTTCGCGCGCGGCAGTCTTGAGATTGAACTCGTGGCGCGCGAGGCGCGTCAGTCCGCGTTGGCGGTCTTCTCGGTCGCGCCGAGGCCCGCCATGAACGCGGCCTGCACCTGCGGCATGAACATGTTGCCCAGATGCCCGCCGCCCGGGAACACGGTGATGCGGCCGGCAAAGACGTCTTCGAGCCAGGCCAGATCGCTCGGCTGCAGAATGAAGTCGTCCTTGTTCGTGAACACGGCGATGCGCTCGTCGTCGCGCAGGCCCGCTTCCTGGCTGTACAGGTTGGCGGCGTCGAAGAGCTCCGCCGTGGAACGCGTCCCGCCCTCCTTGTCCGCGAAGTACGGGATCGCGAGCTCGTCCATGTAACGCTTCAACGTGTTGCTCTCGACGTCCTTCGCGAACGCGCCCTCGAAGCCGCCGGCCGAGCCGCCGGGGAGATCGGCCAGCGCCTTGCCGCCGCGCTCGCCGCACGCCGAGATCGTCTGCATCGTCATCGTGCGCGTCGACAGTCCGATCAGGAACTCGGAACCGTTGCGCGTGAACGGCAGCGTCTTGTACTTGCGAATCAGGTCCTGGTCCTCGCCCTGCGCGAGCACGTAGGCTTTCTTCACCGCCTCGGTGGTCTTGTCGCGACGCTCCTCCGCGGGCCAGCCGAGCGTCGCATCAAAATAGCTGTCGAACTTGCCGGACGCGTAGCCGAGATTCACCGCCGGATTGATCGCGACGATGCGCTCGAAGTGCAGCGCGCCCGGACCGGTGGCCTTGCGCTCGAGCTGCGAGATGAACAGCGTCGCGATCCCGCCCAGCGAGTACCCCATCAGCGACGACGAAGTGACCTGGCCGGGATGGTTGGCTTCGATGTTGCCGCGGATCTCGCCGAGTGTTCGGTATAGGTCCTCCGCGTCGCTCGGCGTGTAGCCGGGGTACGTGGCGGAGAGCCCCGACAGGATGAATTCCGGGTTGAACGGGCTGCTCACGATTGCGGCGGAGTAGCCGCGCTGCCAGGCGGACTCGGCGAGCTTCACCGCGTTGGTGGTCGAGCGGTGCGAGCCGATGCCGGGAATGATGAACACGATCGGCGCCGGCTTCTCTTGCATCCAGAGCGAGTAAGGCACGGGCTTGCCGGTGGCCGGCGAAGGCGCGTCGCCGCGCACGTGCTGCGAGGGGAAGTTCGGATCGTCGAGCTTGGTCAGCATCACGCCCAGCGACGGATCCGGGTCCGCGTCGGTCCAGGCGATCTGCGGGATCTCGTAGTCGCTGACCGCGATGTCGCGGTTGATCGCCCAGAGCGTGCGGACCGGCAGGTACAGGTCCATGCCGCTCTCGGTCATCATGTCGTAGGTGTTGATGCGCGAGCTGAAACCGTTCACGGTGAACAGTGCGAACGGAATGCCGTAGGTCGCGAACCAGGTGGTCGGCGAGAGCGCGACGTCGAACACCTTGCCCACGGTGTCGCGGCCGCTGCTCGGACCGAGCATGGGGATGAAGACGTAGAAGCCCGGTCCGATGCCCCACTTGCCGAACGCCTGGCCGACGTCCTCTTTGTAGGTCGGCACGCCGAGCGGCTTGGCGACGTCCATGAAACCCGCGACGCCGGCGGTGGTGTTGATCAGGAAGTTCCCGGTTTCGGTTCCCGCCTTGATCAGCTTGCCCTGCAAGAGCAGGCTCACGAAGCGGTCCGGGAAGTTCAAGTTGTAGGCGAAGTTGTCGACGCCCGTGCGCACCGTCCTTGGGAACACGGCGCGCCAGCCGACCGCGATCGGTCGCACGGCATAGTCGATCGCCCCCTTGGTCGCGTGGTAGCTGCCGCGGTTGAACGGCTCGATCGGATCGTTCACGTATTGAACCAGCTCGTAGCTCTCACCGGTGGTTTCGCGTCGGTGCTCCGAGACGCCCATGACCTGGACCGTGTGCTCTCGCCCCGTCGAGTCGGGCGATGCGCAACCGACTTGCAGCGAGGTTCCGATCGCGAGTCCGATCGCGAGCCAGTTCCTGAGCATCGGTCGTGTCTCCTCTGCGGTTTGGGTGGCGCGCCCGGCTGGACTCGAACCAGCGACCTGCGGATTAGAAGTCCGCTGCTCTATCCAGCTGAGCTACGGGCGCACGGGCGCGGAGAGTAGCCCAATTCGCGTCCGCGATCGGGCACGGGCTCTCCGGAAAGCAGTCGTCCGCGCGCCAATCCGCGAAGCGCGAATAGGCGCGGATCTCGCTGGTGTCGATGAGCCAGTCCGCGTGCTCGCGAAGCGCGGGCGTGATCACGAGCACCGAGCGATCGCGCAGCACGACTTCGGGTGTGCCGGCGAGTCTCGAGTGCGCGCCGACCGCCCCGGCGATCGCGCCGTAGGCGGTCGCAAACCGCTGCGCCGCTGCCGCCGATTTCCAACGCGTGAGCCAGGCCAGCTGCCAGGTTTCGCCGCAGTCGAGCTGCACGAAGCGATCGCCGCTCCACGCGCTCCACAGCGCGTCGCCAGCCGCCGCGGCGCCGTACTCGTCGAACAGCACCCGCAGCGTGAGCGCGCCCGCGACGTTGTCGTCGCCCGCCTGGCACGCGCCGGTGTCGAGGCGCGCGACCAGCTCGGCCACGGGCAGGCGCACGAACTCGACCGGCTCGCTGTCGTCGGGCGCGAGCACTTGCCGGGTCGAGAGCGGCGGCTCGCGCACGCTCGCGTCGAGACCGGCGCTGCCCTCGCGCACGAACCTGCGCGCCGCGAGCGGCGTGCCGTGGGCGTACGGGAAGATCAGCGATTCGCGCAGCAGGCGCGGCGCAGACGCGTACACGCCGTCCTCGCGCACGAGCTCCACGAGCATGGCGTTGCGCACGTACGCGGCGGCCTTCACGGTGCGCGCGTCCGAGCCGTCGCCTTGCGTCCGCACGCCGAGCATCGTGAAGGTTGCGTCGCCTTCGAGGGCCGACGCGAGCGCTCCGACCACGTCGTCCTGACGGCGCAGACCCGTGAGCAGCCCGAGCGACTCCGGAAAGTGTTGGTGCTGGAGCGCGTGCACGAGCTCGTGCACCACGATCAGGGACTGCCCGGGATCGGCGCCCGACGCGTCGTCGCGCAGCGAGTCGAGCACGTAGAGCGTCTGGCGGCGCGGGCTGTACATGCCCGCGATCGCCTGCGACTGCAGCGTGAGCATGGTTTCGAACAGGTCGAGCTCGGGCGGGAACACGCCGAGCGCCGCGTACGCGTCGCGATAGCGGCGCGCGGACTCGGGCGTATAGACGCCTGCGAGCTCGTCGCGGATCACGTCCTTCACCTCGGCGGCGCTGAACCACTCGAGCCGAACGGGCCGCTCGAACGCGAGCCCGCGCAGCTCGCTGGCCTGCGTCTGCCAGGCCGACTGGCGCGCGTCGTCACCGGGCGCGAAGACGGCGGGCGACACCGCGCACCCGGCCAGAACCCCCACGAGCAGGAACACGCGGCGCATTCCGAGCTAGAGACCCCAACCGCTGCGGTGGACGATCGGGATGCGCCGGCCGCTGCCGTACGCCTTTTGAGACACCTTGAGCACGACCGGCGCCTGGCGCCGCTTGTACTCGTTGCGGTCGATCTGGCGCAGGATCCAGGCCACGGTTTCGCGCGTCGCGCCGCGCGGCGCCTCGATCTCGTCGCCCGGCAGGCCGAGCTCGATCGCCTGGTGCAGCACCTCGTCGAGCACCGGATACGGCGGCAGCGCGTCCTCGTCGCGCTGGTCGGGCGCGAGCTCCGCGGAGGGCGGCTTGTCGATCGAGCCGATCGGGATGCGCGCGCCGTCGCGGTTCGAGTGACGCGCCAGCGCATACACGTCGCGCTTCAGCACGTCGCCGATCACCGCGAGCCCGCCCACCAGGTCGCCGTACAGCGTGGTGTAGCCCACCGACAGCTCGCTCTTGTTGCCGGTCGCGAGGACGATCCGGTTCTCGAAGTTCGACACCGCCATCAAGAGCGCTCCGCGGATGCGCGCCTGAATGTTCTCCTGCGTCAGACCGTAGCTCTCGCGCGCGCCGAACAGATTCCGGAACTGCTCGAGGTAGTCCTTGTACAGCGTGTCGATGCGCACGGTGCGCGTCTCGACGCCGAGCGCGCGCGCGAGCGCCTCCGCGTCGCTGATGCTGTGCTCGGACGAGAACGGGCCGGGCATCAGCACGCCGAGCACGTTCTCGGGTCCGAGCGCGCGCGCGGCCAGGTGCGCGGTGACGGCGGAGTCGATTCCGCCCGAGAGGCCGATCACGCACTGCTTCATGCCGAGCTTGCCCAGGTAGTCGCGAATGCCGAGCACGAGCGCGCGTTCGAGCAGCTCCACGTCGGGCTCGAGCGCGGGCGCTTCGGAGGAGCCTCTCGCGAACGGATCGACCACCGCGAAATCCTCGGCGAAGCGTGCGAGCCGCGTGGTGACGCGCGCGTCGGCGTCGACGCAGAAGCTGGTGCCGTCGAACACCAGCTCGTCGTTGCCGCCGACCAGATTCACGAACACGAACGGCACGCGATGCCTGCGCGCGGCGTCGCGCACCATCGCCTCGCGCAGGCTCATCTTGCCCTGGTTCCAAGGCGAGGCGGAGATCGCGAAGATCACTTCTGCGCCCTGCCCGATCAGCTCTTCGATCGGGTCGATCGGATACGGCCGACGCGGACCCCAGAACTTTCCGCTCCACAGGTCCTCGCAGATCGCGATGCCGATCGTGCGCTCGCGGAAGCGGAACACGCGCCGCTCGCTGGCGGGCTGGAAGTAGCGGGACTCATCGAAGATGTCGTAGGTCGGCAGGAGCGTCTTCGCCTGCACGTGCGCGATCTCGCCGCGGTCGAGCAACACGGCCGAGTTCGAGATGCGCTTCGGACCGCCGTCGGGCGCGGGCAGGATCGCGCCGGTCAGGATCGCGATGTCGCGCGATTCGGGCACCAGCTCCTCGAGCGCGCGCGTGTGGTCGCGCAGGAAGCTCGCGCGCTCGAGCAGGTCGCCGGGCGGGTAGCCGGAGATGCCGAGCTCGGGGAGGATCAACAGCTCGGCGCGCTGCGCGCGTGCGCGCACAAGGGCTTCGCGGATCTTGCGCAGGTTTCCTTCGAAGTCCCCAATCGTCAGATTCGGCTGTGCGAGAGCGACTTTCATTGGTTCTCGCAGGGTAGCGGAGCCGCAGACTCGGAGCGCGGGCCCCACTCAGGCCGCGGCTGCGCGCCCCGGTCCGAGCGGCGGTGGATGAGCGTCCGGCAAGCGCGAAGCGCGCGCAGTGAGCCGAAGGCGAACGGAGTATGGGTGGCGCGGCTACGCCGCGCCGGGTCCCATTGGTTAGTAAGAGCCGCCGATGTACTTGCGGAGGGACTCGACGTCGTCGGAACGTTCTTCGAGCTCGCCGAAAATGAGGTCGCGGATGGAGAGCATGTCGACGACGGCGCCGTGCAGCACCACGGGCAGGTGGCGGCAGCCGACGGCGTCCATCTTGCGCACGGCGAGTGCGCGCTCGTCGCTCGGCGTGGCGGTGAGCGGGTTCGGCGTCATGACTTCGCCGATCTCCGTCTTCTCCGGCGAGCGGTTCACCCACACGACGCGGCGCACGACGTCGCGCTCGCTGAAGATGCCGACCAGCCGTCCATCGGAGACGACGGGCACGGCGCCGACTTTGCGCGAGGCCATGATCGCGACCGCCTCGGCGACCGTTTGGTGCGGGCTCACGATGTGCACCACCGGTGAGCGCTTTTGCAGGAGCTGAGCGATCAGGCCCATGGGCAGCCTCCTCTTCGAGCTCGGCCCTATCTTCCTCCTGTCCGCGCGAAACTTCAACGAATTCTTGATAGGGCGCCGGTCAGCTCCGCGACCTCGTGCGGCTCGAGCAGCTCGTTCAGAGGCTCGAGCGTGCCCGGATCGAGAGCCAAGGAATCGACCGGCGCAGCGAGCGCAAGCGACTCGATCTGCCGGTCGGAAAGCTCGGCCAGCGCGGGCCGGAGCTGCGTGTCGAGGTCGAGCTGCGCATCGCCGTTCGCGGCGCGGACCTGGATGCGTTTCGACAGCTCCATCTCGAGCGCGAACAGGTCGCGCAGCGCGCCCGGGTCGAGGCCCAGATCGATCGCGCGCCGATGCACGCTCTCGAGCACGCGCGACTCCTGGGCTCTGTCCTCGATCGGGCGCTCGTGCGCGCGCTTCCAGGCGCCGACCGCAGGCATCATCGCAAGCCGGCGCGCAATCAGGTCGACCAGCCGATCGGCTTCATCCTGCCGCTGCGGCGCGCCGAACCACTTCTCGCGCAGTTTCGCGAGCTCGGGCTCGCGCTGACGCACGAGCGGATCGAGCAGCGGACCGAGCTCGGCCGCGCGCGCGGGCGTCACCCACCAGACTTTGCGATCGCGCGCGGGCTCGCAGTGCGTCGGATCGCCGACGCGCGCGAAGGCGCCGAGCTCGAAGCTGTCGGTCACGATCGCTTCGACCGCGCCGCTGGCGAGCCGCGCCGGCAGCGTCTGGTTCGCGTTCACGGTTTCGATGCGCGCGCCCGGGAAATGCGCGCGCGCGAAACGCTCGAGCACGCCGCCGTGGTTCACGGCGACACTCTTCGGTGACGCCGGTCCGATCCAGCACGGTCCGCCGATCGCGACGGCCAGACTCATGCGCCCGATCACGGCGCGCTCCGGCCGCCAGGTGACGCCGCCCATCGCCACGTCGAAGTCGCCGCGCGCGACGCGCTCGGAGAGCTCCGACCAGCGGAACGGCACCAGCACCAGCTCCCGGTCGAGCGAGTCTGCGACCAGCCGCGCGGCGTCGATGTCGAAGCCCTGCCCCGCGTTCGAGAACGGCGCGTAGTCGCCGCTCGTGCCCACGCGCAGGAGCGGCCGAGGTCCATCGGCGCGCGCGAGCCCGGACGCGCACAGCAACAGCACGGCGCAGAGCGCCCCGAAGCGACGACCCATCTACGCGTCCGCTGCGTCGAGCTCGAACCAGTACAGAGCCGCGATCACGAGCGCGGAGCTGATCCGCCCCGCGCGCGCGTGCACTCGCAGCTCGGCGCGCGGCACGAGCTGCACCACCGTCTCTTCGGTGTGGCCGTTGCGGATCTCGGCCACGCGTCGCACGCCGCGCGCGACGTAGGTCTCGGTGCGGTTCCCGAACAAGGCGGGGTTGGGATTCACGACACCGAGCCGGACCACTCCGTCGGCCTGGTAGCCGGTCTCCTCGAGCAGCTCACGGGCCGCCGCCACGGGCGCGCTCTCGCCGGGGTCGACGATCCCGCCCGGGATCTCGAGCGTCACGCCGCGCTCGCCGTGCCGGTACTGGCGCACCATCACGACCTCGTCCCGCTCCGTGAGCGCAAGGATGTTCACCCAGTCGGCCGCGTCGATCCGATAGAATGGATGCGGCTGTCCGGTCGTAGGCGAACGCGCGAGCGTTCGGCTGACCGTGAAGACCCGGCAATCCTGCAGGAGCCGGCTTTCGAGCTCCTGCCAGGGCATGGGCTTGGACATGCCCGAGCATATCGCGAGGAGGCACCCCATGGACAGGCGCGGACTCGGTCGAACGGGGGTGCGTGTTCCGAGCCTGTGCCTGGGCACGATGACGTTCGGTTTGCAGTCGTCCGAGCCTACCTCGTTCGCGATCCTCGACCGCGCGTTCGAAGCGGGCATCGACTTCTTCGACACCGCCGACGTGTACCCGCTGGGCGCGGGCGCGGAGCAGACCGGTGCCACCGAAGAGATCATCGGCCGTTGGCTCGACTCGCGCGGTACGCGCTCGCGCGTGTTCCTGGCCAGCAAGTGCCGCGGCAAGATGGGCGCGGGCACGAACGATGTCGGGCTCTCGCGCTTCCACATCCAGCGCGCAGTCGAAGCCAGCCTGCGCCGTCTGCGCACCGACGTGATCGATCTGTACCAGACGCACTTCCCCGATCCGCACACACCGATCGACGAGACGCTGCGCGCGCTCGACGACTTGGTGCGCGCGGGCAAGGTCCGCTACGTGGGCTGCTCGAACTACCCGCTGTTCCGATTGGCCGAGGCGAGCCAGACCGCCGCTGCGCTCGGGCTCACGCGCTACGAGACGCTGCAGCCGCGCTACAACCTGCTGTACCGCGAGATCGAGACGGAGCTCCTGCCCTACGCGCGCCAGGAGCAGCTCGGCGTGATCGTCTACAACCCGATCGCCGGCGGCCTGCTCTCGGGCAAGTACAAGGCGGGCGAGGCGCCGCGCGAGGGCACGCGCTTCACGATCCAGCGCGCGGGCGAGCTGTACCGGCAGCGCTATTGGGACGAGGCGCAGCTCGCCGCCGTCTCCGAGCTCGCGAAGGAAGTCGAGGCGCGTGGGCTGGCGCTCGCCTCGGTGGCGGTCGCCTGGGTACTGGCGCAGGCCGGCGTTACATCGGCAATCATCGGTGCGAGCCGACCCGAGCAGCTCGACGCGACGCTGGCCGGCGCCGAGCTCACGCTCGATGCCGAGCTCTCGCGCCTGTGCGACGAGGTCTTCTGGCGGCTGCCGCGCCGGCCCGTGATCGAGGGCTACCGCTAGCTCGACCGGGCTCGCTGCCCAGTTTCTGTGCAGTCACGCACCGTGAATGCGCATGCGTACGCGTGGCGCGCGCGTTCGCGCCTGCTCTCCCTGGCACGTTGGTTGCTCTACGCCCGCTTGGCTTCGACCACCCAAGGAGAGGGAGTATCCCATGCGTAGTTCGATCGAGCCTTCACACCTCGGTCGCTGGGCAGCG
>JANNLG010000098.1:0-2079 GCA_031396695.1 Deltaproteobacteria bacterium
TCGCCGCGGAACATGCCGCCGACCTGCGGCACGGTGACGTGGCTCTCGTCCACGAAGCACAGGAAGTCCTTGGGGAAGTAGTCGATCAGCGTGTACGGCGGCTGGTTCTCGACGCGGCCGTCGAGCCAGCGCGAGTAGTTCTCGACGCCGTGGCAGAAGCCCATCTCGGACAGCATCTCGATGTCGTACATGGTGCGCTGCTCGATGCGCTGCGCCTCGAGCAGCTTGTCGTCGCGTTTGAAGGTCTGCAGGCGCACGTCGAGCTCTTCGCGGATGCCGCTGATGGCCTGCTTCAGGCGCTCCTGCGTCTGCACGTAGTGGCTGTTCGGAAAGATCACCGCGCGCTTCAGCCGCGCGACGACCAGGCCGCGCAGCGGATCGATCTCGGCGATCTGGTCGACGTCGTCGCCGAAGAACTCGATCCGGATCGCGCGCTCGTCTTCGTAGGCCGGGAACACCTCGACCACGTCGCCGCGCACGCGGAAGGTGCCGCGGTGGAAATCGAAGTCGTTGCGGTCGTAGAGCATGTCGACGAGCTTGCGCGTGAAGTCGTCGCGGTTCAGCCGCTGACCGACCTCGACGAAGGCGTGCATTTTTCCGTAGGTCTCGGGCGAGCCGAGCCCGTAGATGCACGAAACGCTCGCGACCACGATCACGTCGCGGCGCGAGAGCACGGAGCGCGTCGCCGAGTGGCGCAGCTTGTCGATCTCGTCGTTGATCGACGAGTCCTTCTCGATGAAGGTGTCGGTGGTCGGCAGGTACGCTTCGGGCTGGTAGTAGTCGTAGTACGAGACGAAGTACTCGACGGCGTTGTGGGGAAACAGCTTCTTGAACTCGCCGTAGAGCTGCGCGGCCAGCGTCTTGTTCGGCGCCATGATCAGCGCCGGCCGGTTCAGCTTCTCGATCACCCACGACATGGTCGCGGTCTTGCCGCTGCCCGTGATGCCGAGCAGCGTCTGGTGGGTGAGCCCGCGCCCGACGCCGTCGACCAGCTCCTCGATCGCGCGCGGCTGGTCGCCGAGCGGCTTGTAGTCGGAGACCATCTCGAAGTCAGGCACGGCGCCAGCGGCTCCCTTGCGGTGAGTCCTCGATCACGATGCCACGTTCCTTCAAGAGATTGCGGATCTCGTCGGAGCGCTTCCAGTTCTTGGCCACGCGCGCGGCGTCGCGCTCCGCGACCAGCGCGTCGAGCTCGGCGTCGCTCTCGGCGGGGACGACGCGCGCGTCGGCGAGACCCAGCGCGAGCAGGGCGTCCCACTCGCACAGCAGCGCGTGCTTCTCGCGGCCGCCGAGCGCCTCGCTGCGCACCGCTTCCCAGACCACGGCCAGCGCGCGGGGCGCGTTCAGGTCGTCGCCGACCGCCTCGCGGAAACGCGCGCGCAGCGCTTCGGCCTCGGCTGCGCCGAAGCTGGTCGTGTCGTCGGCCAGCTCCTGCGCATGACGCAAGAGCCGCTTGTACGCGGTCTGCGCGCCCTTGATCGCGTCGTCGGAGTAGCTGAGCTGCTGCCGGTAGTGACCGCCGAGCAGCAAGTATCGAAACGCGAGCGGCTCGAAGCCCGATGCGATCAGCTCGTCCATGTTCAGCACGCTGCCGCCGGTCGACTTCGAGATCTTCGCACCGTCGAACAAGAGCCAGCCGCCGTGGATCCAGAAGCGCACCCACGGCCGCGCGTCGAGCGCGTTCTCGGTCTGCGCGATCTCGTTCGGGTGGTGCACGGGGATGTGATCCTGGCCGCCGGAGTGGATGTCGAAGTGCAGACCGAGGTGCTTGATGCTCATCGCCGAGCACTCGATGTGCCAGCCGGGGAAGCCGCGCCCCCAGGGACTGTCCCATTCCATCTGGCGCTTCGGGCCCTTCGGATCGAAGAGCTTCCAGAGCGCGAAGTCCGCGGCGTTGCGCTTCTCGATCGCGCCGTCGATGCGCTCGCCGGTCGCCTGCGCGGCCAGGTCGATGCGCGCGAGCTCGCCGTAGTGCGGGTCCTTCGAGACGTCGAAGTAGACCCCGTCGGCGATCCGGTACGTGAAGCCCTTCAGCTCGAGCTTCTGGATCAGCTCGATCTGCTCGGGGATGTGGTCGGT
>JANNLG010000112.1:0-3184 GCA_031396695.1 Deltaproteobacteria bacterium
CTTTTCGAGATCGAGCGCCACGCTGCGCTTGTTCGCGTTCCAGTTCAGGAAGTACGCGGAATGATCGCCGCCGACCAAAAGCCCGCGCCCCGGATCGCCGAAGCCCGGCCGCTCGATCTTCACAACGTCCGCGCCGAGCCATGCTAGCGCCTGCGTGCAGGCGGTGCCCGCCTCGTACTGCGTCATGTCGAGGACGCGCATCCCCGAAAGTGCAGGCATCGCGATCTCCTCCGCGGCGACGGTCGCGTTCGCGAGCGCCATCGTAGTGGACGAGCGAGCCGAGCGGGTGTTCAGCGCGACGGAGCGACGCCGCCGGCGGCGGGCGCGAGCACGGTCTCGACGCTGCGGTCGTTCCAGAACAGCTCCATCGGAGCCTGCGGGTCGAACGTCGACGGCACGATCAGGTAGCCGACCGCGAGCTCTCCGGCGGGCAGCTTGCCCGACTCGCCGAGCAGGAAGCCGAGCTCACTCTGGAGCGTCGGATCGGGCCGGTACGTGCGGCCGGACTGAACCACGAAGAAGTTCGGCTGGAACTCGGTGTCCGACTCCGCGAGCGACGCGAACACGATCACGTGCTTCGCGGCGGGGTCGAGGCCGAGCGTGGCGAGCGCGTAGCCCTCGAACGCGGCCGAGTACGCGAGCTGGATGCGCATGCGCGCGTCGCCCCGCGCATCGCCGATCTGAAACTGCGCGGGCGAGTCGGACTGGCGCAGGCCGATCAGGCGCACGAGATCGCGCAGCTCGTCGTCGGCGAGCTGCATGAGCGGCGCGCCGGGAACGGGCGGCGGGGGCGCGGTCGGCAGCTTCGCGACCGTGGCGTTCAGCGCGGGCGGCGGCTCGGCCGCAGTCTGCGCGGCTTCAGTGCCAGGCTTCGGGCCGAGCCGCGCGGCGCGGATCTTCTCGGCCGCCTCGACCAGGTTGTAGGGATTGTTCGGATTCCGCGTCTCTTGGTCGACGTACCAGGTGTACGGACGCGGCAGCAGGTGCGGGCGCAACGGCGGCAGGTCGGCGGGGTCCGCGAAGTGCGGGTTCGCGCAGGGCACCGAGCTGCGGCTCTGCACCACGAAGAAGCTGCCGTCCGGACAGACACCGGAAAGTGTCGAGTCGGAGGACGCACTCCTCGCCGCGAGTGCCAGAAGACAGGCTGCGGCCACGAACGAGAGGCTCGGTTTCACGTTCGGATCATACTCGAAATCACAGGGATAAGTCCTTGTAAATGTTCGAGATTTTCCGGATTTCGCGAGGCCGCTTGCGGCGCGCGGACTTCCGCGCGGAGCTGCGTTCTAGTGAAACCGGACCGGGTCGTCGAAGGCGGACTCGGCGGCCTCGTGAGGCGGCTCGTCGAGGGCTTCGTCAGCGGTCTCGTCGTGCGCTTCCGCTTCGTCCGCGAGCGATTCGGCGGCGAGCTCCAGTGCGCTCGCCTCCGCATCGCCTTCCGCGATCGGCGCGCTGATCAGCGATTCGACTTCGCGCAGCGGCGGCAGATCGGAGAGCGCGCGCAGCCCGAAGGTCTCGAGGAACGCGCTGGTCGTGCCGAATAGCGCGGGCCGTCCCGGCGCGTCGCGCCGCCCCACGATGCGCACGAAGTCGCGCTCGAGCAGGCTCTTCAACACCGCGCCGCAGTCCACGCCGCGCAGATCTTCGATCTCCGCGCGCGAGAGCGGCTGCCGGTACGCGACCAGCGCGAGCGTCTCGAGCGACGCGCGCGAGAGCCGCACCTTGCGCTCGGGCTTGGCGGCGAGAATCACCGACGCGTGCTCGGGCCGCGTGCGGAACTGCCAGCCCGCGGCGACCTCCGCGATCTCGTACGGGCGACCGGTCTCGAGCAGTCGTGCGTTGATCTCGGCGACCGCGGGCGTGATCGCGCCCGGCGCGAGATCCGGAAACGCGCGCCGGATCGACGCGGCCGAGCACGGCCCGTCCGATGCGAAGATCAGCGCCTCGAGCGCGATCAGGTCGATCTCAGAACTCGTCATCGTCACCCTCGCTTGCTTCGGGTTCCGGTTCGGGAACGTCTTCGTCGAGCTCTGGCCCGGTCGCGAACTCCGCTTCCGCCTCGACGGCCGCGGCTTCGATGGCGGCGTCGTCGGGCGCGGATTCGACCGCGAGCCGCACGCGGATCGGGCCCTCGGGCCGGCCGTCGGGGCTCGCGTTCTGGAAGATCAGCAGCGCCTGGATCTTGGCGAGCTCGAGGATCGACAGGAACGTGAGCACGATGCGCACGCGCGTGGTCGCCTCGCCGATCGGGAACAGATCCGTGAACAGCACCGTCGCGCCGTCCGCGGCGCGCAGGCGATCCATGATCGCGATCATCGCCTGCTGCAGGGTGATGCGCGCGCGCGAAACCGTGTGCCGGACCTGCGCGGGCGGGATGCGCGCGAGCACGCCCTGCATGGCCTCGATCAAGCCGAACAGGCTGACGGTCAGCACGCCCTCCTTCTCGGGTAGCTCCGTCACGTCGATCTGCGACGCGAACACGTCGCGGTTCAAGAGCGGCCGGCGCGCGAGCGTTTCGGCTGCGTCCTTGAAGACCGCGTACTCGGCCAGGCGGCGCGCGAGCTCGGCGCGCGGATCGAGTCCCTCGTCGTCGCCCAGGATGTCCGGATCGGGCGGCAGCAGCATGCGCGACTTGATGTGCGCGAGCGTCGCGGCCATCAGCAGGTAGTCGGCCGCCACGTCGATGTCGAGCGCGCGCATCAGCTCGAGGTACGCGAGGTACTGCTCGGAGATGGTCGCGATCGGGATGTCCGCGATGTCGACTTCGTTCGAGCGGATCAGGTGCAGCAGCAGGTCGAGCGGGCCCTCAAAGGCGGGCAGCTTGACCGCGCACGAGTGCCGACCGACGCTGGCCTCATCGCGGCTCGCGCTAGCATCCACGGTATCGAGCGGCATCGCTTCGATCGTCGCACCCCCTACGACGAGCGCGAGACTATCCCATCCGATGGTGCGGAGCCACGGTTCGATGGGGCCGAGCCAGGATTCACGGCCTCGGAACGGTCGTCGCCGCGCGGGTGCCGGGCGTTCACCAGATCGTGCAGCCGCTTCTGACTCACGTGCGTGTAGATCTCGGTGGTGCCGATGTCGGCGTGGCCGAGCATCTCCTGCACGATGCGCAGGTCTGCGCCGCCTTCGAGCAGGTGCGTCGCGAACGAGTGGCGCAGCACGTGCGGCGTGAGCTTGTGCG
>JANNLG010000122.1:0-8025 GCA_031396695.1 Deltaproteobacteria bacterium
TGGCGCGCGAGCCACTTCAGAGCGGGCAGATCCACGACGTTCCCGCCGCCGAAGCGCGCGAGCGCTTCTCCCTCGGCGCGCTTCCCGTTCTGCGCGACGATGCGCAGCTCGCCCTCGCTGCCCTGTCCGGAGTACATCGCCACGCAGGTGCCGCGCGCCGCCTTGGACAGCAGCCGTTCCAGGTCCGCGTCGGCGAGCCGCATGCTGCTGCTCACGTCGACCAGCACCGTGCCGCGCGACTGCGCGGCGCGCTTGCGGAAGATCGCGCGGTCGACTGCCCAGCGGTGCGTGTGGCGCACGACGCTGCCCTCGGTCGCAGCGCGCCAAGCGCGCAGACCGCGCGTGTTGGGCAGCGTGCGCGTGAGCCGCGCGTGCGCGATCTGCATGCGGCCCGGCTCGGAGCTCGCTGACTCCTCGCGCTTCGGTACGAACGGGCTGCCGGCGGGAGTCATGGACGCGGGCACGTCTACGTGGCCCTCGCTGCAGTTCAGAACCAGCAGGCTGCGCGAGACGCCGTTCGCGTCGAGCAAGCCGAGCGCACGCAGCGTGCGCGCCAGGTCCTGCGCCAGTTCGCGCGCGAAGAGCTCGGGCGCGACCTCGCCGCGGCTGCGGATGCGCGCCCGCTCGAGCTCCACGTGCACACGGCGCGTCGCGTCGAAGGCGAGCTCCGCCTCCGGGTCCGCGAGCCGCGCGAGCTGACCGCACAAGCGTTTCTCGACGCTCGTGCCGACGGACGCCACGCTGCGCATGAACAGCGCGAAGCCGTCGCCGTGCTTCGCGTCGTTCGCGAGCAGCCAACCGATGCGCAGGTCGCCCACCTCGCCGAGCTCGACCGGCACGCCGCGCGCGCGCAGCGCCAGGTTCACGCGCGCGTCCTCGACCGCGGCCAGCACGCGCGGGTCGAAGGGCACCTGCGCGGGCGCGAGCAGCGACCAGCGCACGTGGCCGAGCTCGTGGCGCGAGATCGCCCGACCCTCGGGCTCGAGCGGCACCCACATCACGCGCGACATCTTGTCGACCGCGCCCGACATCTCGCTCGTCGAGCGCTCGAGCGAGTCGACGATCGCATACGGCTTGTGCGCGCCCGCCGCGTGCATCTCGACCAGCTCCGGATACGGAAGAAACCTGCCTCGCGAGTTTGCTTCGATGTGCATGGCTACTTCGCTCCCGCGAGCACGAGCGCGTCGTGGAACAGCGAGCCGCGCGCGGCGCCGAGCACGATCAAACAGGCGACTCGCAGGCCGAACTCATGGGCCAGGCGGTCGATCGCGAGCACCGGCCGCACGCTCACGCGCCGCTCTTCGTCGAGCGCCATGCCGCGCCGCACCACCTCGCGCAGCGGCTCCGACAGCCGCGCGAGCGCGCTCGGATGCGGCTCACGGATCTCGAGCACCGCGTCGAAGCGGTCGCGCAGCGCCGCGGGCAGATCGTCGGGCGCTTGGTTGTCGGTGACTACGACTTGGAAGCCCTTGGCGGGCGTGACGGTCTCGCCCGTCGGCAGTGTGATGCGCGCCGTGTCGCTGTTCTCCAAGACCGGATAGAGAAATGCGAGCGCGTCCTCCGAAGCGTGGCTCAGCTCGTTCAGAACCAGCCGCGCGCCCTCGCGCATCGCGCGCACGACCGGACCGTCGTGCCACACGATGCACTCGCCCATGGGCAGGTAGGTGCCGCGCAGCTCCGCCGCCGGCGTCTCCGGCATCAGCGTGCACGCGTACAGCGCGCGGTCCTGGCGCCGGATCATGTACGCGGCGTAGGTCTTGCCGACGCCGGGCAGTCCGTACAGATAGATGCGCAGCGCGACCTCCGAGCCGAGCACGCGCTCGATCAGCTCCCAGTCGATCGTGTCGGTCTTGCTGTCGGTCTTGGTGTTGGCATTCCGGGTCTTCGTCTTCTCGGCCATGACTCGCTCTCCCTTCCAGTGAGTCGGTTCGAAGACGAGGCTACGCGCGAACCTGCTCCGCCCTCACTTGGCCCAAAGAAATCCTGCTCGGACCAGCGGGCTTCGCGTCCGCCGACGGAATCTCCGCAGGGGGCACGGACAACAGGAGCTCCGACTTCCAATCGAGCGCCCACTTCAGATCGGGCACACGCGCGGGGATCGGCGCGGTCACCAGCTCGACCATGTGGAAGCCCGGACGCACCAGCAGATCTGCGTGGCGCTGCTGCAGCAGGTACGCCCACGCGAGCGTCGACGCGCCGTCCAGTCCGAAGAAGCCGACGTAGGTCGGGCCGCCCCGCCACAGTTCGGGCTGATTCACGACGAACGCCGCGGTGCGGCCCATGCCTTTGACCTTCCGCTCGCCGCTCCCGTCGCGCGAATTCAGCAGCGAGTAGTCGGCGCGCTCGCTCTGCATGAACTGCACGTCGCGACGGTTCTCGTAGCCCGCGCGAATCAGCGGGTGCAGCCACGGCTGGAGCGTCATCACCATGCGCGTCAGCTCCGCAAAGTAGAGCCTCCACACAAGATCGGTCAGCGCTTCGAGGGAGGTGTGGCCCCTGGGCATGTTCTTCCTCGGCGCGTCCTCGTCGTCGTCCCGCGAATTGCGCGACCCCGAGAGCACGACGTCGCCGGAACGCATGTCCGAGCAGTCGATCTCCATCCACTCGCCCTTGCGCCCGGGCGGCGGCGGATAGTTGAGCTTCACCGAGCCCATGCCGAAGCCGAGCGCGAGAAACGCGGCCGTCACCAGCCAGACGGGCAACGCGTCGCGCTGCAGGCTGATCGGAATCTTCCGGTTCGCCTGGTGCGCCTTGAAGAAGGACAGGAACAGATGGACGAGTGGCGCCAATGGTCTCCCTCCCAAAGGACGCGGCGCCCGAGGGGCGCACCGCGCCACGCCCTCAGGTATCGCACGCCCGACGGCGATATCGAACCTGGCCCGAAAAGTTTCGGCGGGGCGGTGACAGAACGCCCCGTCCCAGCAGCTACGCCGCGACGAACGCAGCCTCCGGAAAGCGCACACGGACCTGGAAGCCGCGGCCACCCGCGGCGTCAGTGAACGCGAGCGCGGCGCCGTGGAGCTCGGCGATGCGCGCCGAGATCGAAAGGCCGAGTCCGGCTCCGGTCTCGCTCGTTCCCAGCCCGCGGTAGAACCGATCCGTGACGCGCGGTTTGTCGACCGCCGCGAGCCCGGGCCCCTCGTCGCTGACGCTCAGCTCGAGCGCCGAGCCTGCTCGCTGCACGATGACCCGCACACATCCACCCTCGGGCCCGTAGCGAACCGCGTTGTCGACGAGGTTGCGCAGCAGGACATGGAGCAGCGTCGCATCTCCCGGCACGACGGCGGTCGGATCGCCTACCAGCTCCAGGGCGACGCGCCGTGCATGCGCCTCGGGCGCGACCTCTGCGAGAACCTCGCGTGCGATCGGAACGAGATCGCATGGGACCATGCGTCCCTGCCACGCGTCGGCCTCGAGGCGCGCGAGCGTGAGCAGCTGCGTCGAGAGGTGCGCAGCCCGATCGCAGCCCGCCATGACCAGCTCCAGCGCCCGGCGCCGCTCGGCAGCGTCGGTCGCGTCGTGCGCAACCTGAGCCTGGGCGCGGATCGCCGCGAGCGGCGTGCGCAGCTCGTGCGCGGCATCGGCGGTGAATGTGCGCTCGCGCTCGATGCCTTGCGAGATACGCGCAAAGAGCGAATTCAGCCGTTCGACCAACGGACGGATCTCGAGCGGCGTTCCGCTGAGCGCGAGCGGCTCGAGCCGCGCCGGATCACGGCTCGCGACCGCGTCCGCGATCACAGCCAGCGGCGCCAGCCCGCGCCCGATCGCGATCAACAGTCCGAGCGCGAGCAGCGGCAGGGCCACGACCAGCGGCAGCAAGAGATGCTCGGCGATCTCGCGGCTGACCGCATCGCGCGCATCCACGCGCTCGCCGACCTGTACGAGCACGCGCCGGTCGAGCGCCCAGGTGCTGAACACCCGCCAGCGCTCTTCGCCCGAGACACCATCGCTGAATCCCTTTTCGCTGCTCGAGAGCCGTTCGCGCGGCGCCGACACGGAGTGCACGCGCAGCCGCCGGCCGCGCTCCCAGACCTGGAACGCCACGTTGCGCGCGTAGCGGTGCAGGAGCGGCGCATGCTCGAACTCCAGCTCCAGCTCGTGGTCGTCGTCGTCACCCTCCTCCGCGTGCGGGAGCTGCGCGACGAGCAGAGCGGCGGACTGTGCCAGGTGCGCGTCAAAGAGCTCGTCGAGCTCCTCTCGCGCGTACCAGTACCCCGACAAAGAGACGGCGATCCAGGCCATGGCGACGGCCGACAGGACGCCCGCAAGCAGGCGTCCGCGCAGAGATCGGACCGCCCTCACGACAAGTCCTTCGGGAGCACGTAGCCGACACCGCGGAGTGTGACGATCACCTCGGGTGCGAGCTTCCGGCGCAGATGGTGAACGTGAACCTCGACCGCGTTCGACTCGAGCTCCTCGCCCCAGCCATACACACGTTCCGCGATCTGGTCCTTCGACAGCACTCGCCCCGCAGCTCGGGCGAGCTCGTGTAAGAGCGCGAATTCCCGCGGAGAGAGGGCGATCGAGCGGCCCCGGAACGTCGTCTCGTGCGCGGCCGGATCGAGGCGGAGCGGCCCGACCTCGAGCACCGGCGCCGCCTGACCCGAGCCGCGCCGGGCGAGTGCGCGAAGGCGAGCGGCGAGCTCGTCCAGGTCGACGGGCTTCACGATGTAGTCGTCAGCGCCCGCGTCGAGGCCCGCGACTCGATCGGAGACGGCGTCCCGCGCGGTGAGGATCAGCACCGGAACCGCGTTGTGCGCGCCGCGAAGCTGTCTCAATACCTCCATGCCATCGAGCTTCGGCAGGCCCAGGTCGAGCACGACGGCGCCGAACGGCTCCGTGCCGAGGGCCACCACTGCCGAACGTCCGTCGCGCGTCCAGTCGGCAGAGAATCCGCGCTGAGTCAGACCGACGCGCAGCGCATCCCCGAGGAGGGGATCGTCTTCGACGACCAGGACGCGCATGGCAGAATCAAACTCCTCGGTTCGCAGCGTCGCGAACGAGCTCGCGGGAATCAATTCCCGGCGCAGCGCGCTTGCGACCCGTGATCATCGACGCGACCAGATTCTCGCCCTGCAGCGCGCTCAGCGCGACGACTCCGACGACGTGCGCGCAGACGACTAGGAGCATCGCGATCGCCGAGCCCTCGTGTGCCTCCTCGAGCCAGTCGCCCCCGATCTCCTGATAGGTGGCCCAGCCCGTCGCCGCGACGACGAGTCCCAGGCCGAGAAGGCACGGGATCATGATGATGGCGATCGGGCCGTGCCCTTCGTGCGCCTCCGGCTGGCCTCGCACGACGCTCTTCGCGTAGCGCAGGAGCGCCCGAGGCGAGTGCCGCAGCTGCGAGAAACGCGCATGCCGTCCGCCGATGAAGCCCCACACGATCCGGAATGCGATGGCCGCGACGAAGACGTAGCCGCAGAGCAGGTGAAGATCGCGCTGGCGCTCGCTGTCGCCGGTCAGAAACGCGCCGGCGAAGCTCGCGGCCAGAACCCAGTGGTAGACGCGGAGCGGAAGATCCCAGACGAGCGCTCGATCCGTCATTTCTGAACTCCCTTCTTCGGGAGACGCAGCGTGCGTTCCGAGTAACTGCCTCGCTCCGCCTCGCGGTGACACGATCCGCAGCTCGAGAGCGAGATGGCATCCGGACCGCTCTTCAGCCGGGCAGGCACCTCGTCGTGCTCGTGGCGGAACCAGCGGGCTTCCGTGATGCGAAGGACGGGCTTTCCGTCCTGCGTGGTCTGCTTGCTTCGGGCGGTCGAGGCCAGCAGCGTGCGCAGGCTCGCCAGCGTCGCAGCATCGACGCTCGCGTCGGTACCAAAGTGCTGGTCGAGTCCGTCGAGAACCGCGTTCCAGGAGCTCGCGCCGAGCATCCGACCCGGGAATGCGACGTGACACGAGCCGCACTCTTCTACGTACTCGGGCGTGAGCGCGGTCGGTCGCGCTTCGCCCGAGAGAGCAGGCTGCGCAAACGCCAGCGCGCCGAGGAGAGCGACCGCGAGAGAACCGGCGGTCCTATGACTGTGCGCGGGCATCAGCGCACCGCCTGCGCATCGAGGCTGCGCAGCCAGGCGAGCACGTCCCCGCGCTCCTGCGCGGTGCAGGTCCGATCCAGCACGTCGTTGCAGTTGCGGCGGAACCATTTCTCGACCTTCGCGGGATTCGTGAACCGCTTCGGGTTCGCCGCGGGCGCGAGCGGCTCGATCGCCTTTCCCGTCACCGTGTGCTTGCCGATCGCGCGCGGGTCGCTTCCGTGGCACGTCGCGCAGCTCCAGTCCCCGCCGTGCGACGCGTTGTAGAAGCGCTCGCCGCGCTGCGCCGAAAAGCCGGCGAACGACGCATCCTCGTTGCGCGCAGTAGCGGCGAGTGCCGCTTCGATGTCGGCCGGTTGCTCGGCACGAACGGCCGCCGCTCCGCTCCACAAGACCAGAGAGATCAGAACCCCGATTCTCATCGCGTTGCCTCCATCGGTCGGTTGAACGACAGAGAGGCTTGCAACGGGTTCTTAAGCGGAGCTTACGGTCGACTCCGGCGGCGGATCCTATCTTCGAGAGCTAGCCGCGCGGTCCGACCCGCCAGTAGCGCGTCGGCGGGATCGAGCCCGGTGGCGCGTCAGCGGGCACGGGCGGGAGCGCGTACTTCACGACGAACGCCGCGCGCAGGCGCGCGAGCGCGGCCGCGTCCGCCTGCTCGTCGAGCGGCGCGAGCGCGACGTCGTACAGCTTGCCATCGATCCCGAGCCGCACGCGCGGATCGTCGTCGACCCACGCCGGCCAGCGCTTCGTCTCGGGATCGCGCGCACCCACGTACAGCGCGCCGTCGAGCGCCGCACACCAGATGGTGACGGAGTGCGGAACGCCGTACGGCGTCGCGACCTGGATTGCGATCTCCTTGTGCGCGTCGGTGAAGGACCAGTTGCCCGGAAGCTCCGCGACGACTTCGCCGGAGAGCCAGGTGCCGGGGCGGCGGTCGGAGGGGTCGATACAGGCGGTGAGACTGATTGCGAGGACGAGCACGGTCGCGAAGCGGAAAAGACGGATCATGGCGTGACTCCTGCGTCGCCTATTTCGCCCGCGACTTGCGGCGCGCGGTGCGCTTGCGCTTGATCGGCTTTGCCTTCTCGGGATCGGGCCGCAGCTCGACGATGATCGGTCCGGCGATGGCGCGCTTGTAGTACTTCCCGCGGACCCAGGGGCCGAGCTCCCGGAGGTCGTACTCGGGCCGGAGATCGTCGGTCTTCTTAGATCGCGTCTTCTTCATGCTGTCGGCGCTCTCGCGCGGTGGCGCGTCTAGCGCTAATGATTCGAACCCTACCACGCCGCTGCGTGTGTGCAACGAACAGAACCCGTCCGCGGCTCGAGTGACCGACGGTAAACTCTCGGTCTTCGCTGTCGGACTGATCGGGATCCCGATAGGTCGTCGAGTCCGAACCGCCTCGTGCGCGCGCGAATTCGCATGCGTCGAGCGTGCACGGGCTTGCGTTTGGTGACATGCTGATCCGCGGAGGACGCTCGAGATGACAGCCGAGATCTCGTACCCGCAGTCGCTGCTTCCGGTGCGGAAGGACCTGGTCGAGGCGCATCAGCGCGCGTGGCTTCGGCTCGCGCGCGCGGGAACGTGGTGGACCGGCGCGGAGCGCGTGGCGATCGCGGCCGAGGTGCGCAACGCCGCGCGGTGTCGCGCCTGCCGCGAGCGCAAAGGCGCGCTCTCGCCTGCGGCCGTGACGTCTCCACACGACTCGGTGTCAGCGCTCGCGCCCGCGGCGCTCGACGCGGTGCACCGCATCACGAGCGATCCGGCCCGGCTCACGAAATCGTGGTTCGAGAAGACGCTCGCTGCGGGGCTCGGCGACGGCGCGTACGTGGAGCTCGTCGGCGTGGTCGTCACGGTCGTCAGCATCGACAGCTTCTGCCGTGGTCTCGGTGTTTCGCCGCATCCGCTGCCCGAGCCCGTGCCCGGCGAGCCGTCGCGCTACCGCCCGCCCGCAGCGGTGCTCGAAGGCGCGTGGGTGGCGACGATCCCGGC
>JANNLG010000224.1:0-48105 GCA_031396695.1 Deltaproteobacteria bacterium
GCAGCTCGTCGACGCGTGCCTGCTGCGCAGCGGCATCTACACGGTCGGCTTCGACATCTCGCAGCAGCTCGCCTTCGGCGCGGTGGCGCAGGCGGGCAAGCGCGAGGAGTCGATCGTGCCGACCGCCTCGAATTTCAAGGCCGGCGACGAGCGCTGGATCTGGCTGCTCGGCGTCGAAGCCGACCGGCACTGGCCACGGCTGTGCGAGGGGCTCGAGCGCGCCGACCTGAAGGACGATCTACGCTTCGCGAGCGCGAGCGCGCGGCGCGAGAACGCGCGCGAGATGATGCGCGTGCTCGACGAGCAGTTCGCCAAGCGACCGCTCGCGGAGTGGCTGCCGCGCTTCGACGCCGTCGACCTGTGGTGGGCGCCGGTCAACACGCCCGCGGAGGTCACGCTCGACCCGCAGGTGCTCGCGGCCGGCGCGATCGTCGACGTGCCGGACGGAAACGGGGGTACGCAGAAGAGCGTCGGCAGCCCCGTGCGCTTCAGCGCGGGCGACGTCTCGCCGCGGGGTCCGATACCGCAGGTGGGTGAGCACACGGACGAGGTGCTCGGGCAGCTCGGCCTGACGGCTGCGCGGATCGCGGAGCTGCGCAGCGCGGGCGTGATTCCGTAGCCGCACCGGGACGCGGGCGCGCAGCTCAGGGCGCGATCTCGTTCCCTCTCTCGTCGAGAATCGCGATCGAAAGGCTCGGGCAGTTGCGCGCGATCGCGACGAGCTGCTCGCGCGACAGACTCGCAGCGCCGGCGCGCACGTCGGCGAGTCCATCCTCGTCCCAGCCGAACGCGTCGGGCGCCGCCGAGACGCAGCGCCCCGAGGCGAGACAGCCCTGTTTGTCGACCCGGACGCCATCGCTCATCGAACGAAGTCTACATTCATGCGGCGCTGCTATGCTGCGGGAGGTGCCCTCCGACCCGAAGCTTGCCTACTGGACGCTGGCGCTCGCGAACATGCTCGCGATCGTCGTGCTCGCGCTGGTCGCGGTGCGCCGCGTGCGCCGGCGCGAGATACTCGGCCACCGCCGGCTGATGCTCATCGCCGGCTCACTCGTCGCGCTGTTCCTCGTCTCGTACGTGTTCAAAGTCGCACTGCTCGGCCGCGAGCAGCTCGAGCTCTGGGATGCGCGCTACGTCTGGACGCTGCGTTTTCACGAGACCTGCATTGCCGTGATGGTGCTGGCCGGCGCGCGTGCGCTCTGGCTCGGCGCGAAGACGGGCTTTCGCGATGCCGCGCGCGCGCGCTCGCACCGCCGCGCCGGCTGGACCGCGCTGGTGTCGGCGCTTCTCGGCGTAGGCAGCGCCGGCTATGTGCTCGTGGGAATGTTCGAGCGAGCCGGCTGAAATGCGGCTCATAGACGCAGCCCACGAGGGTCCCTGGCGGATCCGCGAGATCGTGTCCGACTTCGAGATCGTGGACGTCTGGGCGCTTCCCGCGCAGGGCGGCGCCTCGGACTTCCGAACGCTGGTCGAGATCGTGGCCGCGGTGGATCCGACCAACGTCGGCTCCGCACCCGCGCGCGTGCTGTGGCGTTTTCGCGAGCGACTCGGCGAATGGCTCGACGGCGACAGCGGACTGCAGCCGATTCCAGGCACGAACGAAACCTCGCTGGCCAGCCGTCTGCCCGACGGTCTGCGCAACACGGCGGCGGAGGTGCACTTCGAGGCACTGCCGTTCACGTCCCTCTATCTCACCGACGTGGAGTTCGCTTCGGAGTTCTCGAACCAGACCATGCACGGCGTGCTGCACGTCGCCTGGGTCCGGCAGAGCGAGGGTCACTACCGCGGCCAGATGGCCATCTACGTCAAGACGCGCGGTCTGCTGGGCAAGACGTACAAGGCGCTCGTCATGCCGTTTCGGCGCTGGCTCCTGTATCCCGCGATACTTCGACATTTCGAACGAGCGTGGAGCAATCGCGCGGCGCACGGCAAGCTGCCCCTACGCTGAGGCGCTCTCCGGCGGCGCGGCCGCGACGTCGCGCAGGATGCCGAGCATCTCCACGCGCGAGGGCCCGGTCGCGAGCGGCGGTTTCCCGTGCCGCTCGTTCCAGGCCTGCAGCACGCGCTGCATCACCTCGGGCCGGCGCATCAGGTCCTCGGGCGCGTCGAGCAGGTTGAACACGCGCATGAACGCGCGCAGCACGGTGATGTCCTCGCGCAGCGCGTGACCGAGGCCCTCGCGCAGCAGCGAGCGCATGAAGGCCTTCGGGTCCTGCGAGCCATCGGCGCGCTCGACCTGGTACGGATTTTCGCCGCGCGCCTGGATCGCTTCGACCTCGAGCGCGTCGCGGTCCTGCTGCACTTGCGCGCGCCACCACGGCGCGACCTCGCGCTCGATCGCGGCGTCGAGCACGAGCGCGAGCGCGCGCGCGTCCTCGGGCTCCTTGCGCAGCGTCTCTGCGAGCAGGAACGCGCTCACCCAGGCGAGGCTGCAGCCGCGGCCCGTGATCGGGTTGGTGTGGATCAGCGCGTCGCCGATCGCGACGACGCCGAGCGCGAGCGGCTCGCCGTTGGCGACCAGCCAGCGGCGCGTGTTGCGCAGGTTCGCCATGCCGTGCACGTCGGAGATCGGCTCCGAGGTCGCGGGGTCGACCCAGTCGCGGGTGATCGGCAGCGCCGCGGCGGCGGCCTCGAAGCCGCGCGTGCGCAACACCGAGCGGAGTAGGTCGTCCTCGGGCGAGGCCGCGAGCGTGAGCGAGAAGATGCGCGCGTCGCCGGGGAAGATGCCGATCTTCAGGTAGCCCAGATCCTGGCCCATTCCGCCTTCCATGACGGGCGGCTCGACGCCATCGCGCAGGCGGTAGAAGCGCGAGCTGTAGAAGATCCCGCACGGCTCGGACTCTTCGGTCGGGCGCGCGGCGCCGATCGCCTCGAGCCAGTCCGGGAGCTTCGAGCGCCGGCCAGTCGCATCGACCACCAGGTCGCCGCGCAGAAGCTCGTGCGCGCCGCCGGGCGTCGTGACGTTCACGCCGAACACGCGCATGAGGCCGGCGACGCTGTCGCGCTTGGCGGCCAGGCCGGTGACCTCGTCGCCGTCGCGGAACGTGACCCGGCCCGAGTCGAGCACGTGTCGGCGCAGCACCCACTCGAAGGTGATGCGTCGAACCGCGAGCAGCGTCATGTCGGCGTCGCCCGGTTCGAGGATCGCGTCGGGCATGGTGCGCTTCGCGATGTCGGTGAAGCGCAGCTCCTCGGCGCCGCACTCGAGCAGCTTCGCGAGCAGCTCCGGCACGTGATCGCGAATCAAGCAGTAGAGCCGGCCCAGGAACGCGTGCGAGTGGCGCGTCTGTGGAGAGCCGCGCCGATCCCAGAGCTCGAAGGCCTCGACGTGGCTCGCCGGCATGGGCGTCGCGTCGCGTTCGAGGATCGTCACGCGGTGGCCGTCGGCCGTCAGCGCGACGGCCGTTGCGAGCCCGGCGACCGAGCCGCCGATCACGATCACGTGCTTCGGGTCCATCTCAGGCGCCGGCCGTCGGGGTCTTCTTGGCCTGCTGCTCGACCGCGTGCTTCTGGATCTCCTTCAGCACTGCTCCGCCCGCCGAAGACAGGATGCGCTGGCGATTCTCGAGCGCGAAGCCAAGGCTCTTTTCGCGCAGATCGTTCACGCCCTGGAAGCGCGGCATCACGTAGCGTGCCATCAGCTCGTAGCTCTTGTGCGTGGCGCGCCGATCCGCCCACTCGTGCGCAAGCTGGAGGAAGCAGCCGTGACCGCCGGACTGCTTCTCGAGCCGCTCGAGCTGCGCGATTGCGTCGTCGGGCGTGCCGATCACGGCCATACCGCTCGCGATCATCGCCTCGATCGCGTCGTCGATCGTGCCGCCCTCGGGCACGAGCGGCAGCGCCGCGATCTCGCGGAAGTAGCGGCCCCACGCGCCCAGACCGAACTTCACGTCGGCGCGCGCCTGCTCGCGTGTCTCGGCGAGGTGCATCGGCGCGACCAGGCGCCAGCCTCCTCGCGAGACGCTCTGACCATACTCTTTGGCGCGCTCCTCGCAGATCGACCAGGTGTTCTCGAGCGCGTTGAAGCCGCCCGTGGTGGTCGCGCCGAGCGAGAGCAGCGACAGGCCGAACTCGCCCGCGGCGCGCGCGCCGGCCGGTGAGACCTGGTTCGCGACCGCGATCTCGACTCCGCCTTCCGAGAACGGTCGAAGCTGCAGGTGCGCCTCGCGCAACTCGAACCAGTCCGTCTTCATCGTCACGGTCTCGCCGCGCATGAGCGGCACGATCGCGCGCAGCGACTCGAGCATGCGGTCCCGCTGCGTGAGCGGATCGATGCCCATCATGAACGCGTCGGTCGGCAGCGCGCCCGGACCGACGCCGAACATCACGCGGCCGCGCGTCTGCACGTCGAGCTGGCGAATGCGATCGGCCAGAATGAACGGGTGGTGGTACGGCAGCGAGGACACGCCGGTGCCGAGCTTGATGTGGCGCGTGCGCTCGGCCGCCGCGGCGATGAAGACTTCCGGCGAGCCGATGATCTCGTAGCCGGCCGAGTGGTGCTCGCCGATCCACGCCTCGTCGAAGCCGAGCTCGTCGAGCCAGGACACGAGCTCGAGATCGCGCTGCAGACACAGCGACGGGTTCTCGTGCTCGGGGTGGAACGGCGCCATGAAGATTCCGAAGCGGAGGCGGGGCTTGGTCACGTGGGGTCTCCTGTGAGTCCGTGGAATACGACTTCGAAGAACTGGGCGTGCACCTGCTCGGGCGGGAGCTCGCCGGGTTTCCAGACCTGGCCCGACAGGATCGCGGCCGACGTGGACAGCACGACCGCGACCGCGAGCCGCGGATCGACGCTCGAGCGGAGCTCGCCGCGCGCCTGGCCGCGCACGATGATGGACTCGAACAGCGCGTGCAGATCCTGGGCGGAGGCGCGCGCGGCGGTCACGGCCTGCGGCGTGGCGAAGAACTCGCGCAGCATCGCGGCCATCACGTCGGCTTGCGCGAGCAGCCGGCCCGAGATGTGCTCGACCAGGCCGCGCAGCTCGTCGACCGCGGAGCCGCGTGGCTCGCGCAGCGTCGCGGAGAACTCCGCCGCCACCGAGCAGTTCCACTCGTGCAGCAGGCTCGCCTTGGTCGGGAAGTGCAGGAAGAAAGTCGCGCGCGCGACATCGGCCGCTTCGCAGATTGCCTCGATCGTGACCGCGTCGAAGTCGCGCGCGGCGAACAGATCCATGGCCGCGGAAAAGATCTCCTGACGCGTGCGCTCTTTCTTGCGCGCGCGGCGGGTCGGTATCGCAGTTTCTGGAATCATGGCCGAAGCCTATTCCATAACTGGACTCGAGTCCAGTTATGGTTCAAAATGCGGCTTCGGGAGGATTCGCGATGAAGGCCGCTGTGTTTCATGGTCTGGGGAAGGCGCTGACGATCGAGGAGCAGCCGGAGCCGAAGCCCGGACCGGGCGAGATCGTGCTGCGGGTCAAGAGCTGCGGAATCTGCGGCTCGGACCTGCACGCCGCGGATCTTCCGCCCGGCCTCCCGCCGGGCACGGTGATGGGCCACGAGTTCGCGGGCGAAGTGGTCGAGGTCGGCGCCGACGCCAAGACGCTCTGGAAGCCGGGCGACCGCGTCTGCGCGTTGCCGGCGATCGGCTGCGGCAAGTGCCGCGCCTGCCTGTCGGGTGACGTGATTCTGTGTAGCAGCATGAAGGGCACGGGCCTCGGCCAGGTGCCCGGCGCGTACGCCGAGTTCGTATTGGCGGGCGCGGCCGAGTCGCTGCGGCTGCCGAGCGGAGTGACGTACCGCGAGGGCGCGCTGGTCGAGCCGCTCTCGGTCGGCTTGCACGCGGTGAACGTGGCGAAGCTCGAGCCCGGTCAGCGCGTGATGGTGATCGGCGCGGGCCCGATCGGGCTCGCGGTCACGGCCTGGGCGCGCTTCTTCGGCGCGCGCTGCGTGGTGGTGAACGAGCGCGCGCCCGGACGGCTCGCGCTCGCCCAGAGGTTCGGCGCGACGGCCGTCGCCGACGTGTCGAAGGAGGATCCCGTCAGCGTGTTCACGCGCGAGGCGGGTGGACCGCCCGACGTGATCTTCGAGTGCGTCGGCGCTCCGGGTCTTCTGCAGCAGTGCTTCGGCATGGTGCGACCTCGCGGCCGCGTGGTGGTGGTGGGCGTGTGCATGCAGATGGACTCGATCTTCCCGGTGATGGCGGTCGTGAAGGAGATCGAGGTTCGCTTCGTGGTCGCCTACCGCCGCCAGGACTTCGAGCTGACGATCGAGATGTTGGATCGCGGGCGGATTCCGGGGCGCGACATGGTGACGGACGTCGTCGACCTGGCGGCGTTTCCGAGCGCGTTCGAGGCCCTCAAGAAGCCTACGTCGCAGTGCAAGGTGATTCTCGAGCCATGACGACGACATTTCCGGAACCGCGGTTCGTGGCTTCGAATGGCATACGCATGGCGGTGTACGAGGCCGGACCGGAGGAAGGGACACCGGTGGTGTTCTCGCACGGGTTCCCGGAGCTCGCGTACTCGTGGCGGCACCAGCTGTCGGCGCTGGCCGCCGCGGGCTACCGCGCGATCGCGCCGGATCAGCGCGGCTACGGGCTGACCGAGCGGCCCGAAAAGGTCGAGGCGTACGACATCGTCGCTCTGACCGGAGATCTGATCGGCTTGCTCGACGAGGCGGGCATCGAGAAGGCGGTGTTCTGCGGCCACGACTGGGGCGGCGCGGTCGTGTGGGCGGTCGGGCAGCTGCATCCGTCGCGGGTCGAGGGCATCATCGGCGTGAACACTCCATTTCTGCCGCGCGCGCCGCTGCCGCCGGTCGAGCTGATGCGCGCGGCGATGGGACCCGACCACTACATCGTGCACTTTCAGACGACGGGCGACGCGGACGCGCGGCTCGCGCGCGACGTGCGCCGCGTGTTCGAGCGGCTCTTCCGCAAGGGCATCAAGTTCGCCGATCTCGACCTGAGCCGCGGCATCCAGAACCTGGCGACAGCCGTCGAGTCGACGGAGCCTGCGCTCGGCCAGCCGCTACTCGACGACGACGAGCTCGCGGTGTTCGTGCGCGCGTTCGAGCGCACCGGCTTCACGGGCGGGATCCACTGGTACCGCAACATCGATCGCAACTGGCGCCTGACCGAGCGCGCGCCCCAGCGGGTCGAGGCTCCGTCGCTGATGGTCTGCGCCGAGGACGACTTCGCGCTGCCGCCGGCGCTCGCCGACGGCATGGAAGCCTACGTGCCGAAGCTCGAGAAGCGCCTGATTCGCGACTGCGGACACTGGACGCAGCAGGAGAAGCCGGCCGAGCTGAACGCGATCCTGCTCGACTGGCTCGCGCGACTCAGGTCTGGTCGAGCTTGAAGAAGATGCGCACGCGCACGCCGGTGCGCGCGCTCGGCACCGCGTTCACGAGCTGCGGCGCGTAGCGCCACTTCGACAGCGCCTTCTTTGCCGCGCGATCGAACACGCCCTCGGGCTCCGAGAGGACCACGCGGATGTCCGTCACACTGCCGTCGATCGCGATCGTGAATTCGAGCTCCACCACACCCTCGCGCCGGAAGCGCAGTGCGCGCTCCGGATATTCGGGATGCGGCCGGAAGACCGGCTGCGGATCGCGGATGAAGGTTTCGGTCGGCTCGATCGGCGCGTCCGGCGGCGTCGGCGGTGCGGGCGGAATCGGCAGCGCCGCGACTTGATCGGGCTCCGCGGATTCGGGCGGCGGCGGCGCGGCACGCGGACGCACGCGCGCGCGCTTCGGGACAGGCGGCTCGGGCGGCTGCTGCTTCGGCTTCTCGACGACGGGCGGCGGCGGAGGCGGGGGAGGAGGCGGCTTGTAGATCGGCTCGACGATGTCGGCCAGCAGCGTGGTGTCTGGCACGAGCAGCGGCGCGGGCAACGTCGACAGGTAGTACAGCCAGCCGATCAACGCGCAGTGCGCCGCAACGGAGATGAGCCTCGGTCCGTTCATCAGCTCAGGATGAGGCCGGCTCGATCTCTTCCGCGACCAGCCCGACCTTCAGGAAGCCCGCGTCCTGCATCACGTTCATCACCTGCATCACCACGCGGTACGCCAGGCTCTGGTCGGCGCGCAGGAAGATCCGCTCCGACGTGTTGTCGTGTGTCTTCTCGCGCAGCTTGGCGGGCAGCTCGGCGAGCGCGATGCGCTCTTCCATCACGTAGATGTCGCCGTCCTTCTCGATCGAGACGAAGACCGGGTCGGCGGCCTTGTGTTCCTCCGGCTTCGACGTGGCGGGCGGCAGCTCGACCGGCACCGTCACCGTCGAGAGCGGCGCCGCGATCATGAAGATGATCAGGAGCACGAGCATCACGTCGACGAACGGCGTGACGTTCATCTCCGAGTTCGCCGGGTAGGGATTCCCGCTTCCGCCGGTGTCGCCGACCTTCACCGCCATCTCGCTCAGCCCTTCATGTCGAGCTGGCGCGAGAGGACCATCGCGAACTCCGACTCGAAGGTTTGGAGCCGGCCGGAGAAGCGCCCGATGTCGCGCGAGAACTTGTTGTAGAGCATGACCGCGGGAATCGCGGCGAACAGCCCGATCGCCGTGGCGAGCAGCGCCTCTGCGATGCCGGGCGCGACGACCGCGAGATTGGTGGTCTGCGTCTGCGCGATCCCGATGAAGCTCGTCATGATCCCCCACACGGTTCCGAACAGGCCGATGAACGGAGCCGTCGAGCCGACCGTCGCGAGCATGCTCATGTAGCGCCCGAGCGCGTGCGTCGCGTGCGTGCGCGAGATCTCCATCGCATCGCCGATTCGGGCGCGCATGCGGTCGCGCAGATCGCCGGTCGCCGCGAGACCCGAGCTCACCGACAGGTGGAACTCGTCCATGCCCGCGACGAACATCTCGGGCATCGGCCCGTCGGGCTTGCCCTGGATCTGCTTCGACAGGCTCTCGAGCGAGCTGGCCTTGCGGAAGGTCGCGAGGAAGCGATCGGCGTTGCGGTTCACGCGCCGCAGCACCAGGCTCTTCTCGATCAGGATCGAGAGGTTCCAGATCGACGCCACGATCAGCAGGATCATCACCGACTTCGCGACCGCGCCCGCGTCCATGAACATTCCGAACACGCTCATGTCGCGCTGCAGCGTGCGCGCGGGAGCGTCCGGCGGCGGGGCGCTCGCGAGCGTGACCGGAGTCGGCGCAAGGGCTTCGGGCTCGGCGGCCGCGGGCGGAACCGTCTCTGCTGGCGCCTCCGTCTGTGCGGACGCAGCGCGCACGGAGCAGACACACGCGAGCAGCAGCGCCAGCGCGAGCGAGGCGCGCATGCGCCGGATCGTGCGAAGTCGATTCGGGCGGAAATCCACGTTTCTCTCCGGATTGCGGGACGGGACAGGTTCTCGGATCGGAGTGCTTGGTAGCGAACTTCTGCCAGAAACGAAGACGTCGTCAACCCGGGCTATGCTGCCCGAATGCGAAATGCCGCTCGCGTCCTCGGCTGCGCTCTGCTCGCGTTGTCGCTCGCGTGCACGAGCGTCAGTTCGGCGCCGAAGCGCGCACTCGAGACACCGCCGCCGCGTGAGTTCGCCGCTCGCGCGCTCGGAGCGGCGCAAAAGGCGATCGCCGCCAACGACTACGACCAAGCGCTCGCGACGCTCTCGAAGCTGCAGGCCTCGAGCAAGCTGAACGACTCCGAACGCGCGCTCGCGCTCGGTACGCGTGCGTTCGTGGAAACGCGGCAGAAGAACTACCCGGCGGCGATCGGCCACTACGAACAGGCGCTCGCGCTGCACGCGCTCGGCGACGCCGACAGCCAGCTCTACACCTACAACCTCGGCCAGCTCTACATCGGCACACAGCGCTACGACGACGCGATCCGCGAGCTCGACGGACTCGCGCAGCGCCAGGGCACGGCGTCGCCGGAAGTCGAGATCGGACTCGCGAACGCGTACTGGGCCAAGAACGACGGCGCTCGCGCGCTGCCGCTCGCGGAGTCGGCGGTTGCGAAACGCGCCGACGCGCCGGAGTCGTGGCTGCGCCTGCTCGCGGCGCTGTATCTCGAGCAGGGTCAGCCCGCGAAGGCCGCGGCGGTGCTCGAGCGCGGGCTCGAGGAAGGCCGGCTCGAGCCGTCGACCAAGACCTACGACGCGCTCGCGACCGCCTGGTTCAAGGCCGGCGATCCCGCGCGGGCCGAGGCGGTGTTGACGCGCGCGGCGGGCAGCGCGACCGACGGCCGCGCGGACCTGCGTCTGGGGCAGCTGCTCATCGAGGAGAAGAAGTGGGCGCCCGCCGCGACCGCGCTCGAGAGCGCACTCGCGAAGGGCGGACTCGCCGAGCCCGCGACGGCCGAGCTGCTGCTCGGCATCGCGCGCTTCGAGCTCGGCGACTTCGCGGACGCGCGAACTGCGCTCGAGAAGGCCGCCGCTTCGGACAAGACGCGCGCGGAGGCGCGCGAGTGGCTCGAAGCGCTCGACGACCGCAAGTGAAGCGCTGCACCGGGTCAAGCGACCCGGCTCACCGTTGGCTGCGGGCTGTTTATACACGGTGAGCCGGGCCGTCGACCCGCGCCGCCGGTTGCCCGGACGGTACGAACCAACTCAATTCTGTGTCAGGAAGTGTGCGCGCTGCCCCCGCTCTGAAGCAGGCTTGCGATCCGGCCCATGACTTCGGGCGGGAGCTCGTCGCCGAGCTGCAGAAGCTGCGCCTGGTCGAGCGCCGCGCCGATCGCGAGGAACAGCCACGCCAGCGCGCGCGGATCGGAGCTCGGCTCGATCAAACCGCGCGCGTGCGCCTGCTCGTACAGATCGCGCACGAAGGCGAGCGTCTCGCGGTAGTTCGAGCGCACGCGCGCGCCGAGCTCGGCATCATCGGTGTGGCCGAGCGAGCGGTAGCGCAGCACCAGGTCGTCGGGTCGGGCGCGCAGCCGATCCGTGTACCAGACGCCGATGCGCGCGATCGCCTCGAGCGGCGAGGCGCTGTCGGCCGCGATCGAGCGCCAGCTTTCCAGAAGCTCCGTCGAGGCGCGATCGAAGGCCGCCAGGAACAGCGCCCGCTTGCTCGGAAAGTGCCGGTACAGAGCCGGCTCGGAAATGCCGGCAGCGGAGGCGATCGCCTGGGTGCTCCCGCCGGCGTAGCCGTGCTGGGCGAAGACGTGGATCGCGATGTCCACGAGCTGCCGCTGGCGCGCGTCCGCGGGCAGCTTCGGGGCGCGGCTGCCCGGGACTCGCCGCGCTCTCGACCCCCTCGACTCCGGCATAGTGAGTATTCACTACGCCATGCTGAGGTTTCTTGTCAATCGAGAGCTCGGCCGCGAACCCGGCGGGGCCTCAGGAGTTCGGGTTCCCCGCAGCCTTCCGGCTCGCCTCGACCTCGACCGCGTCGGCCAGGTCCTCCGCATCCTCGAGCTCGAGCGCCCGCCGCAGCCGGGCCAGCACCCCCGCCCAGCGCAGCGCGTCCTCCGAGAGGGGGATCTCGCCGTCCTTGGACTCGGTCATCGGCATGAGGTGAATCACCTCGCCATGCAGCTCGACGATCACCGGCAGCGGCCGGCCCGTTCTCGGGTCGAGCACGATGATCTCGCCGCGGCGCAGGAGGCGCCGCAGATAGCCGGCTTGTTGGCGGGGGGTGGGTCCGGTCATGTCGTCTCCGCGGATGGATCCGAGGCTCGAATTTGCAAGCTCTGCGCCGGGTCCGGAACGCCCGTTCCGACGCGCGCGGCGGGGGGATCGGCAAGTCTCGCGCAGAAGCGGACGGCATTCTTCCTCGCCCGGTGAGGTGTCGCCTCCCTCAGCTCGTCCCCTCGTCGCCGGTCACCTCGCGCAGCGCGCGCCGCGCGGTGCGCGTGATGAACACCGTCACGACCACCGTCACGATGAGCCCGACGGCCTTGAAGGTCCACTCGAGCGCCGACTGCCCGTCCGCACCGCGGCCGGCGGCGTCGCCCGCGAGCGATCCGAGGTACACGTACAGGATCGTGCCGGGCAGCATGCCCAGACACCCGATTGCGTAGTCCAGGAAGCGGACGCGCGTGAGGCCGAGCGCGTAGTTCAACAAGCTGAACGGAAACACCGGCGAGAGCCGCACCAGGAACGCGATCTTGCGGCCCTCGGCGGCGATCGCGCGGTCGATCGCGGCGAAGCGCGCGTTGCCCGCGACCCGGCGCTCGATCGCACCGCGCGCGACCGAGCGCGACAGGCCGAAGGCGGCGTACGCGCCGAGCGTCGCGGCGCAGAACACGTACAGCACGCCCGGCGCGAAACCGAAGATCGCGCCGGCCGCGAGCGTGAGCACGGAGCCCGGCACGAACGCGACGGTCGCGAGCACGTAGCCCGCGATGAAGGCCACGGGTCCCCACGGTCCCAGCGTCGGCACCCAGAGCAGGAGCGACTGCAGGCCCGAGGCCGCCAAGTCGCCGAGGCCCGTGCTGCGCGCGAGCACGACCAGCGCGAGCGCCACCGCTCCGAACAGCGCCAGGCGCAGCGCGCCGCGCCGCCCGCTCGGCTTCGCAACGCTTGTCGTCGACATCGATCCCTCCGCCGCTCGCGTCATCGTGGCACAGACGGGCCGCCCGTACTTCGCCACAGGTAGCGGCTGCGAGTCGGCGCCCAGCCCGCTTCGAGGAAGCGCGCGCGCCACCACGCGCGCCACCACGCGCGCGACCGCAGCGTCACGCGCTCGAAGTCGCCGGGCTCGTGGTCTTCGCTGGTGCTGCTGTAGAAGTGGAAATACGCGCCGACCCGGCTGGCGGACTCGAGCGCCGCGGGCAGGTCGCGCGGCTCGAGATAGATCAGCGCGTTGCAGAACAGCAGGTCGAAGCGCCGGCCCGCGCGTGCGAGTCTCGGCAGGTAGCGGCGCAGATCGGCGCGCTCGACGCGGCGCCGGTGTCGCGCGGGAATGCGCGCGTGCGCCCAAGCGCTGATCTCGCAGCCGTGCGCGCGCACGCCGAGCTCGTCCTCGAAGTGCGCGAGCACTTGCCCCGTGGCCGTGCCGAGCACGACCAACGACGTCACGGGGATGCGCATGCGGCGCAGCGTGGCGACGCAGTTCGCGGCGCCGCTGTGGTCGAGCCAGATCTCTTCGTAGGGCGCGCGGCCGCAGTAGCTCTGGAAGTAACGGGCATTCACGGCGCCTGTAGGTGCCAGCTTCGACCCAACCCCGCAAAAATTTCCCTAAAGGAGTTGGCGGCCGTGTCGAAACGAAGTCATCTGGGGCGGGGTTGGCCGGGACTGGACGGTGGTGCCGGAGAAAGGACCCGCAAAGACTGACAAGGCCCGAATGGGCCAGAAATCTGGGGGGATCATGGCAATGGCGGAGAATCTGATCACGGTTCGCGAGGCGGCCAACTTCCTGCGCATCTCGGCGCGCACGGTCTACCGACTGATCGAGTCGGGCCAGATCGGCGCGGTGCGCATCGGCAAGCAGTGGCGCATCCCGGCGAACGACCTTCCGGGCGTCACGATCGTCGAGGGACCGAACGGACCGCAGCTTCAGACCCAGGCGGTTTCGAACGCCTGAGCACGCAGAGGTTGGGCTGAGAGCGCGCCGGCTCCCGCGAGGGAGTCGGCGCGCCGCGTCTCAGGCTCGCTCGAGCCCTCGCTGCGGCCGGCCGGGAAAGAGCTGACCGGCTTCGTCGGCGAGCTTCGTCACGGCCTCGAGCTCTTCGCGCAGCTCGAAGCAGATCGCATGGATCGCGCGCCGCTCGTCCTCGGGCTCGAGCAGGTCCTGCGCGCGCAAGCGCGAGAACGACGCCGCGCACTCGAGCATCGCCTGCACCAGGCGGCTGCGTCCGCTGTGGTACAGCGCGCGGCTCTCGATCAAGCCCGGCGGCGCTTCATTGCGGCGCTCGCCGTGCAGCTGCAGCGCGTCGAGAATTCCGTCTTCGCGCGCCAGCTCCGACGCGGCGTCACAGGTGCAGAGCAGCGCGGCGATCAGCTCCGAACGCGCGCCGTCCGAGGCTTCGCCCGCGCACAGCCGCAGCCACAGATCGCGGCCCAGGCGCAGGATCTCGACCAGGATCTGGCGCGCCTGTCCGCCCTGGATGCGCGGCATCGCGTCCGAGACCGCGCGCACCAGCGCTCCGGGCGGCGGCACGTCGCTGCCGTCACCGATCAGTGTCTCGCGCTGGATCCAGGTCCAGCCGGAGTAGAGCGCCGCCGAGGCCGGCACCAGGCTCGCCGCGAGCAGGAGCGGGAAGCCCGCGACGGCCGCGAGCCCGCCCGCGCACAGCGTCGCCACGCACAGCGCGAGGCTCCAACGGGGTAGGACCGTCCAGGCGCGCTCGAGCGGGAGCACGCGCGCCTCGACACCGCGACTGCGCAGTCGCCGCGCGAGCACGTCCGCGTGCGACGCAGACACGCGCACCAGCGCGCGTTGCGCGCGCACGGCGCTCCGCAGCGAGCCGCGTTCGGCGGGGATGCTGGTCAGCTCGGAGAGCAGGCGCAGCTGGTTCGCGCGGCCTTCGCGCCCGTGCGCGGGCACGACCAGCAGGATCGAGTTCGCGACTCCGCCGTCGACATCCTCGCAGTGCGGACACACCGCGCGGCCCAGTGTTCCCGGCCGGCGGCACAGCACGCACACGCGCAGCGCCTGGCCGGATTGCGATTCGTCGGTGCGGCTCTCGAGCGAACGGCCGGCGAGCGCACGCGCGAAGCGCTCTGCGGTCTCGAGCCGGTGGCCGGGCTCCGCACGCGTCGCGCGCGCGACGATCTCGTCGAGCCATTCCGGAACGTCGGGGCGCTTCTCACGCGGGTGGTGGCCGGCCGCTAGCGCGCCGGGCGGAAGGTTCTGCTCCGCGCCCTTCGGCAGGTAGCCGACCAGCGCGAAGAAGAGCGTCATGCCCAGCGCGTACACGTCGCTGCGCGGGTCCGCGGTCTGGCCTTCGATCACCTCCGGCGGCAGGTAGCCGACCGTGGTGACGGGATGCTCGGGCTGGGTCAGAAGCGCCTGGCTCTCGAGGTGCGCGCAGCCGAAGTCGGACAGGTGCGCGCCGCCGCCTTCGTCGAGCAGCACGTTCTCCGGCTTCAGGTCGCGGTGTACGACACCGCAGCGGTGCACGGCGGAGAGCGCCTCGGCGAGCTCGCTGCCGAGCCGCGCGACCGCATCCGGATGCAGCGGTCCGTCCGCGGCCACCGCGCTCGCGAGCGATCGGCCCGTCACGCGCTCCATCGCGATCAGGCTCCAGGAGCCGTGATCCACGATCTCGAACGGGCGGACGATTCCAGGATGGGCGAGCGCGCGAACCAGCTCGGTGTCGCGGCGCAGCCGCTCGCGTGCGAAGTGCGCGGTGGCGGGCGCGAGCAGCACGAGCTTCAGCGCGAGCTCGGCACCGGTCTCGCGATCACGCGCCTCGTAGACGATCGAGCGCTCGCCGCGCCCGAGCTCGCGCCCGATCTCGTAGCGATCCGCGATCACGGATCCGGACGGTAGCCCGACGGGTGCCTGCATCACGGAATGGATTCGGCGCAGGCCCGGAGAAGCTTGACACGAGGGGCCGCACGTAGCCGCACACGCGCAAGCGAGACGCAGCTCGTGTGCAAGGGCAGGGCATTCAGCCCCCGGAGCTGGCGTCCTCGGCGTCCGCGCCCGGCGGCGTGTCGCCATCGAGGTCGTCGAGGTACCCGTCCGGGAGCGCGACCTTCTGGGTGCCGCCGCTCTTGCCGCGCGGCACGCGCATGGCGAGCGGCGAGAACGGCTCGGCGCGGTCGATGCCGGCGAGGATCTGCGCGAGCTCCGCCACGGTCTTCACCTCGCACAGCCGCACGCGCAGCGCCTTGCTGTCGCGAAACCCCTTGGTGTACCAGGTCGCGTGCTTGCGGAAGCCGCGCACGCCGTAGTCTTCGCCGAACCAGTCCGCGAGCAGGCGCGCGTGTTCCAGCATGGTGTCGGCGACGGCGCCGAAGTTCGGCGGGTCGAGCGGCGCGCGGCCGTCGAACACGTCGGCCAGATCGCGGAACAACCAGGGCCGACCCAGGCAGCCGCGGCCGACTACCACGCCGTCGCAGCCGGTGCTGCGCATCATGCGCAGCGCGTCCTCGGCTTCCCAAATGTCGCCGTTGCCGAGCACCGGGATCTCGGGCACGAGCGCCTTCAGCTCGCCGATCGCCGCCCAGCGCGCCTCGCCGTCGTAGTGCTGCGCGGCGGTGCGCGCGTGCAGCGCGATCGCGGCGCAGCCTTCGTCCGCGGCGATCCGGCCGGTGTCGCGAAACGTGGTGTACGCGTCGTCGATGCCGATCCGGAATTTCAGCGTGACGGGCACCGGGCCCGCGCGCTTGACCGCTTCGCGCACGATGTTGCGCAGGAGCCGCTGCTTGAGCGGCAGCGCCGCGCCGCCGCCGCGCCGCGTGACCTTGCGCACCGGACAGCCGAAGTTCATGTCGAGGTGGTCGACGTGGCCTTCGCCGACCAGCCAGGCGACCGCTTCACCGACCCAGTACGGGTCGACACCATACAGTTGCAGGCTGCGCGGCTTCTCCTCGGGGCTGAAGCCGGCCAGGCGCAGCGTCTTCTCGTTGCCCTCCACCAGCGCGCGCGCGGTGATCATCTCGGACACGAACAAGCCCGCGCCAAAGCGCTTGCACAGCCTGCGAAACGGCGCGTTCGTCACGCCCGCCATCGGCGCCAGCACGACGGGTGGCCAGACCGAGAGGCCGCCGATCGCGAGCTCGGAGAACTCGCCCGGCCGCGCTGGCGGCACGTCGCGGTTGAGCGGGCTTCGGTAGGCGGGATCCATCAGAACATCTCGTCGGCGTCGAGGTTCACGTGCAGGTGGCCCGGGGCGAGCACCTTGAAGGCCTCACCGTACTCGAAGCCGCGGCCGCTCGCCCATGCGCGCTCCTTGTGCTCGAGCGCGGCGTGCAGCTGACTGAGTCCCTCCGCCGTGAACTGGGACGTGTATGCGTCGAGCGCGCGGTGCTTGCGTGCGCGCGTCGCGCCGATGTCGACGAAGGTGTTCGGCGCGGCGCTGAAGTAGAACGCGACGCCGCGCAGGCGGTGCGGCGCGAAGGCGGCATCGAGCTCGGCATCGCCGCTCGCGAAGCGCGGCAGGCCGAACAGGAGACACGCCTCGGTGACGGCCAAGCCCGTGCGCACGTGGTCCTGGTGCGCTTCGTAAGGGAGCCACGGATCGACCGTCAGCACGAAGTCGGGCCGAAGCACGCGCAGGTGACGCACCACTTCCCGGCGCAGCGCGAACCGGCTCCACTCCCCCGCGTCGGGATAGTCGAGCCGCTGCTGCGTCCGCACGCCGAGCTCGTGTCCCGCGCGAATCTGTTCGGCCGCGAGCCGACTGCGCGCCTCGGCATCGTCGAGCTCGCGATCGAGCACGCCTACCACGTCGTCGGTCACGGTCAGGTAGTGCAGCTCCGCGCCGCTCTCGGCGAGCCGCGCGAGCGTACCGCCCGCGCCGATGTCGTTGTCGTCGTAGTGCGGCTGCACGCACAGAATGCGCCGCGTGCGCAGCAGATCGGGGATCGGAATCAGCATCCGGTCCGGAGCGTAGCCCCGGGCGATGGACTATGCTGCGCGTCGCCGCCCGGGGGGATCGCGTTTCGATGAGCGCTGTGCGTAGAGACGTCGGTTGGCTCACGGCGCTCGGCGTGCTCGCGCTGGTCGGGCTCGGCTCGATCGGCCTGGTCGACTACGACGAAGCCGCGTACGCGGAAGTCGCGCGCGCGATGTGGAAGAGCGGCGACTGGCTGGTGCCGAGCCTGTGCGGCGAGCCGTTCTACGAGAAGCCGCCGCTCTTGTACTGGGTACAGGCACTCGGTTTCGCGCTGTTCGGCGTCGGTGAAGTCGGCGCGCGCATCGGCACCGCGCTCGCCGGGGCGGCGACGCCGCTCGTGTTGTACGGGTTCGCGCGCCGGCCGCTCGGCCCGCGCGCCGCGCTCTACGGCGCACTCGTGCTCGGCACGTCGCTGGAGTTCGTCGCGCTCTCGCACGTCGCGTTCACCGACATGCTGCTACTGCTCTGGCTCACCGTCTGCGTCGCTTCGCTGCACCGCGCGTTCGAGGCGCTCCGGCGCGGGACAGCGGCCGGCGGTCCGATGTCGGGCGGCAGCGGCTGGTTCGCGCTGGCCTGCTTGGCGTCGGGACTCGCGATCCTGACCAAGGGCGCGATCGGTGTGCTCTTCCCCGGCGCGGTCGCGCTCGTGCACCTGCTCGCCTGGGGGCGCGTGCGCGAGATGCTGAGGCCGAGCTGGATCGCGCTCTCGCTTCCGCTCGTGCTCGGCATCGGCTTCTCCTGGTACCTGCTGCTCGGCTTCACGCAGCCCGGCGGCTTCGGCTTCATGCGCGACCTGTTTCTCGAGCACCACGTCGGGCGCTTCTCCGCGCCCATGCAAGGCCACACCGGATCGCCGCTCTTCTACCTGCCCGTGATCGCGGTCGGCATGCTGCCGTGGAGCCCGTTCCTGCCGCTCGCGCTGGTGCGCACCACTCTGCGCGGCCGCGACGAGCGCGAGCGCTTCCTGCGCCTGTTCGCGCTGCTCTCCGGGATCGTGCTCGTGTTCTTCTCGATCGCCGCGACGAAGCTCCCCAACTACGCGGCGCCGGCGCTGCCCGGCCTGGCGCTGCTGGTCGGCGATCTGTTCGCGCGCGCGCACGACGCTGAACTCATGCGCGGGTTTCGGGCGTCGCTCGCGGCCGCGCTCTGCGGGGTGGCGTTGCTCGCGGGGGTCTTCGCGTTCGCGCCGCTCGCAGCGTCGCTCGTGTCGGAGTTCGCGCGCGAGCGCGCGGACAAGCTGCCGGGCCTCGCGCACGGCTTCGAGCTCGGACTCGCGCCGTACTTCGCTGCGCTCGCGCTGGCGGGCACCTTCGTCGCGGCGCTGCTGGCGGCTCGCGCGCGGCGAACCAATCGCCTGTTCGCGGTTCTCGCCGCCGGCTTCGCCTGCAGCTACACGATCCTGTTTCAGGCCGTGTTGCCCAGGGTCGACGAGCACGTCGCGGCGCCGCTGCGTCGCCTGGCGGTACAGGCGGCTTCGCTCGTTCCGCCTGACGAGCCGATCGTGCTGCTCGGGCTGCGCCGCCGGCCGAGCGTCTGCTTCTATGCCGAGCGCGAGACGCTGAGCGCACGGGCCAGCGCGAGGCTCGACCCCGACGCCGCGCTGTTCCGGGACGGCGACGGGCGCGTCGGCATCACCAGCGAGAGCCTGCTCGCTCGCTTCGCTGCGCCTATCGAGGTCGAGGTTCTGGAGCGCGACGGCGGCTACGCGCTGTTCCGCGCCCGGCCAGCGCCCAGCGCACGCTGAAGCGCAGCACGAAGACGAGCGCGAGCGCGCCCAGCGCGCGCGCGGCGAGCGTCGGCAGCGGCCGCCGCTCTGCTCGCGGCGCCGGGAAGCTCGAGCCGTCCCAGCGCAACACCGGATTCGTGAACAGCTGCGCGCCGTGGGCGTCGACTTCGACGCGCACGTAGGGATCGTCGGCCCGCAGTCGGTAGCGCGCCTCTTCGACACCGGACGCCTCGTGACGGAGCGCGCCGTGCGCTCCGATGAAGCGGATCGAGTCCGCGCGCTCGCCCACGCGAATGACCAGCTCTCCGTTCTCGATCTCGAGGCGTTCGAGTGCGATCGGCGCTTCGTTCTTGCGCGTGCGCAGCGCGTGGAAGCGACCCTCGCGCAGAGCGCGCACGACCGCCTCCGGCGTGCGCGCGTCCGCGTGGATCACGACCGCGCCGATGCCCAGGTGACTGCGCTTCGAGGCTTGCGTGTGGCCGTCGTCGCTGGCCATGCCCCAGGTCGGCCGGCCGGCCGAGAGCGCGGCGTCCCAATGCTCGAGCGAGACGCCGTACTTGCTCGAGATCTCGATCGCGTCGTAGCCGGTGAGCAGGCCGAGGTCCTCGAGCGAGTACGAGCCCGCCTTGCCCGGATGGTTCAGGATCAGCAGCGCGGCGTCGGCTCGGAGCGCGTCGAGCACGTGCTGCTTGTGGCGGGTGCCGCCGCCCAGCGGATAGTCGAACCAATCGACCCGATCGGCGCCGAGCACGGTCTGGTGGTGACGCCCGATGGTGTAGCCATGCTCGTAGGCCGACAGGTAGACCGAATTTCCCGGCAGCGAAGGCGCGATGCTCATGTAGTCGCTGATGCCGATCACGTCGTAGCCGCGCGCAGCGTACATTTCGTACAGCTCTTCGCGCGACACCTCGCCGAACGTGAGCCCGCCCCACGCGCGCGCGTGAGCGTGGAAGTTCGCGAGCAGTCCGCCGCCGCGATAGCCGGCGTAGGGCTGAACCCAGTGCTCGCCGGCGAACGGTGTCGCTGCGGGGAAGGCGTAGAAGGGCGGCCAGGCCAGCTCGAGATAGAGCGCGAGCGAGAGGCCGATCGCCGCGATCGCCGCCGGAATTCTCACGCGCCCGAAGATGGCAAACCGCGCGCCGCGTGGCCGCTCGCGCGCCAGAACGCCTCGAGCGCGGGCACCGGATCGCTCGCCTGCACCCACTCGTCGCGAAACCACGCGGGCAGACGATCGCGGTACTGCGGCTCGCAGAAACGCCGGTCGACCAGCACGATTGCAGCCACGTCGTCGGGACCGCGCAACACGCGCCCCGCGGCCTGCACCGAGCGCGCGAGTCCCGGCAGCAGGTACGCGTGGTCGAAGCCCGCGCCGAGCTCCGCGTCGAAGAACGCGCGCACCAGCTCGCGCTCGCGTTCGACCTTGGGCAGGCCCGGACCCACGACGAAGACTCCGATCGCCATCTTGCCCGGGTAGTCGACGCCCTCCGCCAACATTCCGCCTTGCACCCCGCACACCAGGAGCGTCTCGCCGCGGTTGGCGCGCAGCTTCGCGAGGATCGGCTCGACCGGCATGCCCGGCATCTGCAGGAGCACGCGTTGCTCGCCGGGCGCCAGCTTCGCCACCACCTCGTCGCGGAACGCGAAGCTCGGGAAGAACGCGAGCCAGTTGCCGCGCCGCGTGCGCACGCCCCGCGCGATCAGCTCGGCGATCGCGGCCGCGTGCTCGGAGCGCACGCGGTAGCGCGTGTCGACCGAGTCGACCGCGACGATCAGGCGATTCTCGCGCGGGAACGGCGAGGGCAGGTCGAGCCGCACCGTGCTCGGCGCATCGACGCCGAGCGAGCGCGCGTGGAAGTCGAGCGGCGCGAGCGTCGCGCTCATCAACACCGCGGCGTGGAACGAGCGAATTCGCCGGCCGATCCACGGCGCCGGGTCGAGACACAGCCGCTTCGCGCGCTCGGGCGACCAGAGCGCGGCAAAGCGCAGCGGGTCGTCCGACTCGGAGCCGTGCGCGAACTCGCGCACCAACGTGAGCGCGCTGCGCAGCGGATCGCGCAGCCGTCCGTCGCGTCCCTCACGCACGGGCGCGAGCGTCGCGGGCCGCTCGGCCTCGGATGCGGCCTGCGCCTGCACTTCGAGCTGACACGCCAGCGACTCCTCTTCGACCGGCTCCCAGAAGCCGCGCTCCGGCGACTCGACCCACGGCCCATCGTCGCCGCGCTCCTCGGCCAGGCGTTGTGCGATCGCGCGGCTCTGTGCGCTGACGTCGCGCAGAAGGGCAGCCGCGCGTGCGTAGGCGCGTTCGGGCAGGGCGGCGCAGCGCTCGGCGAGCGCGTCGAGCCGGCCGAGATCCAGCTCGGGCGAGAAGTAGGCCTGCGCGCGCTCTGACAGATTGTGCGCTTCATCGACGATCAACAGGTCGCGGCCGTCGGAGTCGTCGAAGAAGCGCCGCAAATACACGCGCGGGTCGAACACGTAGTTGAAGTCGCAGACCACGGCGCTCGCGCGCATGGCCAGCGCGAGGCTGGTCTCGAACGGGCACAGCTCGCGCTCCCGCGCGCTCTCCGCGATGCGCTCGGCGGAGAGCACGCCCTCGCGCGCGAGCGTGTCGGAAAGCCCCGTGGCCGCGAGTCGCTCGGAGAACTGGCGCTGCCACGGACACGGCCGTTCGGCGCAGCGGAGCTGCGCTTGCGGGCAGACGCGGTCCTTGGCGGAGATCTGCACCGCCAGCGCGCCGCTCTCCGGCGGCAGCATGCGCCGCAGCGTGTCGAGCGCGAGCTCCTGCTGCGAAGTCTTCGAGGTGACGAAGAATACGCGGCGATCCTCGCGCAGCGCGCTGGCCAGGAACGGGTAGAGCGCGGCGGCGGTCTTGCCGACGCCGGTCGGCGCAGAGCAGAGCAGCACCAGCCCCGACGCGGCGGCGCCCTCGACCTCCGCCAGCATCGCCGTCTGCACCGGACGCACGGCGTCGAACGGAAAGCGCAGCTCGAAGCTGCGCCGATCGAGCATTCGTTCCGCGTCGATCTGCGCGGCGCGCGCGACATGCTCGAGTCGCTCGTCGAGCCGCGTGGCCCAAAGCTCGTGTGCGAACGCCACTCGCGTTCGTGTAGCCGCTTCGCCGACCAGCGAGAGCGCGACGACCGAAGCGCCGGCCACGCGCTCGCCGCCGAGCGCGAGCAGGAGCGACGCGAAGCCCGCGCGCTCGAGCGCGCGGGCTCGACTGGTGGGCTCGTCGTCGTCGGGCACGAAGCGCACGACTTCGACGCGCGCTCCGCGCGGGCTCGCGCGCACGACGTCTGCGCGTCCGTCGAGCGCGACGCGCAGGCCGCGCCAGTCGAGCTCGGTCGAGAGCCGCACGTCCGCGCGCGCACCGTCGGAGAACGCCTCGCGCGCGCGCGCTTCGAGCCGCGCGCGCGAGGCATCCGTCGAGCGCAACGCAGCGCCCGCCGCCCCGGCGTCGATCAGATCCTCGACGCCGAGCGCGAGCGTGCGCGCCCGCTCGTCGATCAGGATCAAGCGGGGTGTGCGCTCACTTCGTCGGCGGCCCGGTCGGCACGTCGCGGAACGCGGTGTCCTTGTCGAGCCGCGGCTCGGGCGGCAGGCGCAGCACGCGCTCTGCCAGGATGTTCCGCATGATCTCGTCGGTGCCGCCGGCGATGCGCAGACCCGGCGAGCCGAGGTACGCGTCCTGCGCGTCGCCCTGCGCCGAGCCCGCGAGCCCCTGCAGCTCGATCGCGAACGATGCGACTTCCTGGTTCAGCGGCGCGCCCACGAGCTTGCCGATCGAGCTCTCCGGTCCGGGCGTGGTGCCCTTCGAGAGCGCGGTCAGCGTGCGGTAGCCGGTGTACTTCAAGCCCGACGAACGGATGAAGAAGTCGGCGATCTGCTGCCGCACCGCGCCGTCTTCGATCGCGGGTCGGCCGTGCAGCTCCGATTCCCTCGCCACGCGAATCAGATCCTCGGCGCGGAAGCCGCCGCCACCGCCGCCGATCGACGCGCGCTCGTTCATGAGCGTGGTCAGCGCCACGCGCCAGCCGTCCCCGACGCGTCCGACGCGATCGGAGTCGGGCACCTGCACGTCGCTGAAGAACACCTCGTTGAAGCCGCTGCCGCCGTTGATCTGCTTGATCGGCCGGATCTCGACGCCCGGCGCTTCCATGTCGACGATGAAGTAAGTCAGGCCCGCGTGCTTCGCGACGGTCGGATCCGTGCGCGTGACGATCATGCCCCACTTGCTGAAGTGCGCGCCGGTGGTCCAGATCTTCTGTCCGTTGATCGTCCAGGTGTCGCCCTTCTTCACAGCCGACGTGCGCAGACCCGCGAGATCGGAGCCGGCGGCCGGCTCGCTGAAGAGCTGGCACCAGATCTCGTCGCCGCGCGCCATCTTCTCCAGGTGCTTCGCCTTCTGCTCCGGCGTGCCGTGCGCCATGATCGTGGGGCCGAGCATGCCGATGCCGATCCCGAACACGTTCGGCGGAACCTGGTACTTGGCTTCTTCCTGGTTCCAGATCACCGACTGGATCGCGGTCGCGTCGCGGCCGCCGAAATCCTTCGGCCAGGTGAGACAGGCCCAGCCGTTGTCCTTCTTGCAGGCCTGCCACTCCTTGCACGACTTGATCGTCGCGGGATCGTCGCGCTCGGAGAGCATCGAGTTGGCTTCGCCGTGCGCGAGCGGCTTGCGGTGTTTCGAGAGGAAGGCGCGCGCCGCGGCGCGGAACTCGGCCTCTTGCGGGGTGTCGTTGAAGTCCATCGTGATTCTCCTAGCTAAGCCGCTTGCTTCGCGATCAACCGCTGCACGAGCTTCTCGCGCCAGTGCGCGGGTGAGCCGAGTGCAACCGCCTGATGCTTCGCGCGGCGATAGAACAGGTGGCAGTCGTATTCCCAGGTGAAGCCCACGCCGCCGTGCATCTGCACCATCTCGACGGCGGAGAGGTCGAAGGCCTCGGTCGCCGACACGCGCGCGGCGCAGGCCGCGATCGCGAGTTCGGGGTTGTTCTCCGAGAGCGCCCACGCCCCCCAGTAGCAGTTCGACTTGGCCAGCTCGATCGAGACGTACAGGTCGGCCATGCGGTGCTTCAGCGCCTGGAACGACGCGATCGGCCGGCCGAACGCGTAGCGGCCCATGGTGAACTCGCGCGTCATCTCGAACGCGCGCTCGGCGCCGCCGAGCTGTTCGAAGGCCTGCAGCACTGCGGCGCGGTCGAGCACCTTCTCGAGCAGCTCCCAGCCACGGCCCTCGTCGCCGAGCAGCTCCGCGGGCGTGTCCTTGAACGCGATCTCGGCCGAGGCGCGCGTCGGGTCGATCGACTCGGTCGCCGTGCGCGTGACGCCCGGGCCCTTCAGGTCGACGAGCGCGAGCGAGACGCCCGCACCGGAACGGGCCGCGACCACCGCGAAGGTGGCGACGTTCCCGTCGGGGACGCCGATCTTCTTTCCGTTCAGCTTCCCGCCCGCGAAGGTCGTCTTGAGGCTCGCGGGGGAGGGGAAGCCCGGGCCCTCGCCGAGCGCCAGCGTGCCGACCGCCGTGCCGTTGGCGAGCGCCGGCAGCCGCTTCTTGCGCTGCTGGTCCTGGCCCGCGAGCAGGATCGCTTCGGTTGCGAGGTACACGGACGAGCCGAAGGGAATCGGCGCGAGCGCGCGGCCGATTTCCTGGGCGATCAGCACCAGCTCGAGATATCCGAAGCCGGCGCCGCCGTACTCCTCGGGGATCGCGGCGCCCTGCCAGCCCATTTCGGCCGCGGCCTTCCACAGCTCGGCGTTCCAGTGCGTGCCCTTCTCGAGCACATCGCGATCGGCCGACAGCGGCGAGCGTTCCGTCAGGAAGTCGCGCGCGGTCTTCTGCAGCAGCTTCTGGTCCTCGGAAAAGTCGAGATTCATGCGAGGGGTCTCCGTGTGTGCGCCCCTCTCGAACGGGCCGATCAGGCCGGGCGGGGCGAGCCGGGCGGATTATACGCCCGCGTCGGGCTGCCGAATCAAACGGCGGCCCGGCCCGTGTATTCTGCCGGCCGTGCGAAAGCTAGACGGAAGGGTGGCCGTGGTGACCGGTGCCGGCAGCGGCATCGGCCGGGCGACGGCCTGCCTGCTGGCCGAGCGGGGCTGCGCGCTGGCGCTCGTCGATCTGAATGAGGGCGCGCTCGAGGAGACGGCGTCGATGGTGCGAGCGTTCGGCCGGAAAGTTTCGACGCACACGGCCGACGTCGCGGACCGCGCGCGCATGGAGCACCTGCCCGGCGAGGTGCTCTCCGAGCACGGCCACGTGCACATCCTGGTCAACAACGCGGGCGTGTCGGTGATCGGCACGCTGCTCGAGCAGAGGCTCGACGACTTCGCCTGGCTGATGGGGATCAATTTCTGGGGCGTGGTCTACGGCTGCAAGCTGTTCCTGCCGTTCCTGCTCGCCGAGGACGAGGCGCAGATCGTGAACATCTCGTCCATGTTCGGCTTCATCGGCATCCCCTCGCAGATCTCCTACAGCGCCTCGAAGTACGCGGTGCGCGGCTTCTCCGAGGCGCTCTCGTCGGAGCTCTCGGGTACGCACGTCGGTGTCACCTGCGTGCACCCGGGCGGGATCCGCACCAACATCGTGCGCGCGTCGCGGCTGTCGACCGACGCGGACGTGTCGGACAAGCAGCGCACGATCGAGCTGTTCGACCGTTTCGCGCACACGCCCGAGAAGGCCGCGCGCGAAATCGTGCGCGCGATCCAGCACCGGCACGCGCGCGTCCGGATCGGGCCGGAGTCCTACCTGACGGATTGGCTCAAGCGGCTCGCGCCCGTCACCACGCAGCGGCTGGTCGGCTGGAGCTGGCGGCGGCGCAAGGCCTGATGGCCGGCGCTGCGCTCGGTCAGAGCCGGACCGGCAGCGAGACCAGGCCGCGCAGCACGATGCCGGGCTTCCACTGCACGTTCTCGGTCGCGAGCTTCATGCCCGGGAAGCGGGCGACGATCGAGCCCAGGGCGATCTGCCCCTCGAGCCGCGCGAGCGACGCGCCCAGGCAGAAGTGCGCGCCGAAGCCGAACGACAGGTGGCGGTTCTCGCCGCGCGACAGGTCGAGGCGATCCGGATCGGCGAACACCGCGGGATCGCGATTGGCCGCGGCGAGCACCAGCGAGAGCTCGTCGTCCTTCGCGATCGTGTGGCCGTCGAGCTCGTAGTCGCGGATCGGGTTGCGCGAGGTGAGCGCGACCGGGCCCTGGAAACGCAGCAGCTCCTCGATCGCGGAGCCGATCCCGTCCGGCCGCGCGCGCAGCCGCGCGAGCTCGGCGGGGTGACGCAGGAGCGTGTACAGCCCGTTGCCGATCAGGTTCGTGGTCGTCTCGTGGCCGGCCGCCAGGATCAGGACCACGGTGCCGAACAGCTCGTCGTCGGAGAGGCGGTCCTCCACCTCGCGCGTGGCGATCAGCCGGCTGATCAGGTCGTCGCGCGGCGAAGCGCGGCGTTCGGCGAAGACCCGATCCATGTACGCGCGCATCTCCACGCAGGCCTGCGCCGCGTCGGCGAGGCCCTTCTCGCGGATCGTGCCGTCCAGGAACGTGACCAGCTTGTCGGACCAGCGCTTCAGGTTCGCGCGCTGCTCGAGCGGCACGCCGAGTAGCTCCGCGATCACGATGATCGGGAGCGGCATGCCCAGGTCCGCGATCGCGTCGAGCTCGCCGCGCTTATCCGCCGCGTCGAGCAGCTCGTCGGCGATCGCCTGCACGCGCGGCCGCAGCTCCGACACCACGCGCGGCGTGAAGGCTTTGTTCACCAGCCCGCGCAGGCGACCGTGATCGGGATCGTCCTTCACCAGCATCATGCCCAGCACGGTGCGTGCGATCACCGCGAACGGCGTCGCCGGGTCGCCCGCGAGCTGCTGCAGCACGTGCGTCGGGAACTTCTGCGCGGAGCAGTCGGGATCGCGCAGCACGGCGACGCAATCGCGGTGGCGCGTCACCACCCAGGCGTGGCGGCCGTCGGGCATGAGCCGCGGGTAGATCGGCCGCTCGGCGCGCAACCGCGCCCAGATCGGATGGGGGTCCGCCTGGAACTCTGGCGCGGCGGGATCCCAGCTTGCAAACGGGTCGGCGGTCACGCTCGGTCTCCTCGGCGGTGTGCGATCACGACCATCGCTGCAACCGCCGCGCCAACGCGGGTGCGACGCGCCCGCTCCGTTCCGCGCAGCGCGTGCACGGGCCTTGCTGCACTGACGCGCGCGCGCTGCGGAGCGCTACTTCGCGGCCGTCGCCGGGTCGGCCGGCTGCTGGTTCTTCTCGCGCAGGGTCTCGATCAGCCGGCTGACGCCTTTCTGTGTGACGATCTCCTGCACCTGCGAGCGGAAGTTCTGGATCAGCGACACGCCCGCGGGGATGACGTCGATGATCAGCCAGCCGCCGCCCTCGACCTCGCGCAGGCGGTAGTCGATCTGCACGCCGTCTCCGGCTGCGCCGCCGACCACGCGCGTCTTCACGGTCACGTCCTTGTTCGGCTCGAGCCGGGCTTCGCCCATCTCGATCTTCTCGTTCGCCGTGTAGCCGTCGATCCGCCGGCCGTAGGTGTTCGAGAGGCTCTGCTTGAACTCGACCTTGAACTGCTCGAGCTGCTCCGGCGTCAGCTCCTTGCGGTTCTTGCCCAGCACGAGCAGCGCCATGCGCGGGAAGTCGAAGCGCTCGAGCGCGATCGACTCGAGCTTCTTCAGGCGAGGCTCACCCTTGAGCTGCTTGTCGTTCAGGATCGCGAGCACGTCGTTCACGGTCGTCGTCATGAACGCACGACCCGAAGCGATGCGCTCGTCGGCGCGCGCAGGCCAGGCGGAGGCGAGCAGAAGCAGGGCGAGCGCGAACGCGCTACTCCGGATCAGGCTCTTCATCGAGATCGTATAGATCGTCACTCCGTGTCTCCTGTCCACCATCCAGATCGTTTCGGATCAGCACTTCGCGGCGCTGCAGATACCCGTCGCGCACCGCGGAGTACCAATCGAGGGAACCCGCGCGCAGCTCGCGAAGATCCCTGTCGACCAGTGCCCTGCGGTTGATCGTGCGCAGGAGCGTCACCGGCCACAGCCCCGGAACGACATATGAGATGACCTGCGAGTCCCCGATGTTCAACACCGAGTCGACCGGAAAGCCCGACGCGTCGCGCACGTTGGAAGCCGGCAACACGACCGGTAAGACCAGGAACGGCCCCGGTCCCGAGCCCCAGACGCCGAACGTCTGCCCCATGTCCTCGGGTCGTCGCGAAAGCCCGAGGTAGTGATTCGCGGGATCGAAGAACCCCGCCAGGCCGACGGTGGTGTTCACGCCGAAGCGCGCGAGCGCGACCCCTGACTGCTTGGGATCACCCTGCAGCAGCGGCTGCACGAAATACCCGGGGAAGTTCAGGTTGTCGAAGAACTGCTCGATGTGGACGCGCACGGTCTCGGGCGTGACGAAGATCCAACCCCGCGCGACGGGCCCCAGCAGCCAGCGATCGAGCGAGTCGTTCACTGTGAACATCGCGCGGTTGAAGCCCCGCCACGGATCCGGGTTCGGCGCCTCCGCGGACTCGGTCGCTTGCGTGGCGTCGGTCGCATCGGGAGCGGGCCCCGACGCCGAGGCGCAGCCGATCCCGACACTCGCGAGCATGGCGAGCACGAGCGTTCGCGGGGCGCGCATCAGCCGCCGCCACCGCTCGAGTCGGAGCTCGGTTTCTCGCCGCCGCCATTGGAGTTGCCCAGGCTTTGGATCACGCGGCCGATCAGGCGCTCGATCACCACCGCGCTCTGCGTGTACGCGATCTCGCCGTTGTCGGCGAGCAGGGTCTCCGAGCCGCCCGGCTCGAGCCCGATGTACTGACTCCCGAGCACGCCCTGCGTGAGGATCGACGCGGCGGTGTCGTCGGGCAGCTTCAATTCCTTGTCGATGTCGATCAGCACGCGCGCGCGGAAGTCGCCGGTGGGCGACAGCTCGATCGACTTCACCTGTCCGACCTTCACGCCGCCGATCACGACCGGCGAGCGCGGCGCGAGCCCGCCGACCTCGTCGAAGGCGGCGTACAAGCGGAGCCCCCCCGGACCCGAATACGTCGAGCCTCCGAGCTGGATCGACAGATAGGCGAGTGCCGCCAGTCCGGAGAGCACGAACACCCCCACCAGAAGATCGCGAATCGGCGAACGGCCCAAACTCAGCCTCCCCAGAGCGCGGTGATGACGTAGTCGAACATGAGCGTGACGACCGATGCTTGCACGACCGCGCCGGTCGTGGCCCGGCTCACGCCCGCAGCGTTGGGCGCGGACGTGTAGCCGCGCCAGGTCGAGATCAGAGCGACGACCATGCCGAACACCAGCGACTTCAACACGCTGCCGACCACTTCGTCGCTGAACGTGATGTTCGCCTCGACGCCGGTGATGTAGGTGCCGCCGTCGATCCCCAGCAGACCCACGCCGACGACGTACCCGCCCGCGATCCCGAACACGACGAACAGCGCCGAGAGCAGCGGCATCGAGATGGTGAGCGCGAGCGCCTTGGGCTGCGTGACGAAGTCGACCGGATCGATCGACATCATGCGCAGCCCGTCGAGCTGTTCGGTCGCGACCATCGCGCCGATCTCCGCCGCGACCGCCGAGCCCGCGCGGCCCGCGACCAGCAGCGCCGTGAGCACCGGTCCGAACTCGCGCACCAGCGACAGTCCCACCACGCCGCCGAGACTGTTCTCCGCGCCGAAGCGCTCCAGCGTGATGTAGCCCTGCAGCCCGAGCACCGCGCCGACCACCGCGCCCGACAACAGCACGATCGCGAGCGACAACACACCCGTCGTGTAGATCTCGTCGACCAGGCGCCGCAGCCGCCAGGGCGGCCGGAAGGTCTCGTACGCCATGCGCGCGCCGAAATGCGCGATGCCGCCGAGCTCGTTCAGGTTGCACATCGTGCGCCAGCCGACGTAGCGGACGTACTCGAGCATCAGCTCGCCTCTTCGAGGCTGGGTCCGGTGCCCGCGGCCTGCAGGAAGCGCTGGATGCGCGGGTCGATGCTCTCTTTGATGTCCTTGACCGAGCCCGTCACCGCGACGCCATCCACCAGGAACACGATCTCGTCCGCCATGCGCATGGTCGAGCCGATGTGATGGTTGGTCAGGATCATGGTCAGACCCTTGGTGCGATTCACCTCGACCAGCAGGTGCTCGATCAGGCGCACGGCGAGCGGATCGAGGCCCGAGAACGGCTCGTCGATCAACAGCACGGACGGCTCCATGATCATCGCGCGAGCGAGCGCGACGCGCTTCTTCATGCCGCCCGAGATCTCACCCGGCAGCAGCGCATCGACCTTCTTCAGGCCCACCGCTTCGAACTGCGCGTGCACCTTGGCTTCGATGTCGCGCTCGGAGAGCTTCGTGTGCTCGCGCAGCGCCAGCGCGACGTTGTCGAAGACGGTGAGTGAATCGAGCAGCGCGCCGCCCTGGAACATCATGCCCAGGCCGCGGCGCAGGTTGCGCAGCTTGCGCTCCGGCATGCGGGTGATTTCCTGGTCGCCGATCCAGATGTCGCCGTAGTCGGGCTTCAACAGCCCCGACGCCATGCGCAGGAGCGTGCTCTTGCCCACACCGCTCGCGCCCAGGATCACGGAGATCTTGCCGTTCGCGAGCCGACAGGAGAGCCCGTCGAAGACACGCCGGTCGCCGAAGGCGAGCCGCACGCTGATCACCTCGACGTGCGCTTGACCCACGATCCGATGCTCGGCCGGGATCTCCGCCACCGCTCCCCTCATCCAGATCCGCACCGCTTTATCGCGGTTGTGGCCGGCAACGTCAACGCGCCACAGCGCGCGTTGAAGCCCGAGTCTCGCTAGCCCGCCAGACCCACGAGCTTCGCGCTCTCGTCCCAGAGCCGCCGCGCGGCGGCCTCGTCGTATGCGCGTCGATGCGCCTGGCGCTCCTTGCAGTCCGCGAAGTAGCGGCCGCTGACCCCCGCGACATCCGGCGAGCTGCACAGCCAGATCGAAGTTTCGGCGCCGCGCTCCGGGCTGCGGAAGAACGGGCGCACCAGCCCGGTCAGGAACTTCAGGATCGGCGCATCGTTGTTCTGACCGAGCTCGGTGCGAACGGCGCCGGGGTGCGCTGCGTTCACGGTCACTCCGGTTCCCTGGAGACGACGCGCCAGCTCATAGCTGAAGTACAGGTTCGCGAGCTTCGAGCGGCCGTAGACGGCCATGCCGGAGTAACGGCGCGCGGCGCCGAGATCGTCGAAGTCGAGTCCGCCGCCGAGCTTGTGCGCGTCGGACGAAACGGTGACGATGCGCGCGGGCGCGCTGGCGACGATCCGCTCGAGCAGCAGGTTCGTGAGCAGGAAGGGCGCGAGGTGATTCACCGCGAAGGTCGTCTCGATCCGGTCGACGGTCTCGCTGCGCTCGGTCTGCACGACGCCAGCGTTGTTCAACAGCACGTGCAGCGGCGCGCCCGTGGCGAGAAACTGCGACGCCGCGCGGCGGATCTCGTCGAGCGAAGCGAGGTCGGCCAGCAGGATCTGGACGTCCGTGTTGCCGGTGCGGGCGGCGATCTCCGCCCGTGTCTCGTCTGCGCGAAGCGAGTTCCGGCACAACAGCACGAGCGTCGCGCCACGGGCGGCGAGACCGAGCGCCGAGCTTCGGCCGATCCCGCTCGTGGCTCCGGTGATCAGGCAGGTCTTGCCGCGGAGCTCGTCTCGGGGCGCGATCATGGCGCCATGATCCGTCGCCGACCGCCGGAAGGGAAGGCCAGACGCGCTACTCGGCGAGCGCTTCGGTGATCTGCTCGGGCGGGATCTCGCCGAGCTCGCTCGAGAGCGCCTGGAAGTGCTTCAGCACCGAGCCCAGGTAGGCGGGCTTGGGGTGGTGACCGCGCGCCACCATCCGACGAACGCGGGTCGGGCCCATGTTGTAGGCCACGATTGCGAGCGCCGGGTCATGGAACATCTCGAGCATCTCGCCCAGGTAGCAGGCGCCGATCTGCACGTTCGCGGCGGGATCGAGCAGTGTCTTGGCGCCCGCCCACGGAATGTTGTGACGGCGCGCGACGTCCGCGGCGACGAATGGCCGCACCTGCATCAGGCCGATCGAGTTGTGAACTCCGATCGCGTCCGCGCGGAAGTGGCTCTCCTGGCGGATCACGGCCAGGACCAGAACGGGATCGACGCGGTGATTCCGGTGCGCGGTCTCGATCGCGCCCGCCACGCGCGCGCGATCGACGGGGCGCATGTTCGGTGCGCGCTCGACGAGCAGCGCGGCGAGCCGCCCTTTCAGAGAGGACTCGACCGGAGCCGGGACGACGGCGGGAGCAGACGAGACCTCCACGGCGGGCTGCGCCGTGACTTCGACTTCAGGCGCGGGCTCCAGCGTGATTTGCGGCTGTTGCAGGATCGCGGTGGTCCACGGCGTCTGACAGGCGGACAACGCGAGCACGCACACGGCGCCGAACGCCGCCCGAACGAGCCCCGTCTGAAGGACCGACTTTCGCAACCCCTGACCCCCGTCGATTGGAATCGAGCGACCCGAATCGGGTCGGCCGCCCTCTCGACTGCCTGCAGTCCACCAAACGCTCTCCATGTGAGCTGTGATCGGCGTCACCCGGGGTCGGCTTTGTGACGTCCCTCACGCAAGTAGCCCGAGCAAGTCCTCGCGACTGATGGAGCTTGCTTGATCGGCGCCGGACAGGGCCGCTTCGGCTAGCGCTCGTTTGCGGTCCTGGAGCGCCAGAATGCGCTCCTCGACCGTCTCGCGCGCGACCAGACGGTAGACGGAGACCGGCCGCTCTTGACCGATTCGGTGCGCCCGATCGGCGGCTTGCTCCTCGACGGCGGGGTTCCACCACGGATCGAGCAGGAACACGTGGTCGGCCGCGGTCAGGTTGAGACCGGTTCCGCCAGCGCGCAGGGAAATCAGCAAGACAGGGGCGCCCTCGGGGGACTGGAAGCGCTCGACCACGCCTTGGCGGTCGAGTGTGCTGCCGTCCAGACGCTCGAAGGCGATCCCGGCCTCGCGCAGGTGCGGCTCGACCAGGTCCAGGAACGAGGTCCACTGCGAGAAGACCAGCGCTTTGTGCCCCTCCGCCGCCGCCTCCTCGAGCGACTCCAGCAGCACCGCGACCTTGGTCGAGCCCGGCGCGCTCTGGCCGGGCACGAGCGCGCGGTGGCAGGCCGCCTGGCGCAGGCGCAGCAGCAACTCGAGCGCCTCGAGCACGTTCCCGCCTTGCTGCAAGCGCTCGACGACCTGACGCTGCGAGGCCGCGCGCACCGCGTCGTAGACGGCGCGCTCCTCGGCGTCGAGCTCGCAGTGCAGCGTCGCGTCGGTGCGCGGCGGCAGCTCAGCCGCGACCACCGACTTCATGCGACGCAACAGGAACGGCGCGATGCGCTGGCGCAGATGCGCGGCCGCACCCGGCTCGCCCGCCGCGATCGGCCTGGCGTAGCGTTCGCGGAAGTCGCGCAACGCGCCGAGCAGCCCCGGGTTCGCGAAGTGGAGCTGACTCCACAGCTCGTCGAGTCGGTTCTCGACCGGCGTGCCGGTGAGGGTCAATCGGAAACCCGCGTTCAAGCCGAACGCGGCGCGCGCGATCTGGCTGTCCGGATTCTTGATCGCCTGCGCCTCGTCGAGCACGACCGTGTCCCAGCGCTCGCGCGTGAGCGCCTCGGCGTCGAGCCGCAGGATCGCGTAGCTCGTGAGCGTCAGGTCGGCGTGGGGATCGAGCGCGCGCTTCGCACCGTGATAGACGGAGCAGCGCAGTCCGGGACGGAAGCGTCGGGCCTGCTCCTCCCAGCCGAACAAGACGCTGGTCGGCGCGACCACCAGCGTGCGGCCCCGCACCGCGCACAGCGCCTGCAGCGTCTTGCCCAGACCCATGTCGTCGGCCAGCAGACCGCCGAGCTCGGCTTCGCGCAGGAACTGCAGCCACGCGACACCGCTGCGCTGGTAGCCTCGCAGCTCGGCAACGAGATCGGACGGAAGCGTCGGCTCGCCGAGTCCCGCGAAGTCGTCGAGCAGCGCGCGCAGGCGCTCGAAGCCGGGCGGCGCGGGCTCGCCGAGCTCCTCGCACAGACGCGCAAGATCGGGCAGGGCGCAGCCGGGCAGGCGACCGTCGTTCGCGCGCGCGGCGAGCAGGTCGGCGACGCGCCGGCCGTGCTGCGCGAGCCACTCCAACGGCAGCGGCGCGAAGCCGCCGCCCGAGAGCGGCACGAGTGACTCGCCCTCCTGCCAGGCGCGCAGCACGCGCGCCGCGTCGACGCGTCCGCCGCCGCCGCGCGGCGCGAAATCGAGTTCGAAACGATCGGCCCCGGCCGCGAGCCGGGGCTCGAGCGCGGGCGCCAGCCGGAACTGCTCGTGCGCGCGTCCGACCACCTCTCCGGAGAAGCGCTCGAGCTGCTCTCGGAACGAAATGGCCTGTGCGGCGGGCAGCACGAGCGACGCGCCCGGTGCGAGCCCGAGCTCGTGCTCGAGCCGACTCGAGAGACTCGCTTCGGCGGACTCGATGCGGCGCGGAACCACGCTGCCGCCGAGCGCGATGAGCCGTCCCTGCTCGATGCGCGCGACCGGCGGATCGCCGTACACGAGCTCCGCGCGCACCGTCAGCGCGTCGTCGTCGCGGCTCACCAGCGCGCGCAGTCGCGGTCGCTCGGCACGTTCGATCGGCAGGCGCTCGCTGCGCAGCTCGATGGGCACGCGCCCGCGCAGCTCGGGAATCACTTCGGACACCAGCCGACCGGCGGCCTCGGCCGGGTAGAAGCGGCCGCGCGGCAGCTCGTCGCGCTCGCGCGCCGACAGATGCGGATCACCGAGCGGCCGCAGCACGTCGCCGCAGCGCGCGACGCCGTTCGCGAAGCTCTCGTCGTGGCGCGGGTCGGGCACGAGCGTGAGCGCGAAGCCGTCGCCGCGGTCCTCGATCAGCGCGATCGGCAGCACGGGCTCGAGCGAGACGGAGACCGGCGCACCATCGAGCGAGATGTCGTCGCAGCCGACCAGCGCCGCGAGCAGGCGCTGCATCGATGGAGTGGGGAGCGCGCCGCTGCGCCGCGTGTCTAGCAGGCGCTCGACGGCGAGATCGGCGGCGCTCGCGAGCGGCGCGGGCCCGGTCGCGCTGCCGGCCGCATAGGCGGCGAGCGACGCGGGCAGCGGCTCGTCGCGGCCCTCGCGCACCAACACGCGCGCGAGCGCGAGGCCTGTGTGCGTGCGCGTCAGGCGATAGCCGAGCCGCGCACTCGCGACCGGCGCGCGCGGCAGCGCGTCCCCCGCTTCGCGCGCGCGACGCCAGAAGATCACCGCCGCCGCGACGTGTTCGCACGGATCGTCCTGCCCGTCGCAGTCGCACTCCCAGGCGGGCTCGCGCGGAAACAGCCGCGCCGCGGGCGTGGCCCGGCCGGCGCGTCCTTCGACGCGTATCACGACCTCCGTCTCCGAGCTCGTCTGCGTCTGCACCGCGCCCTTGCGCACGAGCTCCACTCCGCGCGACCACACCGCGCGATCGCACGCCTCGCGCACGGCCTCGAACAGCTCGTCCATCGGCGGCGGAACCTAGCCCGGTCGGGCATCCTCCCGCACGTGACGAAGACCTCACAGGTCGAGCGACGCGTGCCCGCGCTGCTCGTTTCGGGCTTCCTCGGCTCGGGCAAGACCACGCTCGTGCGGCACCTGCTCGCCGACGCGCGCGCGCAGGGCCTGCGGCTGGCGATCGTGTCGAACGAGTTCGGCGAGCTCGGCATCGACCGCGCGCTGCTCGGCGGAGACGACGAGACGCTGGTCGAGCTCGGTGGCGGCTGCGTGTGCTGCCAGCTCTCGGACGAGCTCGTGCTCACGCTCGAACGCCTGCGCGAGCGCGTCGATCCGGACCGGATCGTGATCGAGACGTCGGGCGTCGCGCTGCCGTACGACGTGCAGATGCACTTCTGGCGCGAGCCCGTCTCGCGTTGGCTCGGCGACGACGTGACCGTGGTAGTGGTGAATGCCGAGCAGGTCGCGAGCGGGCGGGATCTCGAGGGCACGTTCGAGGACCAGGTTTCGTCGGCGGATCTCCTGCTGCTGAACAAGCTCGATCTCGTGCCCGAGTCGGAGCTGCCGCGCATCGAGGCGCGCCTGCGGGCGATCGAGCCCGAGGCGCCGATCCTGCGCACCCGTCACGCGGTGGTGTCGCCCGAGCTCCTGTTCCCGCCCGGCCTCGAGCAGGCACGCCGTGCGCGGCGCGCGCGCGTCGTGGGCGGAGCGCACACCCACGAGGCGTTCGAGTCGGACGTGCTCGAGCTCGAGCCGGGGCTCTCCGCCGACACGATCCTGCGTCGGATCGCGAGCGAGGGCGCCCTGCGCGCGAAGGGCTTCGTCGCGACGGACGCGGGCACGCGCGTGGTGCAGGGCGTGGGCGCGCGGATCGAGATCGCGCCGACCGAAACGGCGCCACCGCCCGAGCTGATCGGGCGCGTGGTGGTGATCCGGCGCAGGCGCGACGCCCGTGGCTGAGTTCGCCGACGCAGCTCGGCTCGTCGACCTGGCCAGTCCGATCGGGCGGCTCTCCGCCGAGGAGATCCTCGATCGCTTCGTGTCGTGGTCGAGCGCGCGCGGTCTGGTGCCGTACCCGGCCCAGGAGGAGGCGTTCCTCGAGCTGCTCGCGGGTAAGCACGTCGTGCTGGCGACGCCCACCGGCTCGGGCAAGTCGCTGGTCGCGACGCTGCTCCACTTCAAGGCCATGTGCGAGGGGCGCCGCTCGTTTTACACCTCGCCGGTGAAAGCGCTGGTTAGCGAGAAGTTCTTCGCGCTGTGCGCCGACTTCGGACCCGAGAACGTCGGCATGCTGACCGGCGACGCGAGCATCAACTCGGCCGCGCCGATCGTGTGCTGCACCGCCGAGGTGCTCGCGAACATGGCGCTGCGCCAGGGCGGGGCGCTCGACGCGCCGTACGCGGTGATGGACGAGTTCCACTTCTACTCCGACCCGCAACGCGGCGTGGCCTGGCAGGTGCCGCTCCTGGTGCTGCCGGGCACGACCTTCCTGCTGATGTCGGCGACGCTCGGCGACACGCGCGAGATCCGCCGCGATCTCGAGTCGCGCTCGGGTCGGGCGGTCGCACTGGTCGCGTCCGACGATCGCCCCGTGCCGCTCGATTTCGCGTACTGCGAGACGCCCCTACACGAAACGGTGGAGACGCTGCTCGAGGCGGGCAAGGCGCCGGTCTACGTGGTCTCGTTCACGCAGCGCGAAGCCGCGGAGCTCGCGCAGGCGCTCACCAGTTTGAACGTGGCCTCGCGGCCGGAGCGGGTGAAGATCGGCGAGGCGCTCGGCGACTTCGCTTTCGACACCGCTTACGGCAAGGAGCTCTCGCGGATCGTGCGCGCGGGCATCGGCATCCACCACGCGGGGCTCTTGCCGAAGTACCGCCTGCTCGTCGAGCAGCTCGCGCAGCAGGGACTGCTCAAGGTCATCTCCGGCACCGACACGCTCGGCGTGGGCGTGAACATCCCCATCCGCACCGTCCTCTTCACCAAGCTCGCGAAGTTCGACGGGCGGCGCGTCGGCGCGCTCTCGGCGCGCGAGTTCAGGCAGATCGGCGGGCGCGCGGGCCGCAAGGGCTTCGACGTGCGCGGCAGCGTGGTGTGTCAGGCGCCCGAGCACGTGATCGAGAACAAGCGCCTGCGCGCGCGCGCCAGCAAGCCGGGCGGCAAGAAGCGCAAGCACGAGGTGACCCGGAAGCCGCCGCCCGGCTTCGTCGGCTGGAACGAAGAGACGTTCCAACGCTTGATCGACCGCTCGCCCGAGCCGCTGGTGTCGCGTTTCCGTGTCACGCACGGGATGCTGATCCTGCTCCTGCGTCAGGCCGAGGACGACGCCGATCCGCGGCGCGGCTGGCGCTCGGTCGCGGAGCTGATCGGGCGCAGCCACGAGGCCGACGCGCGCAAACGGCGCATCCTGCGCGAGGCTGCTCAGCTGTTCCGCGGCCTGCGCTCGGCCGACATCGTGCGCGTCGAGCGCGACGCGGCATCGGGGCGCAGGCGCGTGCGCGTCGCGGAGGATCTGCAGTGGGACTTCTCGCTGCACCACGCGCTCTCTCTCTACGTGGTCGAGGCGATCTCGTACATCGAGGCTCGCGACGAGGAGTTCGCGCACGAGCTGCTGTCGCTGGTCGAGGCGGTGCTCGAGGATCCGCGCGCGATCCTGTTCAAGCAGATGGATCGCGTGAAGAGCGAGCTGATCGCGCAGTGGAAGGCCGACGGCGTGCCCTACGAGGAGCGCATCCGCCGGCTCGACGAGGTGCAGCCGGTCGTGCCGAGCCGCGCGTTCATCGAAGAGACCTTCGATCTGTTCGCGCGTCGCCACCCGTGGGTGCGCCACCAGGACGTGCACCCGAAGTCGATCGCGCGCGAGATGTACGAGGGCTACTACAGCTTCGACCACTACGTGCGCTTCTACGGCTTGCAGCGCATCGAGGGGCTCCTGCTGCGCTACGTGTCGCAGGTCTACGGCACGATCGTGCAGACGGTTCCCGAGGGCGCGCGCACCGAGGCCGTGCACGACGTGATCGCGTACTTTCGGGCCATGCTCGAGCGCGTCGACTCGAGCCTGGTCGACGAGTGGGAGAGCTTGATCGATCCGGCCTCGCGAAGCACGGAGCCCGCGCCGGCGGCGACACCGGCGCGTGTCTACGATCTGGCGCGCGACGACCGCGCGCTGCGGGCGCGCGCGCGCGCCGAGCTGCACCGTCTGGTGCGCGCGCTCGCCGACCGCGATTGGGAAGAGGCCGCTGCCTGCGTGCGACCCGATCCCGACGATCCCTGGACCGCGAAGCGCTTCGAGCGCGAGCTCGGCGACTTCTTTGCACTGCACGACGAGATCGTGTTCACGCAAGCGGCGCGCAGCGCCGAGTGGACGCGGATCGTGGCCGACGGACCGCGCCGCTGGACCGTCACGCAGGTGCTGCTCGACCCCGCGGAGGACAACGACTGGTTCATCGCGGGTGAGATCGACCTGGGCGCCGAGACCGAGCCGGTCGGCCCGCTGCTGCGGCTTTCGCGGATCGGGACCTGATCGCTCTTGCCGCCGCCCAGCTGCAGATCGGACAGTCCGCCGGATCGTGCGCGCGTGCGGGACAGTGCTCGCGGCCGAAGTAGATGATCTGCAGGTGGCGCCGGATCCACTCCTCTTCGGGGAACAGCGCCTTCAGATCGCGTTCCGTCTCGACCACGTTGCGGCCGCTCGAGAGTCCGAAGCGTTCCGCCAGGCGGTGGATGTGCGTGTCGACCGGAAACGCCGGCACGCCGAACGCGTGCGACATGACCACGCTCGCGGTCTTGTGGCCGACGCCGGGCAGCGCCTCGAGCTCGTCGAAGCTCTTCGGCACCTGACCGCCGTGGCGCTCGATCAGGATCTTCGAGAGCGCGTGGATGTTCTTCGACTTCGCCGGCGACAGTCCGCAGGGCCGGATGATCGCGCGGATCTCGGGCACCGACAGCGACGCCATGGTCCGCGGTGTGCGCGCGCGCGCGAACAGCACGGGCGTCACCTGGTTCACACGCGCGTCGGTGCACTGCGCCGACAACAGCACGGCGATCAAGAGCGTGTACGGATCCTGGTGCGCGAGCGGAACGTCGGGAAACGGGTAGAGCGCGTCGAGGATCTCGCCGATCCGCTTCGCCTTCTCAGCGCGGGTCAAGAGCCGGTGCTCCGCACCTGTTCGGCCAGGAAGCGCACGAAGGCGGGGTGCGCGTTCGCGCAGGGCACGAGCTCGAGCGCCTCGCCGCCGAGGGCGCGCCACTGCTCCGCGCCGCGCAGACCGATCTCTTCGAGCGTCTCGAGGCAGTCGGATACGAACGACGGGCACAGCACGGCGAGCCGCTTCGCGCCCGCGCGCGCGAGCTCCGGCAACAGCACGTCGGTGAAGGGCGTGATCCAGGGCGTGCGGCCGAGCCGCGACTGGAACGCGGTCGAGTACGAGCCCGCGGGCAGGTGCAGCGCGGAAGCCAGTGCTCGCGAAGTCGCGTAGCACTGCGCTCGGTAGCAGTGCCGGTTCGCAGCGCTGATCGCGTCGCAGCAGCCGGCCGACGCCAGACAGTGTCGGCCGGTCGAGTCGCTCTTGCGCACCTGCCGTTCGGGCAGGCCGTGGTAGCTCAACAGCACGTGATCGGGCCGGAACGCCGCGAGCCGCGGCGCTGTGATCTCCGCCAGCGCGGCGACGAAGCCCGGCGCGTCGAAGAACTCGGGCAGCGTCGTCACGGCGGGCACGTTCCAGCGCTCGCCGACCAGCGCGTGCAGGCTCTCGAGTGCGGAGCCGGTCGACGACGACGCGTACTGCGGGAAGAGCGGCACGAACACGACGCGCGCGAGGTCGTGCTGCAAGAGCGCGTCGAGCGCGGTCGCGAGCGACGGCTCCGCGTAGCGCATGCCGAGCGCGACCTCGAAACCCGGTCCGAGCTCGGCCGCCAGCGCGTCGCGCAGATCCCTGCCGTTGCTGAGCAGCGGCGAGCCGCGCTCGGTCCAGACCTTCCGGTACGCCTGTGCGGAGCGCGGCGCGCGAAACGGCGCGATCACCGCGTTCACGAGCAGCCAGCGGGGCAGCGTCGCGATGTCGAGCACGCGCGGATCCGACAGGAACTCGCGCAGGTAGCGGCGCACGTCGCCCGTGTTCGGCGAGTTCGGCGTGCCGAGATTCGCGATCAGCACGCCGGTCTTGCTCGGAGCTTGCGTCACGCGCGAAGTAGAACCGCAAAGCCGCGGGGCTGTCGAGCCGTAGCCTTGACTCGCGTGGTCTTTCCTGTCCTGCTTAACCGATCAGCGGAGGGGCCATGGCGGAGAATTTCGATCTCGCGATCCGAGGCGGAACGCTCGTGGACGGCACCGGCGCTCCGGCGTATCGCGGCGATCTGGGCATCGCGAACGGGCGGATCGCAGCGCTCGGCGAGCTCCGCGGCACGGCCCGGCGCACGATCGACGCCACCGGCTGCGTGGTCTCGCCCGGCTTCGTCGACATCCACACCCACTACGACGCGCAGATCTTCTGGGATCGCATGCTCACGATCTCGCCGTGGCACGGAGTGACCTCGGTGGTGATGGGCAACTGCGGGTTCGGTATCGCGCCTACGCGCGCCGAGCACCGCGAGCTGATCATGCGCACGCTCGAGAACGTCGAGGGCATGTCGCTCGCGACGCTGCGCAAGGGCGTCGGCCTGGATTGGCCGTTCGAGACGTTCCCGGAGTACCTCGACGCGGTCGAGGCGCGCGGCACCGCGATCAACGTGGGCGCGTTGCTCGGCCACACGCCGCTGCGGCTGTACGTGATGGGCGAAGAGGCGACCGAGCGCGAGGCGACCGAGGCCGAGATCGCGCGCATGGAGCAGATCGTCGCCGACGGCTTGCGCGCCGGCGCGCTCGGCTTCGCGACCAGCAAGTCGGCGACGCACGTGGGCTACGCGGGGCGGCCGGTGCCGAGCCGCGCGGCCTCGCTCGACGAGATCGGGCGGCTCGCGGCGACGCTCGGCACGGTCGGTCACGGGCTGATGCAGGCCACGATCGGGCGCGGCTTCTTCACGGCGGAGTTCGCGGAGATCGCGCGCAAGACCGGCCGCGCCGTCTCGTGGACCGCGCTGCTCGCGGGCGCGCTCGGCCCGGACGGCCACCGCAAGGTGCTCGACGAGCACCTGAACCTGCAGCGCCAGGGCGTCGCGGTGTATCCGCAGGTCGCCTGCCGGCCGCTCAACTTCGAGTTCCAGTTCGCGGCGCCGTTCCCGTACGAGAGCATGGAGCTGTTCCGTCCCGTGTCCGCGGCGGACCGCGAGGGCAAGAAGCGCATCTACGCGGACCCGGCGTTCCGCGCGGCGTTTCGCGAGCGCGGCACGCGCGGCGGGATCGCCGGACGCTGGGAGGACACGGTCGTCTCCGCCTGTCCGCAGGACCCGTCGCTCGACGAGCGAAACGTGGTGCAGGTCGCGCAAGAGCGCGGCGTGCACCCGGTCGACCTGGTGCTCGACCTCGCGCTCGCGAGCGACCTCGAGGCGCGCTTCCGGATCGCGGTGATGAACACCGACGAAGGCGCGGTCGCCGAGCTGCTCACGCACCCGGCGGTGGTGCTCGGGCTCTCCGACGCCGGCGCGCACGCGAGCCAGCTCTGCGACGCGTGTTTCTCGACGCACCTGCTCTCGCACTGGGTGCGCGAGAAGCGCGTGCTGTCGCTCGAGCAGGGCGTGCGACTGCTGACCTCGCGTTCAGCGGAGGTGTTCGGCATCCACGACCGCGGCCGGCTCGCGGTTGGCCTCGCCGCGGACATCGCGGTGTTCGACCCCGACACCGTCGGCTGTAGCCCGCTGCGGCGCGTGCGCGATCTGCCCGGCGGCTCCGACCGCCTGATCGCCGACGCGATCGGCGTCCGCGCGGTCGTGGTGAACGGCACGGTCCTGCGCGAGGACGGACGCGACGCGCTCGATCCCATGGGCGCTCTGCCGGGTCGGGTCCTGCGCGGCGGCCGGGCTCCCGCCGCCTAGAGCAGGTCGCGACAGAAGGCGAGCACGCCGGAGTTCAGCGCGTGCGCCGCTTCCCACTGCAGGAAGTGACCCGCGTCGCGGACCAGGAACGGGCCGACGTGGTCGAGGAAGACCTTTGCCGCCATGCGATCGAACTCCGGGTAGATCACGTGGTCCGACGCCCCGAACAGGATCAGCGCGTGCGTCGGGTTCTCGCCCAGGAGCGGCGGCTCGCTGCGCTTCGCCGCGTCGAAGCTCGATTCGTAGTTGCCGAAGCTCGCGCGCAGCTTCGCGGCGTCCGCGAACGGCTCGGTCATGAAGTCGACGCCCTCGCGCGTGAACGCGCCCGGGTGTGCCCAGAAGCGCGAGCCGTAAAACGTGGCGATGTAGCGTCGGCGCTGCTCGGGGCTCGCGAGCTCGCGAGCGAGCGCGTCGGCGTCCGTGCCCTGGCGCAGGTAGTAGTCGCTCGCCTCGAGCGCAGGACGCGTGCGCATTCCCGTCATCCGGTCCTTCAGGTACGGGAGAGGCGAGTTGAAGATCACCAAGCGCGAGACGCGTTCCGGAAAGCGCTTCGAGAAGTCCTGGATGATCGCGCCCCCGAGGTCGCCGCCGATTGGCACGCAGCGGTCGATGCCGAGCTCGTCGAGCAGCGCCGCCAGGTCGCGGCTGTGCGACGGCACGTCTTCGAAGCCGTCGGGCGCGACGCCGCTCTCGCCGAAGCCGCGCAGGTCGGGCGCGATCACGCGGAAGCCGGCGGCTGCGAGCGGCGCGATGTTCCGCCACCAGATGCGCTTGGTCTCGGGCCAGCCGTGCACGAGCAGGAGCGCCGGCCCCGAGCCTTCGTCGATGGTCGCGAGCTCGAAGCCGCGCACGGAGCAGCGCCGCACACGGAAGTGTGTCGGGTCGAGCTCCGCGGCGACGCTCATCCCGGCGCGATCGTCTCGAGCTTGTCGATCGCGTGTACGGGCGCGCCGTCGCCCTTCATCAGGTGGGCGATCGCGCTGAACACCAGCCGCTGCTTCGCGAGCGTGTTCTTGCCCGCGAACGAGGCCGAGACCACGCGGATCTCGAAGTGCCCGCCGCTCCCGCGCACGTCGATCGCGTCGCAGGGCAGGGCGCTCTCGATCGCGGCGCGCAGCTTACCGATCACTTCGTCGGACGGCGCATGGATCTGCAGGGCCACGTCTTCCTCCGCGGGGCTAGTAGCGGGGCACCGACGGATCGACGTCGCGCGACCACGCGTCGATCCCACCGGCCAGGTTGTGCACGTTCGTGAAGCCCGCGCTCGCGAAGTGCTCCGCCGCCGCCTGGCTGCGCCCACCGTGGTGGCAGTGGAACACGATCAACGCGTCCTTCGGCAGCTTCTCGATCTCGGCGGCGACGCGCGCATCGACCAGCGTCGCGTCGGCGATGCGCGCCTGGCGCTGCTCTTCCGGCGTGCGCACGTCGTACAGGTGGAAGGCCTGGCCCGACTCCATGATCGCCTGCAGCTCGCGCGCGCTGAGCTGATTCACCGGCTCCGCGCGCGGCGCATTGGGATTCTCGACGGTGAGCGCCTTCTGTCCGCCCGAATCCGCAGCGCCGATCACGAGCCCGTTCGCGCGCAGCGCGGACTCGGCGTCGAACAGGATCGCGAGTCCGTTGCTCTCGGCCGCGATCTCGTGGCCTGCACGCGGACCGAGCGAGAGGGAGTGCTTGAACGACGCGTCGATCGAAACGTGCAGCTCGCCACCCTGGCTTTTCACAGCACCGCGCAGCAGCACTGCCGCGTCGTCGCTCACCGTCACGCGCGGGACGGGAACTTCCTTGGTCGGCACGCCGAGCAGCTGCTGCAGCTCACCGCTCGCGTACAGCTCCTTCACGATGTCGCAGCCGCCCTGGAACTCGCCGTCGACGTAGAGCTGTGGAATCGTGGGCCAGTTCGAAAACTCCTTGATGCCCTCGCGCACTTCCCGATCCGAGAGCACGTCGAAGCTGCCGTACGACGGCAGCAGGCGACCCAGGATCGAGACGACCTGCGCCGAGAAGCCGCACTGCGGCGAATCGGGGTTGCCCTTCATGAAGAGCACGACGCGCTCGGACCGGACGATCGAGTCGAGGCGTTCGCGCAGCGCGGGGTCGAGGCTCATGGATTCATTCCTCTGTCAGAAGTGACGCACGAGACGTGACGCACGATACGATTCAATACGATCGGGTCAAGATTCACCCGAGTTTCGGATTGTCGAGCGGGAGCGATGGTTTGACCACCCCGAAGGCCACCGCTAGGCTTCGCCCCGCCGGTCGACCGGCACCCGACCCCATCGTCTAGCTTGGCCCAGGACACCGGCCTTTCACGCCGAGAACGCGGGTTCGAATCCCGCTGGGGTCGCCAGGGCATTCCAAAAATAATCGTGCGAAACCCTTGCTCAGGGTCGCCATTTCGGAATCGCCGGGCTAGACTGCGCTTCGATTGGCGTCGATCGGTCGACGCACCGCTCTGGCTTATCCCTCAGCAGTGAGTCGAACCGGTCGTCGGCCCGTCCTGCGGCATCTCGGGGCCCGATCCCTCGTCATTCGCGCAGCCACAGTAATCGCTTCTCTTCAAAGCCGGAACGTGTCCGGCTCGAAGGAGGCGAGGGACGTGCCCGCGGACGGGAACACACGGGTCACGTACGGGATATACGCAATTGGGTAAGAAGCTTTACGTAGGGAACCTTCCTTTCTCCACCGACGAGGCCGAGCTCCGCGAGCTCTTCGAGCCGCATGGAGAGCTGGCTTCGGTCAGTGTGATCATGGACCGCGACACCGGTCGTCCTCGCGGCTTCGCGTTCGTCGAGTACGAAGACGCGAACAGCGCCGCGAAGGCGCGCCAGGCGCTTGACGGGCGAGAGCTCGGCGGTCGCACGATGCGCGTCAGCGAAGCCAACGAGCGCGGCCCTGGTGGCGGCGGCGGTGGTGGCGGCGGCGGCGGCGGCGGTGGCAGTCGCGGCGGGGGCGGAGGCGGCGGCGGTGGTCGCGGCTTCGGCGGCCCGAGCCGGCGCTAAGCGCACGCTCTAACGTTCGATCGTGTGAGGGCCCGGTTCGCCGGGCCCTCCCGATCGGGCGGTTTCTGCGGCGTTTCCTCGTGCAGCGTTTCTGATGGGTGGGTCCACCTGTGGGCCCGTTTGTGTCTCGTTCGATTCGTCGCGCCTTGAGGCGTGACCCCGCATTCTCGTCCGTGCCGGTCCCCGACCCCGCTCGTGGTAGGTTCGGCCGACGGCGGACGTGATCGTTTTCGGTGTCGGCGCGAGCGCCGGTCTAGGCGGCGCGCAGTGTCGGCGCTTCGCGCACGTGGTCGTCGACGGCATGATCGAGGGCGACCAGCTCTTGTCGCGCTTCCCCGGAGCGAAGGATCGCGCTGGGGAAGACGGCATGCTCCACCCCGACGTGATCGCCGACGGCTACTTCGCGCTGTACGCGCAGCCGCGCAGCGCTTGGACGCTCGAGCTCGATCTGCGGCCGTACAAAGAGAGCCTCTAGCCCGCGCTCAGGCGCGCATGCCTCCGGCCTTCGCGGCTGGGTGGATGCTGGCTTCCGCGCTCGGGCGCTTGCCGACGCGCTCGAACCACGCCGACAGATTCTTGTGCTCAGGGTTGCGCGGCTGACCGACGCCCGCGCCGAAGTCGAGCACGTTGTAGAGCACGATGTCGGCGAGCGTGAAACGGTTGCCGCACACCCACTGCTTGCCGGCGAGTAGTCCGTCGATCCAGGCCGATCCGTCGGCGGCGATCGCCTTCAGTCCGGCCGCGGCCTCCGGCAGCGTGCGCATGCGATCCTTGAACATCGCGATGCCCTCGGCGAAGCGGAAGCCGTCGGCGAGCGGGCCCGTGATCTTCTGCTCGATGCGGCGCGTCCACATGCGCGTCTCGGCCTTCTCTTCCGGCGTGCGGCCGATCAGCGGCGGGTTCGGGTTCTTGTCCTCGAGGTACTCGCAGATCGCGACCGTCTCGCCGAGCACCAGGCCGTTGTCGAGTTCGAGCGCGGGCAACTGGCCCGCGGGATTCTTGTCGGTATAGGGCGCGCGGCGATTTGCGGCGGCCATGATGTCCACCTGTTCGGCGGGCACGGTGATGCCCTTCTCGAGCATGAACATGCGGACCAGACGCGGATTCGGGCCGAGCGAATCGTAGAACTTCACGACGGATCTCCTTCCAGAAGAGGCGCGCAGCATAACACGCGACCCCGCGCGTGTATGATCCCCGCGTGACGCGCTACGCGCCGACGAAGGCCTCGCTCGACGAACACGCGCTGCCGAGCTGGTTCGCCGACGCGAAGCTCGGGATCTTCGTGCACTGGGGTCCGTACTCGGTTCCGGCCTGGGCGCCGACGGGCGTCACGCTGCCCGAGCTCGCGAAGCAGGGCTTCGACAAAGCGTTCGCCGGCAATCCGTACGCGGAGTGGTACTGGAACACGCTCGCGTTTCCCGACTCGGCGACGCGCGCGCACCACGACGCCACCTACGGCCGCGACTTTTCGTACGAGCGCTTCGGCGCGGTTTTCCGCGACGCGACGCGATCCTTCAGCGCGGAGCCGTGGGCGCGGTTGTTCGCGCGTGCGGGCGCGCGCTACGTGGTGCTCACCACCAAGCACCACGACGGCTTCCTGCTCTGGCCGAGCGCACATCCCAATCCGCACCTTCGCGAGTGGCAGAGCGAGCGCGACCTGGTCGGCGAGCTGACGAACTCGGTGCGCGCGGCGGGCATGCGCATGGGGCTCTACTACTCGGGCGGAATCGACTGGCCGTTCGAGGGCCGGCCGGTCCGCGACATCGCGGGCCTGATGAAGGCGATCCCGCAGGGTGCGGAGTACGCGCGCCACGCCGACGCGCACTGGCGCGAGCTGATCGAGCGCTACGCGCCGTCGGTGCTGTGGAACGACATCGGCTACCCGAAGGCGGCCGAGCCGCTGCGCCTGATGGCCGACTACTACGCGCGCGTGCCCGACGGCGTGGTGAACAACCGCTTCACGACCTTCGGCTACGAGCGTTCCGAGCAGCACTCCGACTTCACGACCCCCGAATACGCGGTGCTCGCGGAGGCGGTGCCCGGCAAGTGGGAGGCGTGTCGCGGCGTCGGCAACTCGTTCGGCTGGAACCGCGCCGAGACCGAAGCGGATCTGCTCTCGGTCGAGCAGCTCGTGCACCTGCTCGTCGACGTGGTTTCGAAGAACGGGAATCTGCTGCTCAACGTGGGGCCGACCGGCGACGGCACGATCCCGTTCGCACAAGCCTCGCGGCTGCTCGGGCTCGGCTTCTGGCTCGACCTGAACGGCGAGGCGATCTACGGCACGCGCCCGTGGCGGCGCGCGGCGTCGACGACGAGCGACGGACTGGAGATCCGCTTCACGCGCAAGGCCGATGCGCTGTACGCGATCCTGCTCGGCGAGCCCGCGCGCGAGCGCGTTCGCATTCCCGCGCTCGAGACTCGCGCCGGGACGCGCATCGAGCTGCTCGGCCGGCCGGGCGCGCTCGCGTTCACGAGCGACGCCAACGGCCTGGAGGTGACGCTTCCCGGTGTCGGCGGCGGATCGCCCGCCCTCGCGCTGCGCATCGCGCCC
>JANNLG010000007.1:0-26225 GCA_031396695.1 Deltaproteobacteria bacterium
GCGGGCATACCGCTCGGCGCGGCGATCGGCGGCGCGTGCGGCGCGGCGGTGTCGCTGTACATGCTGTTCAGCGGACGCTGTCGCGTGCACCTGCGCGCGCGCCACATCGTGCCGGACTTCGCCATGCTCGGGCGCATGCTCGCCCTGTCGTGGCAGCCCGCGCTGCACATGGTCGCGCGCTCGCTGATGGTGATGTTCTTCATGATCATGGCGGGACGACTCGGCGGGAAGGTGCAGGCGGCCTACACCATCGGGCTGCGGCTCGAGATGCTCGCGATCATGCTCGCCTTCCCGATCGCGAACGCCTGCGCCACGCTGGTCGGCCAGAACCTGGGCGCGCGCAATCTCGAGCGCGCGTGGAGCGCGATCTGGGCCAGCTCCGCGGTCGAGCTCGCCGCGCTCTGGCCCCTCGCGCTGGCGGTGTTCTTCTTCCGCCACCCGCTGGTCGGACTCTTCGTCGACGATCCGGAAGTCGCCGCGATGGCCGCCGAGTACCTGGTCTACTCGTCGAGCATCCTCGCCTTCTACGGCCTGTACTTCGTCGCGTTCCGCACGCTGCAGGCCTCGGGTGACATGAACTCGCCGATGATCATCTCCGTCTCGACCGCGGTCTTCGTCGGCGCGCCGCTCGGTTACTACCTGGCCAACCACACGGATCTGGGCGCGACGGGCATGTGGATCGCGAACCTGGTCTACGCGCTCTTGAACGCAGGCTTGATGATCGGCTGGCTGCTCACCGGTCGCTGGGCGCGCAGGCACGCCGCGCCCGTACCCGAACCGACACCGGCATGACGCTGCCGGCCGGAATCGGAATCATCGACCTGATGCTCGGCATCCCGAGCGACGAGCAGACCCGCAGCTACGACTTCATGCGGCCGCTGTTTCGCGACGCGGAGAGCTTGAAGAGCTTCGATTTCCCGGTGCAGTACATGTTCAAGGACTTCCCGAAGGTCTCGAAGCAAGAGGACTACATCGGCTACACGCTCGCGCTGATGGACAAGTACGGCATCGAGAAGGCGCACATCGGACTCTCGCGCGAGGGTGTGGTCGCACAGACCGCTCTGCGCAATCACCCGGACCGCTTCTTCGCGTCGGCGAACAGCGATCCGAACAAGGGCATGGAGGGGGTACGCGAGCTCGTGTACCTGTACGAGCAGTTCGGGATCAAGTCGGTCTCCGCGTTCCCGTGCGGAAATTTCCCGCAGATCCCGATCGGCGCGAAGGAGTGGTACCCGATCTTCGCGAAGTGCGTGGAGCTCGACCTGCCCTTCAACTGTTGCATCGGCGTGCCCGGCCCGCGCATTCCGATGGCCGCGCAGCACGTCGAGCAGCTCGACGAGATCTGCTGGTTCTTCCCCGAGCTGAAGTTCGTGATGCGACACGGCGCGGAGCCGTGGTGCGACCTGGCCGTGAAGCTGATGCTGAAGTGGCCGAACCTCTACTACTCGACCAGCGCCTTCGCGCCCAAGCACTACCCGAAGGCGATCATCGACTACGCGAACACGCGCGGCGCCGACAAGATCCTGTACGCGGGCTACTTCCCGGCCGGCCTCACGCTCGAGCGCATCTTCGGCGACATGCCGAACGTCCCGTTCAAGGACCACGTCTGGCCGAAGTTCCTGCGCGAGAACGCCGTGCGGGTGTTCAAGCTGTAGCGCGCGAGCGGAGCGCGGCGACGGCGTAGAGGATCGCGACGAGCGCGTAGAGGTAGAACGGCGGGGCCACCTGCCCGGACGCCGCGATCGCGGCAACCACGCCCACCCCCACCGCGTTCACGACTGCGAGGCCCGAGAGCGACCGCCCCGCAGGCCGCAGCGCGCGCAGCACGTACAGGTCGAGCGCGCCGATCAGGATCGAGAGCGCGGCAAACGACAGATTCGCGACGTCGAACGCGTCCGCGATGCTCCAGGTCATGCCGAGCGCGGTCACGGTGAAGGCGACCATCGCGTCGTGCGCGGCCTCGGCGCCCGGTGGACGACCCGACAGGTGCGCTGCGATGTGCATGAGCCCGACCGCGATCGACGCGATCGAGCCGCTGGCGAAGAACGCCCGACCTCGTGAGTCCATCGCGCGATCGTACACCACCGACTCAGCCCGTGGCCGTGGATTCCTGTCCGCGAAGCTCGGAGAGGAAACTCAGGATCCCCGGCGCGAGCTCGGCGACCGCGGCCGCGTGCGCGCTCGGATCCGACGCGATCCCCGGCGTGCGATTCACGTCGTACACCACGATCCGCCCATCGACGACGCCGTAGTCGAACTTGCCGTAGTCGAAGCCGAGCCGTCGGCGGATCTCGCGGAGCGCGTCGGGAATCGGCTCCGAGAGCGGCTCGATGCTCGTCCGGCCCTTTACCGCGGGCGCGGTCGACAGCGTCCGCGAGTGTCGATCGCGATCTCCGAAGAAGACCCAGTGACGGCAGCTGTAGAGATCGCCCCGCCGCTCGGAGAGAAATCGCTCGACGATCAGATTGCGATTGCTCCAAACGGCGCTCGGGACGTCGGACCGCGACGGGAACACGCGGTAGTCGCTGGTGTGGATCCACGTGCGCCGGGCCCACGGGCGCTGCTCCTCGAGCCAGTCGCGGAAGCGCTGCGCCTGCTCGCCGAGGCCGAGCGGCCGCAGCGCGCGCACCGCGCGCGAGGCCAGGATCGCCTCGCGAAACTCCTGCCGGCCGCCGCAGTTCAAGTCCGTCTTCACGATCACCGGCCCGGGGTCGGGGCCGTCGCGGCTCACGAGGTCGCGGCTGAACGTGCGCTTGCGGATGTCGAGCACGCTCCCGTTCAGCACGCGCGGATAGCGCTCGAGAAGCCTCCTGCAGCCGTCGGGCACGACGGACAGATCGACGTGCAGCAACGCGAGGTCGGCCGGCACGAACGGCTCGTCGTCGGTCACGACGGCGACCTCGATTCCCAGCTCGTCCCAGATCGGGAACATCAGCTTCACCAGATAGTGTCGCTCGCGGAAGCCGTCGCCGGCGCGCGTCAGGATCGCGAGCCGAACTCGGCTCATCGCCGCTCCAGCACCAGCGTCGGACAGCGATCGCCGAGCTCGTACGCGGGCGTGTCGACGCGAACGGTCGAGAAGCCCGAGCTCTGAAACCACTCGATCTGTTCGGGCAGCGTCGGAAAGCTGTAGCGCTCGCTCGAGCCGCGATAGAACTCGATCGACTTCACTTCCTCGCGCGACCAGCCCTGCGCGTCCGCGAGCGCGTCCAGATCCGGAAACGCGGCGAGGAGGTCGTCCCAGATCTGCCCGACGCGAACGCCCGAGCGCGCATCTGGCTGCAGCGCCATGCCCAGTCGCCAGCGCAGCACGCGGAAGTTCCCGATCCGACCGCGCGAGAGATCCTCGAACACCTGCGCCACCGTCTCGTGCAGCTCGGTCTGCACGAAGCAGCGCACCACGCAACGGCCGCCAGAGCGGAGAACGCGCTGAAGCTCGTTGCAGACCTCTGCCCCGCCGGCGGGATAGGCGAGCAATGTGAACGAGCCGTCGGCCAGCACCAGGTCGACGCTCTTCGAGGCGAGCGGGAACTTCCGCCAATCTCCGCACAGGACTCCGTCGCGCTCGCCCTTCGCGCCGGTGCGAACCGCGCGAATCATGCCCTGCGAGCGGTCGACCGCGATCACGCGCGCGTTCGCATGCGCCGCCGCCGCGCGCAGCTCGGGAGTGACTCCCAGGACCAGCGCCACGGGTTGCGTGGAGCTGGCGGTCGCGAGCCACGCCTCGATCGCGTGCCGCACGAACTCGCCGTCCTCGGGCGAGGGCCGGAGCGGTGGACCGAGCAGCGACCACATGCGCGCGACTCGACCCCAGTGATCCGCGACGGTGAGACCCATCCAAACCCTCAAGCGAGCGTGCCCGAACCGCATCGTACGCGAGTTCGCGCGCTCCCGGTAGAATGCGGCCATGAACGAAGAGACCTACTACAAGGACCACTGGGTCGAGATCGAGCCGGAGCGGATCGAGGCCTACGAGCAGATGTTCGAGTGGCGGCCGCAGAGCGCGCCGCTGCTCGAGCCCGCGGCGCTCGCGCCCGGGCAGACGGTGATCGACTACGGCTGTGGCCCGGGCGGGCTTTCGGTCGAGCTCGCGCGGCGCGTGGCGCCGAACGGCCGCGTGCACGGCGTCGACCTGAACAAGCTCTTCCTCGAGCGCGCCCGCGCGCGCGCGAAACGCGACGGTGTAGAGGCCGGGATCGACTGGCACCACACGGACGGCGATCGCATCCCGCTCGACGCGCGGCTGGCCGATCGGCTGGTGTGCAAGAACGTGATGGAGTACGTGCCCGACGTCGCCGCGACGCTGGCCGAGTTCCGCCGCGTGCTGAAGCCCGGCGGACTCGCGCACGTGATCGACAGCGACTGGGGTCTCTTGGTCGTCGAGCCGCTCGGCGCGGAGCGGATCGCCGAACTTTTTGAAGCGGCCAAGCCCGCCTACAAGACGCCGCACATCGGCCGCAAGCTGTGGGGCGCGATGCGTGCGGCCGGCTTCTCGGACGTGAAGGTGAAGATCCTCGCCAGCGCCGACACCAAGGGCCTGATGGCGCCGATCGTGTTCAACATGCTCGGCTACGCGCGCGACTCGGGCCGGCTCTCGCAGGCGACGCGCGACGCGCTGGTCGCGGACCTGAAGAAATCCCTCGCCGACGGCACGTTCCTCTTGATCCTGCCGCAGTTCCTGGTGACCGGAACGGCTTGAGCTAGGAGCGCTTCTCGCCCCAGCGATTCCAATACGTGACCTCGCGCGGGCCGTGGCGTTCGGCGGGACGCAGAACTGCGTCGCGCATGTAGCCGACGGGAAGCAGGATCGTCTGCGTCACGCCCGCAGGAATGCCGAGCGCGCGCGCGGCTTCCTCTTCGTGCAGCAGGTGCAGGCTGGTCCAGGTCGAGCCGAGCCCGCGCGCGCGCAGCGCCAGCATCAGCGACCAAGCGGCCGGCAGCACCGAGCCGTAGAACGCGACCTGCTGCGCGACCGAGAGTGACTCGGGCCGTCCCTCGACGCAGACGAGGATCAGCGCGGGCATCTCGTGCAGGCGATCCGCGAGCATCTGATAGGTCGCCTTGATCGGCTCGGCGTCGGGCTCGGCCGCGCGCAGGCCCGCGTAGTGCGAGAACGCGCGCCGGTACAGCTCGCCGAGCACGCGCTTGGGCTCGGGCTCGGTCACCACCAGAAAACGCCAGGCCTGCGCGTTGCGGCCGGTCGGCGCCTGGGTCGCGATCTCGATGCACTGCTCGATCAGCTCCGGCTCGACCGGCCGGTCGTAGTCGAGCTTGCGGCGCACGGAGCGCGTGGTGCGCAGGACGAGATCCACCGAGTCCAGGTCGAAATCGTCCGGCGACATGCCTCGAATCGTAGTCGATCCGCGCGGTATGATGCGCGCATGGCCGACACCCCGCGCACGGACGAACGCATCATCGGGCCGATCCCGGTCGAGGCCGCGGGCCTCGCTCCTGGACGCAACCGGCTCGCGGGCCGCCGCATCCTGGTCGTGGGAGCGGGCACGCAAGCCTGCCCCGACGCGGATGCTCCGATCGGCAACGGGCGCGCGATCGCGCTGCTCTGCGCGCGCGAAGGTGCGGCGGTCGGCTGCGCGGATCGCGACGCGGCCGCGGCGCGCGACACGCTCGCGCAGGTCGAGAAGGAAGGCGGACGCGGCGCGCTGATCGTCGGCGACGTCTCCGACGAATCGGCCTGCGAGCGGATCGTCGCGGAAGCCGAGCAGGTGCTCGGCGGACTCGACGGCATCGTCCTGAACGTCGGCATCGCCGCGGGCGCGCGTCTGGCCGGCACCGATGCGGCGGCCTGGGACCGCACCTTCGCGGTGAACCTGCGCGCGCACTTCCTGATCGCGCGCGCGGCCCTGCCCCGACTCGCGCCCGGCGCAGCGCTCGTGTTCATCAGCTCGGTCGCGGCGCTCGGCCCCGGCTCGCAGCTGCCTTCGTACGACGCGTCGAAGGCGGGGCTCGCGGGCCTGATGCGGCACGTCGCGTACGAGGGCGCGCGCAAGGGCGTGCGCGCGAACGTGATCCTGCCCGGCCTGATCGATACGCCGCTCGGCCGCAGCGCCTCGCGCGGTCGGCCGTCGCGCGCGCGCACGCCGGTGCCGCTCGGCCGCCAGGGCACCGGCTGGGAAGTCGCGTACGCGACGCTGTTCCTGCTCTCGGGCGAAGCCAGCTACATCACCGGTCAGTCGCTCGTCGTCGACGGTGGACTCTCCGGACTCACCTGATCCGACTCACCGGATCCGACTCACCTGACGCGAGGAGCGAGACGTGCCGACGATCGATTCGAACGGGATCTGGATCCGCTTCGAGCAGTACGGCGAGCCGACGGCCCCGACCGTCCTGCTCGTGCACGGCTTCGCGTCGAGCGCCGACGACAACTGGGTGCAGACCGGCTGGGTGCGCGCGCTGACCAAAGCGGGACGCCGCGTGGTCACGCTCGACTGCCGCGGCCACGGCAAGAGCGACAAGCCGCACGACCCGAAGGCCTACGGACACGACGCGATGGCGGGCGATCTCGAGGAAGTGCTGCGCTACGCGAATGCGCGCACGGTCGACGTGATCGGCTACTCGATGGGCTCGTTCCTGACGGTGCGGCTGCTCGAGCGCAAGCCGGGCCGGGTGCGCTCCGCGATCCTCGGCGGTGTCGGCCACGGCATGCTGAAGGCGCGCCCCGGCCGCGAGGCGATCGCGGACGCGCTCTCCGCGAAGGACGCGAGCAGCGTCGCGGATCCGGCGGCTCGCGCGTTCCGCGTGTTCGCGGAAGGGCGCGGCAACGACCTGCGCGCGCTGGCCGCGCTGCAGCGCGCCGAGAGCGCGCTGCCGAACCTGGAAGCGCTCGGCCGGCTCACACTTCCGATCCTGGTTCTGACCGGCGCGAAGGACACCCTGGTCGGCGATCCCGCCAAGCTCGCGGCGGCGCTACCCGGCGCGCGCGCCGAGATCGTGCCCGACGCCGATCACCTGACGGCGGTCACGCACCCGCGAATGAAGGAGATCGCGCTCGCCTTCCTCGCGCAGGTCGACACTGCGGCCAGGCGCTAGGCCGCGGACTCTCGTGCGGGCGGCTTCGAGAGCCGGACGGCCGCCTCGAGCTCTTCGAGTGCGGCGTCGAGGTCGCGGCCGAGCTGCTCGAGATCCGGCGCGAGCTCCCAGTCGCCGATCAGCCCCCAGCAGAGCTTCCCGTCGTAGGACAGCGCGGCGATGCCGAGTCCCTGGCGCGCGAAGAGCGGCAGCTGCGGGTGCAATGCGAGCAGTCGCGCGCCCAGCATGTAGAGCGGCTGCTGTGGCCCTGGCACGGTCGACACGATCAGGTTGTACGGGTGCAGACGCGTGGCGAGATCGACACCGAAACGCGTCAGCGCGATCGAGCCCGTCAGGTCGGCGAGATCGGTGAGCAGCTCGATGCCGCGCGCCGCGTCCACCTCCTTCAGCCGCAGCGTCTGCTCGCGGATGGTCCGGAAGCGCTCGAGTGGGTCGTGCTCTGAAACGGGCAGAGACACGAAGAGCGCGGAGACTTTGTTCGAAGCTTCCACGTCGTTTGCCCCGCCGCGCCGGTTCACCGGCACACAGACCTTGTACTCCAAGTCCGCGAGCGGCACGCTGCGTCCGGCCAGATAGCTGCGGATCGCGCCCGCGACCAGCGTGAGCACGACGTCGTTCACCGTGCCGTCGAGACGGTTCCTCAGCGCCTTCACGCGCGCGAGCTCGGTGGTGCGCAGAGCGACGCGGCGGTGCGGGCCGATGCGCTCGTTGAACGGAGTGTCGGCCGGCGGGAGCAAAGCGCCCGATAGCGCAGCGGCGACCGCGCGGCTGCTGTCGGCGACGGCCTCGAGCGTTGCGCCGGGATCGCGCGCCATCCTCGCCGCCGCGCCGATTACCCGCAACGGCAACGCCAGCCTGCGGCCGATCTCGTCGCCGACGAGCTGCAGCGCGGTCGGCTGCGGGCGCGGCTGGAACTCGAGGAGCTTGGGGATTTCGCCGACATCGGGAGAGGTCGAGAGCTGCTTCGCGATCATCCCCATGCCGCCGACGCCATCCACCATGCAGTGATGGACCTTGGCGATCAGCGCGAAGCGATCACCTTGGAGTGAGTCGACTATCCAGGTCTCCCAGAGCGGCTTCTCGCGGTCGAGGTGCTGCGACATCACCCGACCGATGAGTTCCTCGAGCTGCGCGTCGCTGCCCGGTGCTGGAAGCGCGGCGTGGCGCACGTGGTAGTGGATGTTCCAGTGCTCGTCGTCGACCCAGATCGGCCGGCGCGTGATCGGCGCCCAGGCCAGCCGCTGGCGGTGGTGGGGCATCTCGTCAAGCGTGGACTCGATGTGCGCGACGATGCGCTCCACGTCGAGCCGTCCGTCCGCGCGGGCGAGCGCCGCGCGCTCGAACAGCGAGACCGCCGCGACATGCATGGGCGTAGCGCGGTGCTCGAACAGGACGAGCGAGCTGTCCTGCGTGGACAGAATCTCGTAACCAGACTGCGCCATGTTGGAATCGAGGCGAGCAATTCTCGTACCGGCGAGCGGGTGACGCAGGCGCGGCTTCCTCGAGCGTCGCTGTTACTCTCCGCCTCAGCTCTGGAACGAGCCGTGACGCCCTGCCCCTCTCGCGAAGCGCGTCGCGCCTTCGAGCGTCTCGCCAGACGAGATCGTCTCGAGACCGAGGCGCGTCTCGAGCAGCAGCGCGTCGTCGAGCGGCAGCGTCCACTGCTGGTAGGACGAGAGCCGGTCGCTGCGCAGGCAGCGCTGCGGAAAGGCCGCGAGCTGGTTCGCGAGCACGAGCGCCTCGCCGAGCGCGAAACCCGGGTCCACGAGTCGGTTCGCGAGCCCCATCATGCGCGCCTCGTCGCCCGAAACGCCGCGCCCGGTCAGGATCAGGTCGAGCGCGTGCGAATGGCCGAGCATGCGCGCGAGCCGGATCGTGCCGCCGTCGATCAGCGGCACGCCCCAGCGGCGGCAGAACACGCCGAATACGGCGTCACGCGCGGCCACCCGCAGGTCGCACCAGATCGCGAGCTCGAGACCGCCCGCGACGGCGTAGCCCTCGACCGCCGCGATCACGGGCTTACCGAGCAGCATGCGCGACGGACCCATCGGCCCGTCGCCATCGACCTTCACCTGGTTCCCCCGGCCGTCGGAGACGCCCTTCAGATCGGCGCCCGCACAGAAGCAGCCGTCCGCGCCCGTGAGCACGGCGACGGCGAGCGACTCGTCGCCGTCGAAGCGGCGGAAGGCGGCGGCCAGCTCCGCGGCGGTCGGCCCGTCGACGCAATTGCGCACCTCGGGGCGATCGATCGTGACGATCGCGACCGGGCCATCGGTTTCGAAGCGAACGTTGGCCATGGATCTCCCTCCTTTGCGCGCAGCTCACCCTACCACGCAGGCGCTTGGCATCGCCGTTGCAATGGATCGAATCATCCACACAGGGGAGAGAGAGACATGCGTATTCTGCCGGCGATCGGCATGGTCGGGCTTCTGCTCGTGCTCGGCTGCGGGAAATCGGATTCGACGGCGCCCGCCGGCCAGGCGCCGGCCGCGGCGACCGCGAAGCCGACCAGCAACGTGCCACCGCTCGACGCGACCAACATCGTGAGTATCGCGTCCGGGTCGGCGGACCACACCACGTTGGTGACGGCGCTGAAGGCGGCGGACTACGTGACTTCGGTCGCCGCATCCGGACCGCTTACCGTGTTCGCGCCGACCAACGCCGCGTTCGCGGCGCTGCCCGCGGGCACGGTCGAGGGTCTGCTGGAACCGAAGAGCGCGGACCAGCTCCGAGAGATCCTGAAGTACCACGTGACGACTTCGACGCTGCAGGCAAAGAGCTTCAAGGACGGTCAGTCGCTCGGCATGGCCAACGGGGCCAAGACCACGATGACCGTGGACGGCGACAAGGTCTCGATCAACGGAGCGCTGATCATCGCGTCGATTCCGGCCTCGAACGGGATTGTCCACGTGATCGACGCGGTGTTGCTGCCACCCGCCAAGAAGTAACCGTCCGCCCGCGACGGGGGTTCACGCGGCGGTCATTCGGCGTGGCGCGCGCGCGCGTTTGCTAGCGTACGCGCGCCGTACGCATGGACCTTCCTTCGACACCGATCTCGCCGTTCGCCCTGGTCGCCATCGGCGTCGCGCTCGCCTACGCGGCGCTCGTCGTCGTGCGCTTCCGGCCGGCCTGGGTGGTCGATCGCTCGCGGCTCGTTCTCGGCGGGTTCGCGGCTATCTCGCTGTGCGCCGCGCTCGTGCTGGTCGATCTCCGCGATCTGTCGCTGCGCGTGCGGCTCGACGCCTCCGAGGAGCCTCTGATGCTGCGCCGCGATCCGGCGCGCGAGGTCTACGCCGAAGCCACCCGCACGTTCGGCAACGACGACATCTACGTGATCGCGATGCTCACGGACGACGTGTTCACGCTCGACAACCTGGCCGCGCTGCGCCGGATCAGCCACGCGGTGCTGAAGCTGCCGGGTGTGCGCGGCGCCGAGAGCCTGGTCGACGTGCCGACGTACCGTTGGGACGCGGCGAAGGACTGGCTCGACGTGTCGCGCTTCATCGACGAGCTGCCGAGCGATTCCGCGGCGCTCGAAGACCTGCGCAGGCGCGCGCTCGCGGATCCGATCTACCCCAAGCTGATCGTCTCGCGCGACGGCTCGGCCGCGGCGATCAACCTGACGTTCCACGAGATCGGCGATCGGGAGTTCGTCGATCGCGGCTTGGACGACGCGATCCGCGCGATCGCGCTGGCCGAGTCCGCGCCCGGGCGAGAGTTCCGCTTCGCCGGCCGACCGCACGTGAAGTCGCGTACGGCCGTGATCATGGCCGAGGATCTCTCGCGCCTGATCCCGCTCGCCGTGGTGGTCGCCGCGCTCGTCGTCTTCCTCACCACGGGCTCCGTGCGCTGCGTGCTCCTGCCGCTCGCGAGCTGTCTGGTTTCGGTGTTGTGGACGTTCGGGCTGCTCGCGGCGACCGGCACGCCGATCAACCTGCTCACGATCGTGCTCGCGCCGATCCTGATCTCACTCGGCGGACTGTACGGCGTGCACATCGTGGCGCGCTGGGAACTGGAGCGCGAGCAGGTCGACAACGCGCGCGACGCCGCGCTCGCGACGCTTCGCGAGGTGTTCCTGCCGGAGGTGCTCTCGGGCGTGACGACTACGGTCGGCTTCGCAGCGCTGATCCCGAGCGGGATTCCCGGCATCGAGGAACTCGGCCTGTTCGCGTTCTTCGGCTGCTCGATGCTGACGCTGATCTCGCTCGCCGGGATTCCCGCAGTACTCGCGCTTCTGCCGCACCGAACCGGAAGCGGCGCGCAGACGCGGGCCGGCGAGGCCTTCGGACGCCGACTCGACGAGGCGCTGGTTCGGCTCGCGCGCGCGTGCTCCGCGCACGCGACGCCGGTCCTGTTGTTCTGGGGCGCGATCACGCTGGGCGCGCTGGCCGCGCTGCCGCGCATCGTCGTCGACACGGACTACCTGACCTATTTCAAGGAGAGCTCCGAGGTGCGGCGCGACTTCGCAGCCGTGAACGAGCGGCTGATCGGGCCCGTGCCGCTGTACGTGACGCTGTTCGGCCGCGACGAGGGCGCGTTCCGCGAGCCCGCGAACCTGCGCAAGCTCGAGGCGCTGCAGCGCGAGATCGACGCGCTGCCGGGCGTTGCGGCGACGGTCTCGATGGCGGATCCGCTCCGGCTCTTGAATCGCGCGCTCGAGCGCGACGATCCCGCGCAGGAGCGCATTCCCGATTCGCGCGAGGAGGTCAGCGATCTCGTGTTCATGGTTCCGAAGGCGGAGCTGCGCCGCTTCGCGAACTCCAACCACAGCGCGGCGAACGTGCTGGTGCGCACGGGCGAGCTCGGCTCGCGCGCGGTGCGAACACTGGTCGAGCGGATCGAGGCCGTCGTCGCGCGGCTCGGCCTCGAGCCCGAGCTGCGCGTGGAGGTGACGGGCAACGCGGTGGTGCTGAACCGCAGCGCCGACGCGCTCGCGGGCAACCAGCTCACCAGCATCGGGCTCGCGAGCGCGACCGTCTTCCTGCTCGTCTACGCGGTGTTCCGCTCGCCGCGCGTGAGCGTGCTGGTGATGGCGCCGAACCTGACGCCGGTGATCCTGTTCTTCGGCATGCTGGGGCTCGGCATCGCGCCGCTCTCGCTGCCGACCAGCATGATCGGCTGCGTGGTGCTCGGCGTCGCGGTCGACGACACCGTGCACATGCTCGTGACCTACCGGCGGCTGCGCGAGCGCGGCGAGTCGCCCGAGGACGCAGTGCTGCACAGCATGCGCCGCGTCGGCCGGCCGATGGCGATCTCCGCGGGGATGCTGGTCGCGGGCTTTCTCACGATCACCGTCTCGGGCTTCGCGACGATCGTGGAGTTTGGCTACCTGTCGGCGCTGACACTCGTGATCTGCCTGGCCGCCGACCTGATCATGCTACCCGCCCTGCTCGTTCGCGCCCGCGCCTGACGTGGCCTTCTCGAGATTGGGCAGTTTCTGCGGCGCGAACAGCGTGTCGGCGATCTCGGGATTCGCGACCACGCGCTCGACGTAGAGCTCCGAGTGCGTTTTCTCCGACAAGTCGAGCATCGTGCTCTCCATCGGAATCCAGACGCCCGCGAACAGCTCGAGCTTCTCGCGCGGGATGTCGAGCTGCTTCACCTCGACGCCCGCGTCGTCCCAGTGGCGCGTGCGCAGCGGCACGTTGCGCTGCTTGTCGACGTAGAGCTGGCTGCGCGTGTAGGTGGGATCCGATTCGGGCTTGTGATTCACCATGATCACCCAGACTGTCTGGCCTTGATGGTCCTCGTCCGGCAGCCGCTCGTAGGTGGCGTCGTCGATGTGCCGGACGACGGCGAGGTCGTCGAGGCTGAAGTCGCTGCCGAAGATCGATTCCTTCGCCGGGCTGATGCGCGTCACACGCGTGCGCTTGCGCGAGTAGTGGAAGCCTTCGTCCTCGGCGCCCTTCCGCTCGATGAACAGGTAGGCCGTGTCCTGCTTGTCGTAGGGCGCGGTAAACTTCATCACCGTCTTCGAGATCACCGCGCCGTCGGGGGCGGCATCGGGCGTGCGCAGGTCCTTGAAGCGCGACCAGAAGTACAGGTTCTGCACGCTGCCGCCCGGGTCGGTCGAGACGATGCGGTGCTCCATGTAGGAGGTGTCGAGCTTGTTGTCGATCACGCGCTGGTAGATCTCGCGCGCCGAGATGCCGTCCGTCGCGGGCAGCGCGTCGTCGGCCGCGCGCGCGAGCGCGGGCAGGAGCAGCAGGCAACACAACGCAGTCAGGTGAACGGTGTAGGGGCGCATGGACGCACATCCTGCGCAACCGCCGCGAGCGGATCAAGCCGCGCTACTTGGCGGCGGGCTTGGCCTTTCCCTTCGGCGTCCCGCCCGAGCGCTTCCGGCTGCCGTAGTCACCGAACGGGTCGTCGCGCTCGCGCACGGCCTGCCGGAAGCCCTTCGCCTGCGCGTTCGTGACGAAGTCGAGGCCTTCCTGGGTGTGGCGCGCGATGCCGTCGAAGAGCGTGCCGAGCGTGCGGCTCGAGGCCAGCCCCATGTTCTCGGCCGTCTGATTGCAGAGCAGCTTCAGCATCACGAGCTGGTTGGTGGGCACGCGCGCCATGCGCTTGGCGAGCGCGAGCGCGTGATCCTGCAGCTCGGCGTCCGCGACCGTCTCGAGGATCAGGCCGATCTCAGCGGCCTTCCTTGCCGGGATCTCGTCGCCCGTCAGCATGTAGCGCTTGGCCTGCTCCAGACCCATGCGATAGACCCACATCGCCGTCGTCGGCGTGCCCCACACGCGCGAGGGCGGGTAGCCGAAGCTCGCGCCCTCGCCCGCCACGATCAGGTCCGCGCACAGCACCAGGTCGGTGCCGCCGCCGATGCACCAGCCCTGCACGGCCGCGATGGTGGGCTTCGCCGCGTACCAGAGCTTCATGTAGGTCTCGACGAAGCGGCCCATCATGCGCATGTCCGAGACCGAGTCCCAGACACGTTTCTGTGTCGGCGCGCGCTCGCCCGACTGCGCCGCGGTGGACCAGTCGAGCCCGTAGCCGGCGCAGAAGGCCGGCCCCTCGGCTCGCAGCAGGATCACGTGCGCCTCGGCCGCGGCGTCGCCGGCGTCGATCGCGGCGCCGAGCTCGTCGCGCAGGTCCGGCGTGATGGTGTTGTATTCCGCCGCGCGCGCGAGCGTGATCACGAACACGCCCTGGTCGACGTGCGTGCGCAGGGTTTTGGGCACCGCGCTCATGTCGCGTGCGCCGCTACACGCCCAGGTGTTTGGCGAAGAAGCCGAGCAGCTGCTTCCAGGCGTCGGCCGCGGCGGGGGCGTTGTAGTCCGGACGCGCGTCGCAGAAGAAGCCGTGCACCGTGCCCGGGTAGGTCTTGATCGCGTACGCCTTGCCGAGCTCGCGGAGCTTCGCGTCGATCGCGTTCACCTGATCCTGCGGAATGAACGCATCCTTCTCGCCGAAGAAGAGCTGGAGCGGCGCGCGGATCTTGTCGGCCTTGCCGAGCAGCCCCGCGATGCCGCCGCCGTAGAACGGCGCGGCGGCCGCGATCCGATCGCCGAGCTCCGCGGCGGCCAGGAACGCGAGCCGCCCGCCCATGCAGAAGCCCGTGACGCCGAGCTTCGCGGCGTTCACGCTCGGCCGCTTGGCGAGCGCGTCGAGAGCGCTCGCGATGTCGGCGATGGCCTTGGCGTCGTTCACCTTCTGCATCAGGCCGATCGCTTTGGGCAGCTCGTCGTAGCCGACCTTGTTGTCGGGCAAGCTGCGCCAGTAGATGTCGGGTGCGAGCGCGACGTAGCCCTCGGCCGCGATCCGGCGCGTGACGTCTTCGATGTGCGGGTTCAGGCCGAAGGCCTCCATGATCACGATCACCGCCGGACGTCGGCCGGCGGCCGTGGGCTCGGCGATGTAGACGGGCATCGCGCCGTCGGGCGTGGTGACCCGTTCGTGGCTGGTGCGGATGTCCATGGGCTCTCCTTCTCGCCGCCCTTCGGCCCCGTGGGGTGCGGCGTCGCGCAGTATAGCCGCATGGTAGGCTGCGCCGATGAACGTCGGAACCATTCGCGAGATCTGGCGACACCCGGTGAAGTCGATGCAGGGCGAGCGCATCGACGCGACCGCGCTCGGCACGAACGGCATCCCCGGTGACCGCGCCTGGGCGGTTCGCGACGAGGAACGCGGCGGCATCCGCGGCGCGAAGAAGATTGCGGCGCTGATGCGGCTGCGCGCGCGCTACCTGGAAGAGCCGGCGGCCGGACGCGTACCCGCGCCGGAGATCACGCTGCCCGATGGCGCGAAGCTGCGCGCGTCGGACGCGAGCGCGGCCGACCGCGTGAGCTCTGCCCTCGCGCACAAGGTGACGCTCTGGCCGCTCGTGCCGGCGGAGCAGGTCGAGCACTACCGGCGCGGCGCGCCCACGCACGAGAGCATCGAGCAGGAGCTGCGCGCGATCTTCGGGCGCACGCCCGACGAGCCGCTGCCCGACCTGTCGGTGTTTCCGCCCGAGATCATGCAGTACGAGTCGGCGCCCGGGACCTACTTCGACGCGTTCCCGCTGCTGCTGCTGACCGACGCCACGCTGCGGCGCCTGCAGAAGCTGGCGCCCGCGTCGCGCGTGGACGTGCGGCGCTTCCGGCCGAACTTCGTCGTGGCGACGCCGAACGGTGTCGAGGACTTCGCCGAGATCGGCTGGGTCGGCAAGCGCGTGCGGATCGGCGAAGCAGAGCTGTCGATCCCGGCCGCCTGCCCGCGCTGCGTGATGATCACGCACGGCTTCGACGACCTGCCGCAAGATCCCGGCCTGATGCGCACGGTGGTGCGCGAGGCGAACCAGAACATCGGCGTCTACGCGCGCGTCGAGCGCCCGGGGCGCGTCGCCGTCGGCGATTCCGTGGAGGTGCTGTGATGAAGATCGGCCTGATTCCCATCAACATGGCCGTGACCGACGTGCGCCAGATGGTCGCCGCCGCGCAGAAGGCGGAGGCGATCGGCGTCGAGTCGCTCTGGACCTTCGAGCACGTGATCATTCCGGTCGACTACCAGTCGAAGTACCCGTACAGCCCCACGGGCAAGATGGGCGCGCCGCCGGAGACGAACCTGGTCGATCCGCTGATCGCGCTGGCCGCGATCGCGAGTGCGACCACGAAGGTGCGGCTCGCCACCGGCGTGAACATCCTGTCGCAGGCGAATCCGCTGTACGTCGCGAAGCAGGCCGCGAGCCTCGACTTCGTCTCGAACGGCCGCTTCATGCTCGGCGTCGGGATCGGCTGGCTGCGCGAGGAATTCGACGCGCTCGGCGTTTCGTTCGAGCGCCGCGGCGCGCGCTTCGACGACTACGTGACGGCGATGCGCAAAGTGTGGTCGGGCGACGTGGTCGAGCACAAGAGCGAGTTCCTGAACTGGACCGGCTTCAAGAGCTATCCGCTGCCGGTCCAAAGGCCGGGCGTTCCGATCGTGATCGGCGGCTCGAAGGGCAAGGCGTTCGAGCGCATCGCGAAGTACGGCGACGGCTGGTACGCGCCGACCGGCAACGTCGCGCAGCTCACCGAGCTGCTCGTGCCGCTCAAGAAGGCTTGTGCGGCGATTGGCCGGAAGTTCGAGAGCGTGGAGATCTCGGCGATGTGGATTCCCGCGGCCGAGGGTCTCGACGCGGTCAAGCGCTACGCGGATCTGGGCGTGAGCCGACTGGTGGTGCCGACCTTCGCGATCGGCGGCGTGGGCAACGAGTCGCTCGATCGCTTCGCGGGCGAGGTGATGGCGAAGCTCGGCTAGTCAGCCGAATCCGAGCGCGGCCAGCGAGCGCTCGATCAGCCAGAAGCCCGCGAGCGCGCCGAACCCGTACGCGAGCGGGCGCTCGTAGCGCCGCAGCGAGCGCACGAACACGAGCAGCACGGCGACCACCGCGAGCTGACCCAGCTCGATACCGACGTTGAAGCTCGCGAGCGCGAGCGGCAGGTCGGCGCTGGGAAGCCCGGCCTCGGCCAGCGCGGCCGCGAAGCCAAAGCCGTGCAAGAGCCCGAAGCCGAATGCGAGTCGCGCGGGCAGCGACGGCCCGCGCTCGTCCCGGCTCGCGAGCTCGAGCGCGAGCCAGAACACGCTCGCCGCGATCGCGACCTCGATCGGCGCCCCCGGCAGGCGCACGAAGCCGAGCGCCGCACAGCTGAGCGTGAGCGCGTGACCGAGCGTGAAGGCCGTGATCGTGGCGACGAGCGCGCGTCCGCTGCGCACGAGCAGCACCAACCCCGCTACGAAGAGCAGGTGATCGAAGCCGCCGAAGATGTGCACGATGCCGAGCCGCAGGTAGGACGCGATCGTCTCGGAGCGGTCGGCGCGCGCGGGCAGCACGAAGAGCGGCTGGCCCGCGTCGATCACGCCCTGCGCGACGCTGCCGTCCGCGCGTTCGACGCGCACGAGCGCGTTGGTCGCGCTGTCGCGCAGGCCGTCGAGGCCCAACGCGGTGCCGTCGGCGAGCGGAGCGTCACCGCAAGCGAGCGTGGCGCGCAGGATCTCGGCGCCGGCATAGCGCTCGAGCGTCGGCTGCTCCGTCGCGCGACAGCCGTCCGGGAGCACGAGCCCGAGCGCGGCGCCGGTTGCGCGCACCAGCGGGCTGCGCAGCGAGACGTCGACTCGGCCCCCTTCCCTCTCGCGCAGCTCGAGCAGCGAGGGTGCGAGCGGGTGCGCGTGCGCGAGCTCTGCGCTGAGCGCGAGCGCCGCGACGAGCACGAGCGAGCGCACGCCGCTCACGAGTCCGCTCCGTCCACGCGGATCTCGTAGCGCGCGCGCAGCGCGTCGAGCGCTTTGCGCAGCGCGATGGCTTCGCGCTCTCGCGCGAGCTCGGCTTCGATCCGCGCGCGCTCCGCGGCGAGCGACGGGCGCGTACCCGCGGAGCGCTCGTGCACGACGACCAGGTGCAGGCCATAGCTCGACGCGATCGGCTCCGAGACGCGCCCGGGCGAGAGCGCGAAGACCGCGCGCGCGAACGCCGCGCCGAAGTCGCGCTCGAGCTCCGCCTGCGCGCGCGGCGGAAACGCGTGGCCGAGCAGAAACGCGTCGCCGCGCGCGATCGCGGCTTCGCCCACTCGACCGTCCGTCGCAAGCTCCTCCCGGAGCTTCGCGGCGTCCGCTTCGAGCGACGCCCCGCGCCGGTCGCGCGACAGGAAGACATGCGAGAGCCGCACCCGCGCCGCGCCCGTGAGCCGTGAGGATTCGCGCGCGAAGCGCGCCTCGATCTCGGTCTCGCTCGGCCGTGTGCTCTCGCTGGCCTCGAGCTCCGCGCGCATGCGCTCGATCAGTCGGCGGCGCACGACCAGGTCCGAGCGCTCGAGTCCGAGCGCGAACGCGGACTCGACGCGCTGCACGTCACCGGCGCGCGCCGTGCGTTCGTCTTCGCCGCGCATGAAGCCGACGTTTCGCGCGAGCCGAGCGCGCACCACCGGATCGCCCACCTCGAGCCCGCGCGCCCGCGCCTCGGCGAGCAGCAGCTCGTCGTCGATCTCGGCTTCGACGAGCGCGCGCAGCACGGCCGCGTCGGGCGCCTCGCCCGTGCTCGCGAGCCAGCCCGAGCGGAGCGCTTCGATGCGTTCGCGCTCGATCGCGATCGTCGGCCGCCTCGAGGACGTCTCGCGCGCGTCGCGACATAGAAAGCGATCGCCTGCGACGAGCAGAGCGCCCAGGATCAGGAAGTGCAGCGCGGGCCGAGCAAGCGCACGACGCATGCGCGGCTCAGCGCCCGCCCGTCTTCAGCCGGGTGGTGTCGTAGTACTTCTTGCTCTCGGAGACCCCGAACTCCATCGCGTTCATGCCGTCGAACTGGCCCAGGTTCGACGCGCCCGTCTGCACGTTCACGATCATCACGGAGCTGCCGAGCAGCACGAGACGGCCCTGGTTCTCGGGAATTCCCGTCGACTCGCTCCACTTGCCCACGCCGCCGATCAGCTTGAGCGGCTTGCCTGCGCGGTCGTACGCGACCGCGAGGCCAGGCGCCATGGTCTCTTTGTCGTACCAGATCTTCTTGCGGCTGTAGGGGTGGCCTTCCATCTTCGGGATGTCGTCGATCTGGAACGTCACGCGCTTCTGCCAGCTCTCGCCGACCATCGGCATGCTGCCGTAGGGCGCGAAGCGGCACGCGTTCCACTCCTCGTCGGTGCCGAGCCGCACCATGCCCGTGGGCGAGTACTTGCCGAGCACGCGCGGAAAGCAGGTGCGCCGGCTGTTCGAGATCCCGAGCATCACGCTCTCGCCCTGGTACTCCCAGACGTGGTCCCAGACGTAGCCCGAGAACAAGTAGAAGTCCTCGAGCGTGAACTCGGTACCGAGCAGGGAGTCGCTTTTCTGTGTCGCCGCGATCCGGCGCACGCGCCGCAGCGCGGGAATGTACGCCCAGGTGTCGTCTTCCTTGCCGTCGCGGTAGCGGTACAAGAGGAACATCGTGCCGCGCAGATCGAAGGGCGACTTCACGTCGAAGTACTCGGCCCACTCGACGTTCGTGCCGGCTTCGAGCTCGGTCGTCGCGGGCAAGAGATCCGCGCGGCCGCTGAAGTAGGTGCGCCGGTACTCGCCCTGCGAGATCCGCCACGTCTCGCGGCCGTCGTTGCGCATGTTCGCGAAGCCCCAGTGCGGGATGTTGAAGCCCGAGCCGCCCTGCCAGCGCTGGTTCACGTTCCAGGCCAGCTTCTGCGCGAACTGGGGATCGTCGGGCGTGAGGTCGCAGCGGTGCCCGGTCGCTGCCTTCGCCCACTCCGAGTACGGGAACGGCTGACCGGCCTGGTAGTTCACCAGCCGCCCGCCCGCGTCGATCGACGCCTGACACGCGAACTGGACGGTGGCTTCGATGTACTTCGCGTGCGCCGGGAATTCCTCGGGCGCGACGATGTGCATCTCGAGGTCCGGCGTGTTCTCGATCGCGAAGCTGTAGAACTCGCCGGGCAGGAGCTCGCGAACGGCCTCCTTGTTCGCGGCGGTGATCACGTCGCCGGGCGCGACGTCGGCCGCGGCGCTGCGCCCGATGAGCGCGAACCCGAGCGAGATCACGAGCGACACCGTACGGCGTCTCATGGCGGGCCTCCATCGGCTTTGGCCGGGGTGAACCAGATCGGGGACGTCCACGACCGCTCCTGCACGGTCTTGGGCAGCTTCGCATCGCAGCAGGCCTCGAAGCCCTCGCCGACGCTCGCGGGGTCGTCGCAACGCACGCCGCCCGCGTTGCACACGCGCGTGGTCCAGCGGCAGGTGGGGTTCTCGATCGCGCGCGCGTACCAGACCGAGCGCTCGGCGGCGTCGAAGTCGGGATCGGTCCAGACCGCGCACAGCGCGTCGGCGCCGGTTCCGCGCGCCTGGCAGGTGTCGAGGTCGACGTCGGCCCGGTTGTCTGGCTCGCCCGCGATGTCGTACACGCGCTCATGGGTCTTGCCATCGGCATCGAGCCAGCCTTTCACGATCTGCAGGCGTTGCAGGCGCGTGCCAGGCTGTGCGTCCGTGCCGGGATCGCGCAACGCGGAGAGCACGAAGCGCGGCGAAGCGCCCACGGGCGCGGCCGGCAGATCGCCGCCCATCGGCACGCCGCCCGCGTAGCCGCGCGCGGCCAGGTCGGAGTTCTCGCACAGGTCCGCGTCGTAGCCGAAGCCGCCGAAGAAGCGCACGACGTGGCGTGGTCCGCTCGTGCCGTACACTTCCCTGCGTCGGAGCGCCGCGAACAGCGCGTCGCGCGAGTTCTCCTCGGCCCAGACCACGGCCAGCCCGCCGGGGTTCAAGTCCGCGGCATCGGGCAGGCCCGCGGGGATCACGTCGCGCGCCGGATTGCCTGCGCCGCCGTGGCCCGTGTACGCGCCGTCTTCCTCGACTGCGCCAGAAGCCCCGAGGTGCGTGTCGGTGCTCGCGACGATGCCGAACTTGAACGGGTTCACGCCCAGACGCTGCTCCTGCACCAGCCCCTCGCGCAGGATCTCGCGCACGAACTGGCGCGGCACGGGTTTCTCCGCCAGGTATGGGACGTAGCGGCCGCTGAAATTGCTCATCTCGAGCGTCTCGAACGAGCACAGCTCGTCCGCCGTGTCGACACCGCGCATGCACTCCGACGAGCCTTTGTGCTGCATGACCTCGACGACCGGCTCGAGCTCGGCCGAGAGTCGCGCCTCGTCCGCGCTGATCGGCGTGCCGTCCGCGCGCACGGTGGCGAACATCTTCCCGCCCGACAGGTTGGAGTTGTGCGGAATCACGAGCACGTCACAGCCGCTGCCGGCGTCGAGGCAGCTCTCGCGCAGCTTGCGCCACAGCAGCTCCGGAGCGGGCGTGTCGACGAAGCTCGAGGGCAGCTCGGGTACCACCGCGTTCCGGAACAACACGTTTCGGTGCAGGTTGTTGCCGGGCCCGGCCGCTCCTGTCCACTCGTAGCCGACCAGCGTCGTGAAGCGGCACTCGGGGCTGCGGTCGTAGGCGGCCTCGGCCGCGTCGCGGATCTCGGTCCACGGCGCGCGCGCGGCTGCGAGGCAGTGCTCGCCGCCCGCGCCGCAGAAGGCGAAGCGCGCGGGCGGCTCGGCCGCGTCGCCGCGCGACACGCGGTAGTTCATCACGAAGAACGCGACGCGCGGGTAGCTGCGGTAGATGCGGCAGATCCACGAGTCGTAGCCGTCGAGCCCGGGCGAGTTGCAGATGTGCGCCTCGCCGAGCAGCTCCGCGTGATCGGTCACGGCCGCGAAGTCGAGCGGCCGCGCGAGCTTCATCTCGCGTCGCGGTTTGCCGTCGGGCGCGTACGGCTGGACGCCGATGCGCTCGCCGCGCGCGAAGCGGTACGCGTCGGCCGGGCGGTTCCGCGTGCCCTGCGTGCTCGCGTCGAGCGAGAGCACGGTGTGCACGTGCAGATCGCCGAAGAACGGCCGGCGCAACGAATCGTGATCGAGACAGCTCGCGCGCTCCTCCGTGCGCTGGAACGGCGGCTCGCCGGCCGCGGAAGCGCTCGCGAGCGCGGCGACCAGCAGCGCCGCCAGGGGCATCCGGCTCACAGGCCCGCCATCTTCGCGAACGCGTCGAGCTCGCCGGGGATGTCCGCACCCATCGGCTGGTAAACGATCTCCGTCAGACCCTCGGCCGCGAGCTGCACCAGCCGGTCGCGGAGTTGCGCCTGAGTGCCCGAGAACGTGAGCGCTCCCAGCGCGGACCCGATGTGCGGGCGATCGAGGGCGGAGACTTCGACCAGGTGGCCTTCGTGCAGTGCCAGGTGCCGTTCGTCGGCAGGGATCTTCTCGAGCTCCGCGCGCCAGGCGGCGCCGCCCGGCAGCGCGTCTACACCGCTCGGCGACGCCTCGTACGAAGCGTGGTAGATGACCGCGATCGCGGGTCCGAGCGTCTCGAACACGCGCGGCGAGGCGAAGCTCTCGCGCTCGTCGAGCACGGTTCCGAACACGAGCGCCGCGCACCACGCGAAGCCCGGCTGCGGCCGGTTCACGCACATCAGCCCGGCGCCGAGCGCGCGCGCGACCACCACGCCCTTCGGTCCGTTCGCCGCGACCAGGATCGGCACGTCGAGCGGCCGCGCGGCGCCGAACCCGCTCGAGTGCAGGAGCTTCACCTTCGCGCCGTCGACGAGCACCGCCTCGCCCGCGAGCAAGCCCTTCAAGTCGCGCACGTAGCGTTCGAGCGAGGCGATCGAGAGTGGCTTCTGACCGAGCGCGCGCCGGCCCGTGAAGCCGGTGCCGACCGCCACCGCGAGCCGACCCGGCGCCTTCGCTTCGAGCGTCGCGATCGCGGCCGCCGTGGTCAGGACGTGGCGCAGGCTCGGCACGAGCACGGCCGGACCGAAGCCGATCTCGTCGGTGTTCTCCGCGATCTCCGCCAGCGCGACCCACACGTCTTCGTAGAGCGCGGGCGAGTCGTACACCCACACGCGCTTGTAGCCGAGCGTCTCGGCGAGCGAAGCGTAGTCGAGCAGATCGCGGCCGGGAGGAAACGCAACGGAGACATCCATGTGACAGAATCCTGTCATGAACACAGCGGGTTCCGCCAACCAGGGAACGCAGGGCGGCGCGCCGAAGTCCGCCGTCGTCGTGCTGCTCGACAGCCTGAACCGGCACCTGCTCGGCGCGTACGGCTCGCGCGAGTTCGAGACGCCGAACCTCGATCGCTTTGCCCGCCGCTCGCTGCGCTTCGACACGCACTACACCGGCTCGCTGCCGTGCATGCCCGCGCGCCACGATCTGTTGTGCGGCGCGCTCGACTTTCTGTGGAAGCCGTGGGGCTCGATCGAGATCTGGGAGGATCCGATCACCGTCGAGCTGGCGCGCGCGGGTGTCACGACCATGCTGGTCTCGGACCATCCGCATCTGTTCGAGGTAGGCGGCGAGAACTACCACTGCGACTTCACCGCCTGGGACTACCAGCGCGGCCACGAGAGCGATCCGTGGCGCACCCGGCCCGATCCGAGCTGGGTCGGCGCGCCGTCCTATGGCCGCGGCCACACGCACTACGACAACTCGCGCGGCTACTTTCGCGACGAGGCCGACTTCCCCGGCCCGCGCACGCTCTCGGCCGCTACGCGTTGGCTCGAGCAGGACGCGAAACACCACGACCGTTTCCTGTTGTTCGTGGACGAGTTCGATCCGCACGAGCCGTTCGACACGCCCGAACCGTACGCGTCGCTCTACGATCCCGACTGGCAGGGCCCGCACCTGATCTGGCCGCCCTATACGCGCGCTGGTGTCGGAGAGGGCGTGCTGACCGAACGCGAGGCGCGCCAGGTGCGCGCCTGCTACGGCGGCAAGCTCACCATGATCGACCGCTGGTTCGGGAAGCTGCTCGACGCGCTCGACCGCGGTGGTCTGTGGGACACCACCGCGGTGATCGTGTGCACCGACCACGGCCACTACCTGGGCGAGAAGGACGCGTTCGGAAAGCCCGCCCTGCCCGTCTACGAAACGCTCGGCCACATCCCGCTGATGATCGCGTGGCCGGGCGTGGCGCCCGGCACCTGCTCGGCGCTGACCACGAACGTCGACGTGCACGCGACCCTGCTCGACCTGTTCGGCGTGCGCGCGCGCCAGCGCACGCACGGGCGCTCCCTCGTGCCGCTCCTGCGCGGCGAGACGACCCGGATCCGCGACTGGGCGCTGTCGGGCTACTGGGGCCGCGAGGTGCACGTGATCGACGGCGTCGACAAGTACGCGCGCGGTCCGGTCGGCGCGAACGCGCCGCTCTCGGTGTTCTCGAACCGCTGGTCGACCATGCCGGTCGCGCGCATTCCGCAGCTGCGCATGCCGCTGCCCGACGAACGCGCGCGGCTCGACCGCATGCCCGGCTCGAAGGTCCCGGTGATCCGGCAGCCGTTCGGCGAGCGCGACCGCCTGCCGTTCTGGGCCATGGGCCAGTTCAGCGGCAGCCACCTGTGGAACCTGCGCGAGGACCCGAACGAGGATCGCAACCTGGCCGGCACGCCGGCCGAGAAGCGCGCCGAGGAGCTCTTGCGCGCTGCGCTCCTCGAGATCGAAGCGCCCGACGACCAGCTCGCGCGGCTCGGGCTGGCCTGAATCGCACCGTTGACCTACCGATCAGTGATCGATAGTGTATCGGTAAGACGATGGAAACCGCGACGATCTCGACGAAGTACCAACTGGTCCTGCCGCGCGCGACCCGCGAGCGCCTGGGTCTCCGCCCCGGGATGAAGCTCACGGTGCTGACGAAGGGCGAGGTCGTGTACCTCGTTCCTCAGCGCCCGATCCAGCGCAAACGCGGCGTCGCCAAGGGGACGAGCCCGCGCGGCTTGCGCGACAAGAAGGATCGCCTCTGATCCTGGTCGACTCGAGCGGCTGGATCGAGTACCTGGCCGAGCGGCCCAAGGCCGAGGCGTTCGCGCCCTACATCGAGGGTCGCGAGGCCTTGATCGCGAGCGCGATCCAGGTCTTCGAAATCTACCGCGTGATTCGCCGCGACCTCTCGGAAGAGAAGGCGATCGAGTCGGTGGCCGTTCTGCAGCGCGCTCGGATCGTGGACGTGGACACCTCTCTGGCGCTCGAAGCGGCGGAACTCACGTTCGAGTACCGGTTGGCCATGGCCGATGCCCTGATCTACGCCATTTCGCGCCGTCACGACGCGACGCTCGTGACGGGCGACTCGGACTTCGACGGACTGCCCGGCACGATTGTGGTCCGCTGAGTGTCGGCACCCGCTGGTCGGAAATCGCGCTAGGCGTTCCCGCGCCGCGCGAGGTGTCGGTCGCGCGCGATCTCTGCGCCGCGCAGGAGCGCCTCGCGGCTCGGTCCCGGCCCCGTCATGGCGGAGATCTCGTCGAGCTCCGCTTCCGTGAAGCCGGCCTCGAGGCGCTCCGCGCGCGCGATCGTGCGCGCACCGCCGAACGTGAAGCGCTGATCCGTCTCGCGCTGAAAATCCTGCGCGCGCTTCAGCCGCGCGGGATCGCCCTTGGTGAACTCGCGCACCCAGTCGCTGCCGAAGCGCACGTGCGTGAGCTCGTCCGCGAGCACGAAGTCGACCGCCTGCGCGAGCACCGCATCGCCGGTCTGCACGCCGTAGTCGATCAGCTGGCGGAACACGTCGCAGGCCAGACCCTCGAGGCAGCGGTTCACGCCGGTCACGCGCAGCACCGGATCGTCGTGGCAGGAGGTCTCGAACAGGAACGTGTTCTCGGGGTACTCGCCGACCTCGCCGCCGGCACGTTCGATCAGCTTCTCGAAGGTCTGCACGTGGCGCGCTTCATCCCAACACTGGCGCGCCATGTTCATCTTGAACTCCCACGGCCCCTCGGGGAAATCCCAGAGCGTGCGGCCCGCGGCCTCGAGCGCCTGCAGCTCGCCCACGTAGATGCCGTGCAGGCGGATCCGGAGCTGCTGCTGCGCGTGCTCGGAGCCGGGCTTCGGCTGGCCGGCGTTCAACAGGAACGAGAAGCCCGGACCGAGCTCGTCGTACATGGACTCGAGCGCGGTGCCGACGATGCGCTCGCGGATCTTCGGGCCGATCGCATCGAGCACGTCGGCGATCTTCTCGGCGTCGTTCGGGAGTGACGGCACGAGCTGGTTGCGTGTGCTCGCGCGCTTGAAGCGGCGATCACGTGCGAGCTCGTTCGGCTGGATGAAGCGCTTCATGGCCCGAGTATAGCCCTGGCTTGCTCAGAACACGTGCAGGGTCGGGAACTCGTCGCGCTCGCGCACGCAGTCCCACAGAAAGCAGGCGAGTCCCGGATCGCCGGTCCAAAGCGAGAAGCGGCCACGGCCGTGGAGCGCGCGCTCCGC
>JANNLG010000019.1:0-30574 GCA_031396695.1 Deltaproteobacteria bacterium
CCGAGAATCGCCACTCAGGTCAGACGCGCCAGGCGAGCCCGGCTGGACTTCGCCGTACGACTGAGGGATCAACCATGGGCCGATCGTAGTGACGCGCGAGAAACACCGCTCGGGCTTGCTCTGGCGACTCACTCGGCATTCCCTCTATCGGACTACTGGGCTGTGGCCTGTTCGAAGGTCATTCGTGACGCATTCCTCCGGGGCCGCCTTGACCCATTCCGGGGCGATGACCGCCCATTTCGGACCACATTGAGCCATGGCCCTTTCCCGCCTGCCACGCGCGGCTCAACGCAAACTCCTGACGTCCGGTTTCAGCGCCAGCGTGGCCTAGCCATCCATGACGAACGCTCCCGCCGCGCAGCCAATCCGCGCGCCCGTAAAATCGGCTGCAATAGCCAGGCGGATCGCTGGCCAACGGGTGCGGCTCCAATTGAAGTTGCTTCCCGTCCGCTCCCATCGTCATCGGCTTGGCTTCGACGGGGCGAGCTGACTCCAGGTCATTGTCCCAGGTATGGACCATGACCTCGCCGGTATCGGCATTGGCCAGCACTTCCGCGCTGGTTTTGCCATCGTTCAACTCCACCAGGTCACCTCCGTTTGGGCCAGCCTTTGCGCCGCTGGAGCACGCTTGGACGAAGAGCATTCCTGCCGCCACGCTGGCTGCCGCTGCGATGGTGATCCGTGTCTTCATGGACTTCCTTCGCTCCGACGGGACAGGGACGGAATCGAGAGAGTGACGCGAGAAATCGATCGGTCTGCCTTCCATTCGTTGCCTCCGTGTGTGTTCTTCGCTCACATGGCTTACCTCCACCCGGCGGCCGTGTCTGCGCACCGACCGACCTCCTCGGAGACGACGAGCATCCAGCCTTCGACACTGACGCACGCCAAGAGAGGCGCCGAGTGCCGGCGATCGAGTGTCTCGCTGCACGGAGCGCGCCGCCGAAGCACCATGAGAACTACATGTGACCGCCCATCGGCGGAGCTACCGTGGTTCCGGGTGCTCCCGCCGATGAACCTTGTGCCGTGACGATCTGGGCCATCATCTCGTCCATCATTCGCATGTGCTTCAGCATCTCGCCCAGGAGCTTCTTCGTATCCTGGCTCTGGATGCCATCCATCATCTGCAAGTGATGACGCAGCTCGCCCACGCGCCGCTGCATCTCCGCGTTGTCGATCGTGGCGGCCGGGGCCTGGCCACCACCGCCCATCCCCGGCATGCCCGGCCCTGGCTGGCCCGTCCCCGTCCCGGAGCCGGCGGGGGGATTCATCGGCATGTCGTCCTCGGCGGTAGCAAGCAACGTCCCGCTCAGCGCCAGACCTGTCACGAGTAGCACCCCGGCCGCCCGCCGCAGCGCAAGGCAGATTCGATCGGTTCTCTTCACGTTCGCCTCCTTGATCACTAGACCCCACGGTCCCGGCCTCGGCACCCCCGGGCCTCACGCTTCATGACTACTCAGCGGAAGGGCAAGCGGTGACAACCGTTCGCGGACACGATCCCATCCGCGTCGAGGGCGGCTTCTACGAGCATCCCCAGGCCCCCGGTCACCGTTTGCCTGCGCGGCCCGTACAGACGAGCGGATGCCCACTACTCCAAAGGACGTCTCGCGCGAGGTGGCGTTCGCCTATCGCGCGAGCGGCGCGCAGGCCGTTTCCCTCTCTGGAACCTTCAACGGCTGGAGCTCGCACGCGGCACCGATGCACGGGGATGCGGAAGGCAACTGGTCGGTCTCGGTCCGGCTCCGTCCTGGTCGCAAGGAATACAAGCTCGTGGTCGATGGCGACGACTGCGTACCCGACGGCTTCGGCGCGACGAATCGCGTGCTGGAGGTCCGGTCGGCGAATGCGACGTGGGTGATCGTCCTCGCCGGTGGAGAGGGAAGTCGGCTGCGGCACCTCACGACGACGCCATCGGGTGTCACCGTGCCAAAGCAATTCTGCTCACTCTCGGGCGGACCGTCGCTGCTGCGGCAGACGATCGAGCGCGCTGCGGCGCTGGTGCCCCGCGATCGTATCGTCGTCGTCGTCTCCGAGGCGCATCGCCCCTTCTGGCGCGACGAGCTCGGCGATCTGCCGCTCGAGAACGTGGTCATCCAGCCGGAGAGCCGCGGCACCGCGCCCGGCATCCTCCTGCCAGCGCTCCGTATTCGTCGCGACGATCCCGGGGCTCGTGTGCTCGTGCTGCCTTCGGATCACCACGTCGACGACGAGGCGACGCTCCGCGAGTCGTTTCGCACGGCACTCCGCGTCGTCCGCGACGACCCCGCACGGATCGTTCTTCTCGGCATCACGCCCGACTCGCCAGATTCGCAGTACGGGTGGATCGTGCCGGGTCCCGCGCTGCGCGGCGACACACGCGCGATCGATCTCTTCGTCGAGAAGCCGCCGGCCAAGACGACGGCCCGGCTCTTCGCGCGCGGCGCGCTCTGGTCGAGCTTTCTCTTTGCCTCTCGAGTCTCCAGCCTGATCGAGGCGTTCGAGCTCTCGGAGCCGGGTCTACTGTGCACGCTCGAAAGCGAATGCGTCGGGATCGGAAATGCAGCGCTGGCGACCGTCTACGCGAAGTTGACTCCAACCGACTTCTCGCGCGCCGTGCTCGAGCGCGTCCCGCAGCGGCTCGGCGTCATCGCCGTGCCGCCGTGCGGCTGGAGCGATCTCGGCACCGCCGACCGGATCTCGCGCGTGCTGACCGCGCTCCTCGGCCGCCGGAGCGCGCGCGTCACTTCCCCTACTCGGCCTGGCTCTCTCGTCGTGCTGTCGCAGGCCGTCGCGGCGCTGGGCAGCCGTACCCCGCGTTGAGACGCGCTGTCGCTGGCAGCTGAGCAGGGCTCGAGTCGATTTCTCGCGTCACTTTCTCGCCACTCACCCCGTATCTACCGCTCGGACGCCCTGAGCGCTCGCGTCACCAGAAGAGGAAGAGCCATGTCACGATCGAGAGACACCGTACGCAGCGTGGCGTTCTCCCTTCGAGCACCGGAGGCCCGATCCGCTTTCCTTGCCGGGAGCTTCAACGACTGGAGCGCCGACGCGCTCCCGATGCGGAAGGATCCGACCGGCACTTGGTCGGCGTCGGTCAAGCTCAAGCCGGGCCGCTACGAATACAAGTTCGTCGTCGACGGCGAGTGGTGTGCGAAGGCGGCAGGCGCCTCGGAGTCCGAAAGTGTCGACTGCGTGCCGAATGCGTTCGGTAGCGAGAACCGGGTACTCGAGCTCTCGTAGTGCTCGCGATCGAGCTTGATCAACTCAAACGAGGAGACAAAACCATGACCGTGGATACGACCAGGCGCGAGGCGCTCCTTTTCGTGGCGAGCGCGGCCGGAGCAGCCCTCGCCTTCGGCGGCGCGCGCGAAGCCTACGGGCAGAGCGACCGACCCGCATCACCGACCCCGACGGGCCCGATGACCATGAGCGACCACGACATGCATGCTTGCATCGATGAATGCGAGAAGTGTCATCGGATCTGCGTGGAAACGGCGGCGTACTGCCTCGAGAAAGGCGGCCGCCATGCCGCTCCCGAGCACATCCGGCTGCTGAGCGATTGCGCCGAGATCTGCCAGACCAGCGCGAATTTCATGCTGCGCGGCTCCGCCGTCCACAAGACCATTTGTGGCGCATGCGCCGAAGTCTGCGATCGCTGCGCCGACTCTTGCGATCGCGTTGGCGACGACGAGCAACTGAAGAAGTGCTCCCGGGCCATTCGCGCGTGTGCGGACTCCTGTCGGAAGATGGCCAAGGGTTGAGACTCGTCGTGCGGCGAGTCGTGGTCGAACCGGGTCGTTGAAGTCTCACGACGCCCGAGGCGGCCTTGCCTGAGATCGTGTCCGCGACAACGCTGTACGTGTCGGGAGCGATCGAGATCGCGGCTGCTCTCTTGGTGGCCGCTGCCGTGGCGCAGGCGGTCGCCGGCGTCGTCCGCGTGTTCGTGCAACGTCGTCCCGATCTCCGAGGCCAGGTCCAGCGGGACCTCGGCGGGTGGTTGGTTCTTGCACTCGAGTTCGAGATCGCCGCGGATGTACTTCGGACCGCCGCCGCGCCTTCGTGGAACGAGATTGGTCAGCTGGCGGCGATCGTCGTTTTGCGCACCGTACTGAACTACTTCCTGCAGCGGGACATCGAGCAACAGCGAGGCGCACCTCCGACCGACTGTGCGTCGCGGAATGCCGCGTGCGTGACGCCCTAGACGGCGCGCGCGCGGGTCCGAACTATCTCACGAAGGATCGCCAGGTCCTCGCGTGCGCGGACCACGAGGATGCCGACGGCGGAGCCGCGTCCCGCGATACCTACGTCGGGTTTCGCTGCCCCGTTGGCTTCTTCGTCGAGCTGGGCGCCTGCGAAGCTCAGGGACGAGACGAGGTCGCTCCGGACGCGCGAGCTGTTTTCACCGATGCCCCCGGTGAACACGAGCGCGTCCAGTCCGGCGAGCACAGCCGTCATCGAGCCGATCGCGCGCTTCGCGAACAGAATGAAGCGCTCATAGGCGAGCGCGGCCCGCGCCGACCCCGCGTCCGCCGCGGCCAGTACCTCGCGGAGATCGCCGGATACACCGGACACACCGAGCAATCCCGACTTCTCGTTGAGTGTCTTCCACAGTACCGCAGCGTCGAGTCCGTGACTCAACTGTAGATGGAGCAGCAACCCAGGGTCCACCGAACCTGAGCGCGTCCCCATCATGAGGCCCTCGAGAGGCGTGAAGCCCATGGTCGTGTCGATCGAGCGCCCGTCCTTCACCGCCGTGACAGAGCACCCGCTGCCCAGGTGGCACACGACGAGGCGCGGCGGTGTCCGCCCGATCATCTCGCGCGCGCGATTGCTGGCATGCGCGACGCTGAGGCCGTGGAAGCCGAAGCGCCGCAGCCCAAAGCGCTCCGTCCACTCGAACGGCAACCCGTATCCCGCCGACGGCTCGGGAATGGTCGCGTGAAACGCAGTATCGAAGGCGGCGAACTGCGGCAGCGACGGAAACCGCGCGCGAATCGCGTCGACGGCGGCAAGCGCACGACGCATGTGAAGCGGATCCAGCTCCACGAGCGACTCGAGACCCGCGCGGACATGGAAGTCAACGAGAACGGTCTCCCGGAACAGCACTCCGCCGTGGACGATGCGGTGTCCAACGGCATCGACGTCGCCGACACGATCGAGAACCGCGCGGATGGGCTCCGCTGAGTCCTCGCGCGACGGTTCGGATCCGCTGAGCAGAGTGGACTCGTCGGCCGCATCGAGCACGGCCCACTTGAGTGTGCTTGACCCGAAGTTGAAGACGAGAATCCGCCTCAACCGCTCCACTTCCAGTCCCTGACCTCGGGCATGTCGTCACCGTGCTCAACGATGTACTCGTGGTGTTCGACGAGCTTCTCCTGCATCGCCTGCCGAATCTCCGAAGCGCGTGGCCCGAGCTCGGGGACGCGATCGCACACGTCGATGACGCGGTGGAAGCGATCGAGATCGTTCAGCACCGTCATGTCGAACGGCGTGGTCGTCGTCCCCTCCTCCTTGTAGCCGCGGACGTGCAGGTTTCCGTGATTCGTGCGCCGGTACGTGAGGCGGTGGATGAGCCACGGGTAGCCGTGGAACGCGAAGATGATCGGCTTGTTCTTTGTGAACAGCGCATCGAAGTCCGGATCGCTGAGCCCGTGCGGGTGTTCGCTCGTGGGTTGCAGGCGCATGAGATCGACGACGTTGACGACGCGCACTTTGAGATCCGGCGCGAGCGTCCGCAGCAGATCGACGGCCGCCAGCGTCTCGAGCGTCGGTACGTCACCGCAGCACGCCAGCACCACGTCCGGCTCAGAGCCCGAATCGCTGCTCGCCCAGTGCCAGATCCCGACGCCCGCGGCGCAGTGCTCGACCGCTTCGTCCATCGAGAGCCACTGAAGCTCCGGCTGCTTCCCCGCGACGATCACGTTCACGTAGTTCTTGCTGCGCAAGCAGTGGTCGGTCACGGAGAGAAGCGTATTGGCGTCGGGTGGCAGGTAGATGCGAATGACCTCGGCCTTCTTGTTCACCACGAGGTCGATGAAGCCCGGGTCCTGGTGGGTGAAGCCGTTGTGGTCCTGACGCCAGACGTGCGACGTGAGCAGGTAGTTCAGCGACGCGATCGGCCGCCGCCACGGGATGGCCCGCGTCGTCTTCAGCCACTTCGCGTGCTGGTTGAACATCGAGTCGACGATGTGGATGAACGCCTCGTAGCAGGAGAAGAAGCCGTGCCGCCCGGTGAGGAGATAGCCCTCCAGCCATCCCTGACACTGGTGCTCGCTGAGCATCTCCATCACGCGCCCGTCCGGTGAGACGTGATCGTCGCTCGCGAGGATCTCCGCCATCGATGCGCGATCGGTCACCTCGAACACCGCGTTCCAGCGGTTCGAGGTGGTCTCGTCGGGGCTGAAGACTCGGAAGTTCGTCGGATTGCGCTCGAGCACATCGCGGATCAACTCACCCTGGATGCGCGTGGCTTCTGCGCGAACAGCGCCCCGACTCGCGAGCGGCACGGCGTACCGCCGGAAGTCGGGCATCTCGAGCTCGCGAAGCAAAAGGCCACCGTTTGCATTCGGATTCGCGCTCATCCGGCGTGGGCCCTTCGGCGCGAGCTCGAGGATCTCCTCGCTCGGGCGACCCTGCGCGTCGAAGAGCTGCTCCGGCCGGTAGCTCTTCATCCAAGCCTCGAGGAGCCGCACGTGCTCGGGCTGGTCCATGCCGCCCATCGGAACTTGGTGCGCGCGAAAGGTGCCTTCGACCGCGACCCCGTCCACCAGCTTGGGGCCGGTCCATCCCTTGGGAGTGCGCAACACGATCATCGGCCACGCCGGGCGCGTCGGAGCGCCGCCGGCGCGCGCCTTCTGGCGGATCCGCTGCAGCGCCGCGACGATCTCGTCGAGGGTCGCCGCCATCTTTACATGCATGGTTGCGGGGTCGGACCCTTCCACGAAGTACGGCTCGTGTCCGTAGCCGCGCAACAGAGCCTCGAGCTCGCGCCGCGGGATGCGTGCGAGCACGCTCGGCCCCGCGATCTTGTAGCCATTGAGATGCAGGATCGGCAGCACGACACCATCGCGGGCCGGGTTCAGGAACTTGTTCGAGTGCCAGCTCGTCGCGAGCGGTCCCGTCTCCGCTTCACCGTCGCCGATCACGCAAGCCGCGACGAGCTCGCGATTGTCGAACACCGCGCCGTAGGCGTGCGAGAGCGCGTAGCCCAGCTCGCCGCCCTCATGGATCGAACCCGGGGTCTCGGGCGCGACATGGCTCGGCACCCCGCCCGGGAACGAGAACTGCGCGAACAGGCGCTTCATCCCGCGCTCATCGAGCGACACCTGCGGGTACACCTCGGAGTAGGTTTGCTCGAGCCAGGCGTTCGCGACCGCGGCCGGGCCGCCGTGGCCGGGCCCGAACACGTAGATCATGTCGAGATCGTGCTTCCGGATGATGCGGTTCAGATGCGCGTAGATGAAGTTCAGTCCCGGTGTCGTCCCCCAATGACCCAGCAGGCGAGACTTGATGTGCTCGCGCCGAAGGGGCTCGCGCAGCAAGGGATTGTCGCGAAGGTAGATTTGGCCGACGGAGAGGTAGTTCGCGGCGCGCCAGCAGGCGTCGATCTTCGCCAGCTCACCCGATGCAGTCGTCGCATCCATCAAGATCGACGCACTCCGACGAATCGCGCAAGATCGGATCGGGAGGCTCTTACTCGGCGAGAGCCCCGCTCGCAACCGAGCCTCCGGGAGTTCGTGTCGAGAGACAATGCCGACCTGCCGAGCATCGCTGTTCGGATCGCGTCGACCGGGGCGACTTGGCGCTGAGTGTGGAATCGAGCAGCGTGATTCACCGAGCGGCCCCCGGATTTTCGGCCAGCGCCGCGTCAACGATCTCCTGCGCTTCACTCAGGATGGCATCGAGGTGAGCGCGACTCCTGAAGCTCTCCGCGTAGATCTTGTACAGGCTCTCCGTACCCGACGGCCGGGCCGCGAACCAACCGCTCGCCGTCGCGACCTTGAGGCCGCCGATCGGCGCTTTGTTCCCGGGCGCCTCGGTGAGCTTGGCCACGATCGGCTCGCCCGCGAGCGTCGACGCGGCTACGGCGTCGGACGAGAGCTTGGCGAGGCGCGACTTCTGCTCGGCCGTCGCGGGCGCGTCGATCCGCGCGTAGCAGGGAGAGCCGAACTCCGCCTCGAGCTCGCGGTAGTGCTCGCCCGGGTCGCGACCGGTGCGAGCGGTGATCTCGGCGGCGAGAAGGTTCATGATCAGACCGTCCTTGTCGGTCGTCCAAACGGTTCCGTCGTGCCGCAGGAAGCTCGCACCGGCGCTCTCCTCTCCGCCAAAGCAGCACGAGCCGTCGAAGAGTTCAGGCGCGAACCACTTGAAGCCCACGGGCACCTCGAGCAAGCGCCGGCCGAGCTTGTTCACCACGAGATCGATCATGCCACTGCTGACCACCGTCTTGCCGATGACCGCTTGCGCGGGCCAGCGCGGCCGATGCGTGAGCAAATAGCGGATCCCAACCGCCAGATAGTGATTCGGATTCATCAGTCCGGTGGAGGGCGTGACGATTCCGTGCCGGTCCGCGTCCGGGTCGTTCGCGAACGCCACGCGATACCGGTCCTTGAGTCCGACGAGGCGCGCCATCGCGTAGGGGCTCGAGCAGTCCATGCGGATCACGCCGTCGTGATCGACGGTCATGAACCCGAAGGTCTCGTCGATCGTGGTGTTCACGACCGCGATGTCGAGCTTGTAGACGCTGTTGATCGGCTCCCAGTAGTGCACCGCGGCGCCTCCGAGTGGGTCGACGCCGAGCGCGAGGCCGACGCCGCGGATCGCCTCCATGTCGACGACATTCCGGAGGTCGTTCACGTAGGGCAGGACGAAATCTTGCGAGTGCGTCGTCGCCGCCTGCATTGCACTCTCGAGCGGAAGCCGCTTCACGCTGGCGTTGCGGCGTCGCAGATGCTCGTTGGCGCGATCCTGGACCGACGAGGTCACCTCGGCGTCCGCGGGGCCGCCATGGGGCGGGTTGTACTTGAAGCCGCCATCTTCCGGCGGGTTGTGGGAGGGAGTGACGACGATCCCGTCGGCGGGGTGCACCGCGCGGCCCCGGTTGTACACGAGAATGGCCCGCGAGATCACCGGCGTCGGAGTCACTCCGCCATCCTGCTGGATCACGGTCTCCACGCCGTTGGCCGCCAGGACCTCGAGGGCCGTGCAGTGTGCCAGCCTCGAGAGGGCGTGCGTGTCCTTGCCCATGAAGAGCGGCCCGTCGATGTGCTGGCTGCGCCGGTAGTCGCAGATGGCCTGAGTGATCGCCAGGACGTGCCCTTCGCTGAACGACCCCCGCAAGGGCGACCCGCGGTGCCCGCTCGTGCCGAAGCTGACCTGCTGGACGGGGTTCTCCAGGTCCGGCTCGCGCGCGAAGTACTCGCGCTCTAGCCGAGCCAGGTCCACCAACATCTCCGTCGGCGGGGATTTGCCGGCGAAAGGCGAGATCGACATCGCTACTCGCCCGAGCACAAACTCGCTCTGCGAGCGCTGTGAGTCAGAACGATTCATCACCCTTTGGCTCAAGCCGTTGTACACCGTTGCGTTTGTGTCGAACGCCGCTGATCGTGTCGTAGACGACCTTCCGCACGCGGTTCACGACTCCGAGGGGGCGCTGGTCGGTCCGCGCGTGCCACGGCGAGAAGGAGAGGTTTTCGCAGAACTCGTCCTGCGCTGGCAGGTCGAACGTCTGTTTCGGAATCGCGATGGTCGCCACCTTGTGGAAGGGCGCCTCGGTTTCTCTCCACTCGATCATCGAGTCCTCGACGCTCATCGACGTGCTCGTCCGCGGCTGCACCAGAAACTCGAAGCATGCATCGCCCTGCTCGAGCTCTGCACGCATGGCCTTGCGCAGGTAGCCGGGGTCCTGCATGGCCGCCTCGTCCGGGTCGATATCACGCGCGATGCACGGCCGCGCCGAGTACTTTACGGCCTGTTTCGACGGGTCGTCACCGAGACGATAGGGCACCATCGTGAAGTAACGTTCGAAGAGCGGGTTCGCGATTCGCGAAGCACCGATCTCGCGCGCGATGAGCATGCCCCGAATCCCGAGCGCGAGCGGGGCCAGCAAGCGCGCCAGCGGGTTCGAGCTGTTCAGCCTCTGGAAGAAAGCGGCATACCGCTGCGGGTCGTCGACGAAGAACACCGGATGGTTGATGAGAATGAAGTCCTGCGTAGCCTGCTCGTCGGCAACGAGCTTCTGCCCAGACACGCCCATCAGCTTGACCGCCATGCCGCGCGCATCGCCCTCGCCGTCTGTGCGATCAGGGTCTGATGCGCCGTTTGAAAAACGGATCCACGAGGAGTAGCGAAAGCCCGGCTGGAACACGCCTTGCGCGAACTTCCGCGGGAGGGACTCGGCGACCTCGAAGGTTGCGCGCACGCAACCGTGAGCCTTCGGGTGCGCGTCTCGCCTCGCGGGTCGCCCAGGCTCGTGGGAGGACACGAGCTTCTCGGTGATCGCCTGCGCGATCGACCGCGTCGCTTCCTGCTCATTCGGCCACGGACGCTCTCCGAGCTCGGCGTCGAAGACCACGAGTTCGGAGCTCGCCGCAGGCGGAGCGTCGGTGCTGCACGCGACCACCGCAATCGCCAAGCAAGCTCCCGCAACGGCGAGCGCCGCGAACCCCCGAATCCTGCCTTTCCCCGAATCGCTGGTGCACGCGCTCAGAACCACATCCTCACCCCGAGCACGAACGAGAGATCGCTGTCGTCCTCTCCTTGGTCGCGTGCGAGCTCCGCCGTCTCCCCGAGCTTCCGGATCCAACTCAGTCCCACGTAGGGGGCGAATTCGCGTCGCAGCTCGTAGCGCAGGCGCAGACCGAGCTCGACGTTGTTGACGCCGCTCTCGATCCCGAAGTCCTTGGCGCTCTTCGTCGCCGCATTGATCTCGAAGCGCGGCTGAGCGATCAGCCGCTGCGTGATGAACTGATCCAACGTCGCCGTCACGCGCGCCGAGACGTCGCCGCCGTCGTCGATCAGAAGCAAAGGCTCGAGCTCGAACCAGTACGGCGCCAGGCCATCGAAGCCGATCACGGCCCTCGTGCGCTGGTTGTCCGGCCCGGCTCCGAAGGTTTCCTCTCGCGCGACTCCGATCTGAAAATCCCAGAAGGCGTACAGGTGACGGCTGTAGAGGAGCTGCACCTCGACGTCGCTTCCCGACGGGCCGCTCGTGTTCTTGTCGCCCTCCGAACGGAACCAGACGCGGTTCGTGTCCCCGCCGACCCAGCCCTCGAGATCCCAGTGCAGGCGATTCGCGTCATCACTTCCCCAGCGTTGCTCGAGTTGATCGATCTGCAGGCTGTAGAAGATGTCTTCGAACCCCTCCGCGCGCGCGGAGCTTGCGAATGCGAGAATCGCCACGCACGTGACAGTCGACAGGAGTCCAGTCAAGTGACGGACACGACGCGAAACATCCCCATATCCATGTGGAGCAGGAGATGGCAGTGGAAAGCCCATTTCCCCGGCGCGTCGACTGCGACGAGACACGAGAGCCGCTCGGCAGGCTTGATGTTCAGGGTGTGCTTGCGCGGTAGATACTCTCCGGCGCCGTTCTCGAGAACCATCCACATGCCGTGCAGGTGAATGGGGTGCTCCATCATCGTGTCGTTCACGAGTACGAGTCGCAGGCGCTCGCCGAGTCGGAACGGGATCGGACCCTTGACCTCCGAGTACTTCACACCGTCGAATGACCACATGTACCGCTCCATGTTGCCCGTGAGGTGGAGCTCGATCTCCCGGTCTGCGGCGCGTTGGTCGTCGCTGGGCGTGAGACCGCGAAGGTCCGTGTACACCAGTACCCGCCTGCCGTTTCCGTCGAGCCCGTCACCGGGCTCGCTCAGGCGGCTGCGCAGCTCCATCGGGACGATCGAGTTTCCGCGTCCGTGAGAATCAGGGCCGTGTGGTTGCGGCTTCGCGGCGATCGCCGCTTCCGGGCTGCTCTCCGCGGGCATCTCCATGCCCTCCATCCCGTCCATTCCAGCGGTCGTCGCTTCGCCGCCCGCGCCCATCTCCATGCCCTTCTCCATGTCCATGCCCTTCTGCATGTCCATGCCCATCCCCATGTCCGCCATCGTTCGCAGCGATCGGGGACGCCGTTCGGGTATCGGTGCCTCGACCCCTGTCCGCGGCGCGAGGGTTCCGCGCGCATAGCCACTGCGATCGAGTGACTCCGCGAAGATCGTGTAGGCGCGGTCCTCCGTCGGCTCGACGATCACGTCGTACGTTTCTGCGACCGCGATTCGGAACTCGTCCACGCGGACCGGCGCGACGTTCTGTCCGTCCGCCTGAACCACGGTCATCGGAAGGTCGGGAATGCGCACGTCGAAATAGCTCATCGCGGAGCCGTTGATGAAGCGCAGCCGCACGCGTTCACCGGGCCGGAAGAGTGCGGTCCAATTCGACTCGCTGGGAAGCCCGTTCATCAGGTAGGTGTAGGTCGCACCCGAGACATCGGCGAAGTCGGTCGGATCCATTCGCATCTTGGCCCACGCCAAGCGATCGGCGAATGCGGCGCCCCAACCCTTGTCCGAGATCTCCGCGGGCAAATCGAGGAGCGTTTGACGTTGGAAGTTGAAGTAGCCCGGTCGGCTCTTCAGGTCGTGGAGAACGGCGTAGGGATCTTCGAACGTCCAATCCGAGAGCAGCACGACGTAGTCGCGGTCGTACTGGACCGGATCGGTCTGCACTGGATCGATGATGATCGGACCGTAAACCCCCGTCTGTTCCTGGAGTCCGGAGTGACTGTGGTACCAGTACGTCCCGTTCTGTTTGACCGTGAACTGATAAGTGAAGGTCTCCCCGGGGCGAATCCCCGGGAAGCTCACCTTCGGGACACCGTCCATCGCCGCGGGAACGAGCAGACCGTGCCAGTGGATGGAGCTGTCTTCCTCGAGTTCGTTGGTGACGCGCAGCGTGACGGCGTCCCCCTCGCGCATGCGCACCAGCGGTCCGGGCAGCACTCCATTGATGCTGGTGACCGAGCCCTCCCTGCCGCCGATTGCGATCGCCTGGCGATGGATTCGCAGGTCGATCTCTCGAACGGCGTTGGATGATGCCGCGGCTTTCACTCCCAAGGCGCTCGCGCGAGCGTAAGCGGGCAGCAGCCGCTCCAACCCTCCGAGCAAGGCCAGACCGGCGGTCGTCCGCAGAAACCGGCGGCGACTCCAGTCTCGGAAAGCATCGCTCACGGCTAGTGCATCTTGCCCATCGGCATCTTGCCCATCGGAGCGGTGGGGGACGGCGCGGCAGTCGTCGCTGCTCCGTGGCCCATCATCATCGACTCCATCATGTCGTCCATCATGCGCATGTGCTTCTTCATCTCGGTGTCGAGCTTCTTTGGGTCCGTGATTCCGTCCATCATCTTCGAATGGTCCCTCATCGCCTGCATCCCGGCAGCCATTTCCGGTGTCGCCATGTTCTGGCCGGCTGCGTCGGGCGCAGGGGTGGGCGGCATGGGCATGTCGTCTTCGGCGAGGGCGCCCGAGGCGCCCATTGCAAGCATCAGCCCGAGCGCGATTGCGGCGAGAGTTCGCATGTCGGATTTCCTTTGGGGTTGGTCGATCCAACAGGACTACGGGCGACCCGAAGGAAGGGTGACCGGACCGCCTCGAATCGGCGGCAGCTTCGCTCCAAAGAGTCGATTCAGCGCGGGGCGCGACGAGCCCCTCATGAATCGCTCCCGAGCCGACGTCGAGCATTGGCGCGGCAGCGCGATCCTCGGAATCGGTCTCGGCATGTTCCGCGGACAGGCAGCCGACAACACGTCGCATGCTGACCACGCGATCCAACGGGTGCTGTCGAGCGCGGCGATCGATTTCTGCGTCGAGGGACCGGGCTGGCTCGCGGCGCAGCTTGCGGACTGCTGGCGCGCCTTGGCGGTTGCGCAAACGCAGGCGGTGCTCGCCGATCGGCGAGGCCGAGCAGCCCGGGGGCGGGCGAAGTCGGCCTTCGCGACCGCGCGCTGCCGTCGGGCTACATCGGGCAACTGCTCTGGCCGCTGCGCCGCCAGCCCGGCTGATCGCGCGTCGCTCGGCCAGTCACTCGTTCATCGGCTCACCTCACCACGAGCTCGCCCACCATCCCGGCCTCCGTGTGTCCCGCGATCGTGCACAGCACTGGATAGGTTCCGGGTTGGTCGATCTTGAACGTGCCGCTGTCGCTGGCCTTCGCCATCGCGTGCAGGTGGATCCAGTCGCCCTTTCCGTCAGGCGCCGCGACGATCAGCGCGTGGTCGATCGCACCCTCGTTGTCGAGCTCGATTCGCGTCGGCACTCCCGCCGTCATCGCAAGCAGTTTCGGCTCGAACTTGAATTCCGCGGATTTGACGACGAGCGTCGCCTTCGGTGCGTCGTCGACCGCGGCGAGCGGCCGGACCGTGTGCGCGTGCGAGCCATGCTCTGCGGGCTTCGCTCGGGGCGCTGGCACCGTCGGCAGCAGGTCGACCGGATACTGCGCCTGAATCAGCGCAATCACCCCGTCCAGCCGCTTGAGCTCGCGGCTCGTCGCCGCGGAATCGCCCGCATCGCCCGCCTTGTCCAGTGACTTTCCGAGCTCCGCCAACTGCCGAAGCGTGGCCTCGAGGCGGACGCGCTTTTCGCCCGACAGATCCTTGGTGCCGGCCTTGAGCGCCTCGCCCAAGGGCGCGAGCCGCTCTGCTTGGTTGTGGACCTCGGCGAGCTTGCCGGTCTCGATGAGCTTGGCGATCGCGTCGCGAACGGACTTCAACTCCGTCCATGCGGAGACGAATTGCGCCGGCTCCGCGCTTCCGGCCATCCCGGCGTGACCGTCGTGACCAGCGCCGTGGTCGTGCTGCGCGAGAGCAGCTGGCGCGATCGCCAGCGCGAGACAGATGACCGGAATCGTGATGTCGAGACGCATGCGGGTTCTCCTGTCGAGTCCTTGCCTACTCGCCGCCGCGCCCTGCGACGGAGGAAGGCTCGGGCGTCGAAAGCGGATCGCTGCCGTGGCGCGCGAGCGACTGCTCCGCGGCGCGACGGCCGAAGCGAAAAAAGACGGCCGGGGTCACGGCCATGTCGAGGAAGGTCGAGCTCACGAGACCGCCGAGGATCACGACGGCGACCGGGAACAAGATTTCCTTCCCAGGCTCTCCCGAAGCCAGGACGAGCGGCACGAGCGCGAGCCCGGCGGTGAGCGCGGTCATCGTGACCGGCACGAGTCGCTCGAGCGAGCCGCGCACGATCATGTGCGCGTCGAAGCGTTCGCCCTCGTGCTCCATGAGATGCAGGTAGTGCGAGATCATCATGATCGTGTTGCGCGATGCGATTCCCGCGAGCGTGACCAAGCCGACGAGCGTCGCGATCGAGACGGTGCCGACCAGGAGCCAGGTAAGAACGAGACCGCCCACGAAGGCGAGCGGAATGTTCAGCAGGATCTGCGCGACGATCGCGGCGCTTCGAAAGTGTGCGTAGAGCACGAGGAACATCGTCGCGAGCGTGAAGATGCCGAGCACCGCGATCAGCCGCGACGCCTCTTGCTGGCTCTGGAACTGCCCCTCGAAGCTGACCGTGTAGCCCGCGGGCAGTGCGATCCCCGACACCGCGCGCTGCATGTCTGCGACCGTCGAGCCGAGGTCGCGCCCCGACACGTTCGACGAGACGACGATGCGGCGGCGCACGTTCTCGCGCTGGATGATGTTGGGGCCCAGGCCCTCGCGGACGTCCGCGACCAGAGAGATCGGGATTTTGCGGCCGTCGCCGGCGTCGATGAGCGCGCTGCGGATCGCGTCGGCATCGCGACGCGCGGCGTCGCCGTAGCGAACGAAGACGTCGTAGGTACGCTCGCCGTCGAGCACCTGGCCGACCACGCGGCCGTTGAGCGCTGTCTCGAGCTGCTCGGTAACGTCGCCCGGCCGCAGGCCGTAGAGCCGCGCTCGATCTCGCCGCACCGAGATCGCGAGCTGTGGAATCAGGACCTGCTTCTCGGTCTGCAGGTCGACGACCCCCGATACGCCCGCGAGGACCGACTGGATCTCCACGGCCTTCGCGCGCAGCACGCCGAGATCGGGACCGAAGAGCTTCACGGCGACCTGCGCTCGCACGCCCGAGAGCAAGTGATCCAACCGATGCGAAATGGGCTGGCCCACGCTCAGGGCGATGCCGGGGATCTGCCCGAGCTTTCCGCGGATCTCGCCGAGAATCTCCGCGCGCGAGCGCTCCGACGGCTTGAAGTCGACGTCGATCTCGCTGTAGTGGACGCCTTCGGCATGCTCGTCGAGTTCCGCGCGTCCCGTGCGCCGCCCGGTCGAGGCGACTTCGGGAACCGAGAGCAGGAGACGCTCGGCGATCGTGCCGATCCGGTTCGACTCGGAGAGTGAGGTTCCGGGCGCGACGAGCACGTTGACGGTCGCCGTGCCCTCGTTGAACTCGGGCAGGAACTCCTTGCCCATGATCGGGTAAAGGGAGAACGAGCCAACCACGAGCAGCGCCGCAGCGCCGAGTACGATCCACGGGTGGCGCAGCGCCGGCCCGAGCACCAAGCGCCGGTCGAGATCCTTGAGCTGGCGCACGAGCCAGCCGTCTTCCTCGTCCGCCATTCGCCGCATACCCGGGAGCAGGTACGAGCACAGCGCCGGAATGACCGTCAGCGAGACCACGAACGAGGCGGCCATCGAGACGATCGTCGCGACGCCGATCGGTGCGAAGAGTCGCCCCTCGATGCCCGCCAGGCCGAAGAGCGGGATGAAGACCAGGATCACCAGCAACGTTGCGAAGAGGATCGAGTTGCGGACCTCCGCCGAGGCATCCGCGATCACCCGCAGCGCCGGCCGAGGCGAGCTCGCGTGTCGGTTCTCGCGCAGCCGCCGATACACGTTCTCGACGTCGACGATCGCGTCGTCGACGACCATCCCGATCGCGACCGCCATTCCGCCGAGTGTCATCGTGTTGATCGAGATTCCGGCGATCTGGAAGACGATTCCCGTCACGACGAAGGAGAGCGGGATCGCGGTCAGCGTGACGAGCGTGGTGCGGAAGTTCAGAAGAAAGAGGAACAGCACGATCGTCACCATGATCGCGCCGTCGCGGAGGGCCTCTTCGACGTTTTCGATCGACGCTTCGATGAAGCGAGCCTGCTCGAACAGGGTCGTGAGCTCCACGTCCGGTGGCAGCTCACCACCCAGATCGTCGAGCGCCGTCTTGATGGCTTCGGTGAGACGCAGTGTGTCCACGCCCGGCTGCTTCTGGACCGAGACGATCACGGCCGGCTCGCCGCCGACGCCGGCGTCGCCGCGCAAAACCTGGCGCCCGAACTCGACCGTGGCTACGTCGCGCAGCAATACCGGCACGCCGTCACGCGCGATGACTACCGTCGACGCGATCTCGTCGAGCGATGCCGTGCGCGCGAGATTGCGCACGAGGGCCTCGCGATGTTCATCCTCGAGGAAGCCTCCGGGGCTGTTCTGTTGCGCGCTTGCAGCCGCCTGCTCGACTTCGCCGAGCGTCACGCGTTGAACCGCCATGCGCTCGGGAATCGCTTGCACCTGGTACTGCTTCACACCGCCGCCGATCGGGATCACTTGGGCGACGCCAGCGATCGTGAGCAGGCGCTGGCGCAGAATCCAGTCCGCGAGCGAGCGCAGCTCCATCGGCGGTGTCTTGCCGTCTCGGCTCGACACGCCGATCAACAGGATCTCGCCCATGATCGAAGAGATCGGCCCCATCACGGGCGACACGCCTTGGGGCAGCTGCTCGGCCGCGAGCTGGAGCCGTTCCTGCACGAGCTGGCGCGCGCGGTAGATGTCTGTGCCCCAGTCGAACTCGACGTACAGGATCGAGAGACCGATGCCCGAGCTCGAGCGGACGCGGCGCACGCCGGGCACTCCATTCACCGCCGTCTCGAGCCGGCGGGTGACGAGCGTCTCGACTTCCTCGGGCGCGAGTCCGGGCGCCTCGGTGAGCACGTTCACCAGCGGGCGATTCAGGTCCGGAAAGACGTCGACAGGCAGGCTGCGAAGCGCAAAGCCGCCGTACACGACGACGACCAGCGCGAACGCCACGACGAAGAGGCGGTTTCGCAGCGAGAACTCGATCAGCCGGGAGAGCATCACCTAGACTCGACCGCGCAGCGCGCGCCGACGAACCACCATCGCCGCAGCCATGCCCGCCGCGATCAACGCCGCGCCGCCAATCAGCGCTGCGCGCCAGCTCACACCCGAGCCGTCTCGAGCCGCAGAGTCCGGGTCATCGTGCCGCGCGGGCTCGTCGCTCGGCGCGGGCTCCTCGTACGGCGGCAGGAACTGCAGCGAATAGTTGCCGACGGTGACGACGCGATCGCCGGGCAGGAGTCCCTCCACAATCTCGACGTACTGATCGTCGTCGAGGCCGCGAACCACGGGCGTTCGTTTGAAAAGACCCCGCTCCGGGTCTTGCTCGACGAACACGAACTCGTTGCCAAAGTCGCCGAGCAAGGCGCTCCTCGGGATCGCGAGCGCCGCGTCTCTGCTCGCGACGACCACGGAAAGCTCGGCCGGCATCCGCGGAAGGAGCTTGTCATTCGCACCGGGCAAATGGACGTACACGGGAAGCGAGCGGGTCGCAGTGTCGAGGGCGCCCCCGATGCGCTCGACGGCTCCCTCGAAGACGGCGTCCGGGTAGCTCGGGACGCGGACCCGCGCCTTCTGTCCGATCTTCACGCGACCGATCTGCCCCTCGAAGAGATGTCCGACCGCGAGCACCTCGCCGAGATCAGCAACCTCGAGCAGGTGGGCGTTCGGCTCGACGCTGTCTCCAGGCCCGACGTGACGATCGACGACGCGACCGGAGAGCGGCGCGCTGTAGCGCGTCCGCGGCGGCGGATCGCCAAGCTGAAGGCTCTCGACTTCGACGAGGGCGTCGCCCTTCCGGACACTGTCGCCCTCGGCGACACCGATCCAGGTCACGCGCCCGGCAATCCGACTCGTCACGGCGCCGGCGCGATTCGGGAGCGGCGCGATCTCGCCGATCACGGCAAGCGTCGACTCCATCGGACGGATCTCGGCGTCGACGAGCCGCAGGCCGAGATTCGCGCTTGCCTCTCGCGCGACCTGAACGATCGAGCTGGCTCCAGGCGCGGCCGACGACGTTCCTGGGGCGTCGTCGTGCCCCTCATGTCCGCTCGCGGGCGCGGCGCTCGTCGCAACCAGCGCAGTGACGAAGCAGAACAGGAGTGCGCGAGTCATCACGGGGGGTTCTCCTCGGGAGCGGGGATCGTGCGGAGAAGCGGACTCGCCGCGGCGGCGGTCTCGAGGTCGACCTCGGCCTGGCGCAACTCGCCCAGCGTCTCAGCCCGGCGGAGAACCGTGTCCGCGAGCTGCTGCTCCGCCTGCACCAAAGTGGTGATGCCGACGAGGCCCTGCCGGTAGCCCCGCTCGAGCAGCTCGACGTTTCGCTGCGAGCGTGGCACGAGCGAATCGTCGTACTCGCGCGCGACGCGCGAAAGCTCCTCGACGCGCCGCCGCGCGTCTTCGACCTCGGCCTCGGCGGCGCGCTCGAGCGACGCGAGCCGAGCCTGTGACCGACGCTCGTCGGCCCGCGCTGTGACGAGGCGTCCTTGATTGCGGTTCCAGAGCGGGAGCGGGACAGCGACGGAGACGCCGACGAAATCGTCCTGCTTCACACCGATCGGATCGAGCTTCGGCTCGTCGCGAAAGACCTGACGATCGTTCTCGTAGCCGACGCCGAGGGTCCAGTCTTCCCAGGTCTCTGCGCGGGCCAGCCGGGTTTCGGCGCGCGCGCGATCGATCTCGAGTCGCGTGCGCACGAGATCGGGACGCCGCGCGAGAGGATCTCCCACCTGCGAAGGATCGAAAGCTGTCGACACGAGACTCGAAGAGACGCTCACCGGCGCGTCGACGGCGCGATACAGGAGACGGTTCAGGCGGACGGCCTCGACCCGCCGATCCAGCTCGAGCCGCCGCTTCTCCTGCTCGAAACGTGCGAGCTCGATCTCGAGCAGATTCACATCCGCATCCGAGACCTCGGCCGCCTGACGCCGCCGTGTGGCCGCTTGGACGAGCTCGGCCGCGGTCCGAATCACGCTCGCTCGGCTCGCGATCGCTTCATCGAGTGCGGCAATCCCATACACCGTTCGCTGTACGTCGCCGATCAGCGCGCGCTCGAACTCGCGCGACTCTGCGAGCGCGACCGCCAGATCCACTCGCGCCGCATCCCTTGCTCGCGCGAGCCGGCCAGCGATCGGAAAGCGCTGCTCGAAGTCGACGCCCAGCGTATACTCGCCTTCGTTGCCGAGCAGTACGTCGCTGCGTCCGGCGAGTCGGAGCGCCGGGTTGCTCCAAAGGCCCGCTTGGATCAGCCGACCTCGCGCGCCTTCGATGGCCGCGGATGCGGCGGCTAGTTCGGGATTGGCGCCGAGCGCCTCGATCGCAGCGGAGGTCGCGGTGAGCGCAGTCTCGGGCACAGCCGGATCGGCCGCGTAGCTCGAGAGCGGGAATACGACCGACAGAATGCCAGCGAGAACCGTACGTGTGCGGATCGAAAGCTGAGCCATGGAGCACCCCCGAGCGGCGGATCACGCGCGTGACTAGACACGCGAAGCCGACCGCGAACGCGGTCGGCGCCTGAGCCAGAGGTGCGCTGGCTATATGCGGAGTGTCGAGTTGCGAGCGAGCAAGTCGGGAGGTGGACGCCCGAGCTCCAATATCGCGAGCGCAAGGACCTGCGTGGTCGGACGGTCGCTGGCTGGCGAGGCCGGCACGATCGCGACGCAGACGCGGTCGGGATCAGGGACGCTGCCCGGCGACCCCGTGATCGTCTGAGTCAGCGAAGTGCAGTGCTGAGCGCAGCCGCTATCGGGGTCTTGATGGTGATCGGGGGCCGATCCGTGCGAGTGCGGCGACCCGTGATCCTGTTCGGCTTCCGGCTGCCCGACCTCCGCGGTGTCGAGCGAATGTCGTTCGGAATCGCCGACGTGAGCTTGGCTCTCGGTCGCCGCGGTCTCGAAGGACGGTGCCAAGCACACCGCCGCCTGCAGCGACCAGAAGACGGCGATCGTGAAGGCGACAGGTCTCAACTCGAAACGCTCCGGCGCCGAGAACCCTCGGCGCTTGGAAGGGCTAGCCGATATGACTCCGAGCGTCCAGCTAGGCCAGGTCGGTCTCGGGTGAGACGAACTTGAGTCCCTTCGAGCCGTGCGCGCGGTCGGATTCCGGCGCGAAGCCGGCGACGCGCTTGTAGCGCGCGGCGATCTCGGCCAGCTCGCCGGGCGCGAACACGTCGTCGACGCGCGCGAAGCCGGCGGGCGCGCGCTCCTCGGCCAGGTCGAGCACGCACTCGGGGCCGTGCTCGCGATTGGAGAGCACGACCTGCGCGGTGGCCGGCCGGCGCGCGGATTCGTAGCGCTCGAGCGCGGCGTCGACGCCCGCCTCCTGCGCGAGCGCGTCGGCCAGCGCGCGCGCGTCGAGGATGGCCTGCGAGGCGCCGTTCGAGCCGATCGGGTACATCGGGTGCGCGGCGTCACCGAGCAGTGTCGCGCGGCCATGAGTCCAGCGCGAAAGCGGATCGCGGTCGACCATCGGAAACTCGAACACCGCTTCCGCCGAGCGGATCAGCGCGGGCACATCGAGCCAGCCGAAGCGCCAGTCTGCGAACGCCGGCAGGAACTCGGAGATCGCGCCGCGCTTGTTCCAGTCCTCGCGCGCGGGGGGAGCGCCCTCGGAGCGGTCGAGCTCGGCGATCCAGTTGATCGTGCACAGACCGTCGTCGCCCGGCGCGTCGATCGGGTAGGCCACGAACTTTCGCGCGCGCGAGCCGGCCATGATCATCGAGCGGCCGGTCAGGAACGGCAGACCGCGGCTGGTCGCGCGCCACAGGATGTTCCCACCCCAGCGCGGCAGGCCCTCGTCCGGGTCGAGCTGCCGGCGCACGGCCGAGTGGATTCCGTCCGCGGCCACGAGCAGGTCTGCGTGCTCCTCGAAGATCGCACCGCTCGCGCGATCCGTGAACGACGCGCACACGGCGCTCGCCCCTTCGTTCGCGAACGAGTCCAGGTGACAGCCGGTGCGCAGCGCGCCCGGCGGAAGACGCCGTTTCGCGGCGTCGAACAGCGCGAGCTGGAGCCGCCCGCGATGCACCGACACCTGCGGCACCGGGTAGCCCGCGTCGAGCCCGCGCGGCTCGCGCCAGATCAGCTGGCCGTGCGCGTTGAAGTAGCAGAGCTCGGCAGTGCGCACGCCGAGCGAAGCGATTTCGTCCTGCAGGCCGAGCTGGGCGAGCTCGGCCATCGCGTGCGGCAACAGGTTGATGCCGACACCGAGCGGCGCGAGCTCGCGCGCGGATTCGAACACGCGCACGTCGATGCCGCGCTGCTGCAACGCGAGTGCGGTGGTGAGTCCGCCGATGCCGGCGCCTGCGACGAGTACCCTCATGGAGCGCTCGCAGGATACCCTGCGCCGACATGGACGATCCGGCGCCTCCCGGACTGGAATTCGTCGCCACCGTTTCGATCCCGCTCGACCAGCCGCTGATCGGCTCGGGGAAGAGCGCACGCGGCACCCGCCAGCGGGTCGCGTTCTCGAGCGGCAGCGTGCGCGGACCGACAACGCCGGCATCGCTTCGGCGGATCCGGAGGACTCTACCTCCGCACTTCGCCCACGTTCGAGACGGAAGCCGCGGACCTGCAGTGGCTGACGAGGGCGATCACTGGAGTTGCTCGAGAGCCGCGGCAGCGTGCGTGCGCACCTCCGTGTTGGCGTGGCCGGTGAGCGGCTCGAGGCGCGCCGCGAGCGACGCGTCGCCCTGCTCCTCGATCACCGCGACCGCGCGCAGCACCACCGTCGGATCGCGATCGTCGAGCGCCGCGATCACCGCCGAGAGCGCGGCGTAGCGCCCGTCGCTGCCGAGCGCGTCCACCGCCGCCGCGCGCACGACGGGACTCGGGTCGGCCTTCGAGAACGCGATCGCGGTCTGGAGATCCGCTTCGGTGGTCCCGAGATCGCCGACCGCCTCCGCTCGCACGTCCTCCCGAGAATCGGCCAGGGCCGCCAACAGCTCGGGCTCGGTGTCCGCGTCGGGATCGCGCGCGACTCGCTCGGCGAGTAGTCGATCGAGATCGACGACTTCGAGCTCCGGCTCGCTCGCCTCGATCGCGGGCCGCTCGGTCGCCGGAGCGGCATTCGGCGCAGCCACGCTCACCGGCTCCGCGCCGACGCGAACGGTGTCGATCGCATGGGAGCCGCGCGCCGCGTCGTAGCGGTAGTCCAGCGCGTACGGGAGCCCGGCGAGAATCGCGGCGATGGCCGCCTCCAGCGTCGCCTTCTCCAGCCGCAGGGATACGTTGTGCGGCACCGCCGCGCGCGTGACGACGCTGAAGCGCGCCTGCTGCGCGAGCCGATCGAGAACCTCGAGCGCGAGCGCGTCGTGCGCCTCGACGTCGACTCCACTGCCGCTGACCTCGACTCGCAGCGATCCAGCCGCTCGCGCCGGCGGCTCGACCGCGACCGGTCCCGCCGCTTGCTCGGCTCCGCACCCGCACGTGAGCACGAACGCCGTGCTCAACAGCACGCGGAGCCATTCACTTCCGCTGCGCACGAATCGAGCGATCGACTAGTCGAAGTACAGGTTGATGTCTTCCGCGGGCACTTCGATGTTCTTCGATCGACCGCCGGCGGTGAAGTTCATGTGCTCGAGCACCGCGTCCTCGCCCTCGATCTCGCCCCCACCGAGCGCCTTGCCGTTCGCGCTGCTCACGCAGATCGGGCTCGCGTCGTCGCTCGGATCGAGCTGCTTGAAGGACGCCTTGGCAAAGCCGGTGAACTCGACCTCGGTGTCGTCGCAGCCCAGCTCGCCGAAGATCGAGTACAGCACCTCCGTCGTGTCGTCGTCGCCGTTCTCCTTGCGCGCGACCTGAAGGAGCGTCGCTCTTCCCAGGTCGGTCACGATCTCCGCCGGCTCGTCGTTGGTGTCGACCACCAGGACCAAGGCCTGGAACGGCGAAATCGTGTCGCCGCAATCGGTCACCAGTACGATCTTCTCGCGTCCCCGGAGCGACCGCCCGAGGCAGGCGCGGGCGAGATCCCTCTGGTTGGCCGATTCCCGCCGGATCGACTCGCGGCCGCGGTTGTTCTCGTCCTGCACCGCGCCTTTCAGGCTGGCAGTAAACGAGTGCACGGTCGTCGGGCCCTCGAACTCGCCCTGCGCTTGCGCGCCGTACGCACCGAGCAACACGCCGGCCGAAGCCAGCGCTGAACCGACGACCGCCTGCATTCCGCGGAACTTCATGCGTCGAACCTCCTGAGGTGATGGAATCGTCCGCGGCGGAAGATGTGACATCCGGAGTTCCGCGTCTACGCCCCGGTGCTCGGCTCGGAGCCGCTCCGCTCGACACGCGACAGTGTACGGTCCGAACGTGCTATGAATGACGAGGGCTCACCGCCGCCGAGCGCCCGCCGCACCTGACGCCAGGCATTCGCAGCAGTCGCGAGTCGGCTCTCCAGGCGGCAAGTTCCGATTCAGCACAAGGAGTTCCCGATGCTTCTGCCGCTCCGTGTCTTCGCGCTCGTAGTCCTGATGGCCGGCATGGCCACCGCCCAGAGCCTTCCGATCGCCGATGCCGGCGACGACCAGGTCATCCCCTGCGCGCTGCCCTCGGGCGCCGCGGTGAGTTTCGATGGCACAGCGTCGTCCTCCGATCCCGTCGGCCAGCCGCTCGCCTATCAGTGGACGGAGGGGGCGACGGTCCTCTCCAGCGAGTCCGCTCCTACGCTGGTGCTCTCGCCGGGCGTTCACGTGCTCACGCTGACCGTGAGCGATGCGGCGGGCGGAGCGGACACCGACAGCGTCGCGATCACCGTGATCGCGGACGTCGAGCCGCCCGTGGTGGTGCTGTACGAGAGCTCCGACGAGCTCTGGCCGCCGAATCACAAGACCCACCGCTACGAGATCGACGACCTGGTGGCCTCGGTGAGCGACGACTGCAGCGACCTCACGATCGATGACGTGGTGTTCACGCGCGCGACGAGCGACGAGTCCGACAACGCGCCGGGCGACGGCAACACCGTGAACGACGTGACCTTCGCCGACGGCTGCTTCGAGGCCTTCGTTCGCGCCGAGCGCTCCGGCAGGGGTGACGGCCGCGTCTACGAGCTTTTCCTGGCGGTCACCGATGACGCCGGCAACACGAGCGACGAGGCGGAGTTCGAGGTCGAGGTTCCGCACGACCGCAAGCACGGCGCTCGAGACAGCGGTCCCGAGACCGACTACGAGTGCACTAGCGGCTGTGCCAGCGCGCCAGGTCCGTGCGCGCTGAGCGGCGCAGCGCAGGTGGAGCTCCGCGAGACCCGCAAGGGTCCGACGCTGAGCTGGCAGGCGAAGGGTTTCCCGGCGGGCGCCATCGACGGAAGCAGCAATCGGATCTGCCTGTACGTCGACGATCTGCTCGAGGGCAGCTCGCCCGATCCCGATCGAGCGAAGTTCAGCAAGAAGGGCGCGCTCGACGTGAAGTCGAAGGACCACGACCTCGAGCTCCCGGCTCTGCCGCTGCCCTGGGACGCCGAGCTGCGGCTCGAGCTGCACGACGGCGACAGCTGCGTCGCGTCGGAGTTTTCCGAGCCGAAGGTGAACAAGTCCGATCGCTACAAGGCGAAGGTGAAGTAGCGCGACGCCTGCGCCGGGCGAGGATCACCGTCCTCGCCCGGCGCGCGGGTGCGGCTAGATCGCGTCGAACAGGTCGGAACGCATGCGCGCGTAGTCCTCGTCGTCGAGCAGGCCGCGCCGGCGCAGCCGCTCGACACGCGCGAGTGTACGGGCCACGTTCGCGCCGTCGGCGATCTCGGCATCGATCGCGGGCGCGCCGATCCGGTCGCGCAGCGCGTTGCCGAGCGCCCAGGTCGCCGCGCCCGAAAGCGCCGCTTGCGCCGCGGCGCCGCCGACCCAGCCGATCCCCGGCAGCACTTTGAGCGCGCTGGCGGCCACGCGCGGCAGCGCGGCGCCGAGCAGGCCGACCGCGACCGCACCCTGCATGCCGATGCCCACGTTCGCGCCGTAGAGGCGACCGAGCTTGCGCAGCAGGGACAGTTGCACGGCCGTGACCGCGACCAGGTCGAGTAGAGCCACGGGGATCGCCGCAGCCGCGACACTGCCCGCGACGTGCTCCCGGATCAGCTCGTCCGCGCGTGCTTCTCTGTGCATCGATTCCTCCCACGCCTTGGCGTTCGCTTGTCGCTGGAGCAACTCGCGTGCCGGGTGCGCGCGCCGTGCGCGCGGCGGCGTGAGTCCGAGCCGCAGCCCGGCGGCGACAGGCGCAGGCTTCCGCCAACACGAAAGAGCTGGCTAGACTCGAGACCCCAAATGGCCGCCGCCCCCAGACCCGTCGTCGCCAACGCTGCCGGAGAGATCTCCGACCTGGCCGGCTTGCGCGCCGCCGCGCGCGCGGGCGAGGACCTGTTCCCGATCGACCCGGCCGAGCTCGTGCCGCTGCCCGAGGCTAGCCGACTGCTCTTCCTGCCCGGACGAACGCCGCTCGCCTTCGAGCCTTCGGCCGCTTCGCCCGAAGCGCTCGACGGCGCGCTCGCGGTCGCGGCTTTTCTGCCGCCCGGCTGGACGGGCTTCTCGCACGCGGCCTACCGGCGCGAGGCCGACGCGCCGCTGCTTCCGCTCTACGCCTACACCGCCGTGTGCTGGCACCGCGGCCGCTTCTGCGTGCCGGCCCGGCGGATCGACGACGACACCAAGCACGACCCCGAGTCGTTCGCGAAGGACGAGATCGAGAAGCGCGTGGCTCGGCTGCGCGCGCGCTTGCCGAACAACCGCCTGGTCGCGCACCTCGGCGCGCGCTGCGCGCTCGAGTGGGGCTGTCCGAACGCGCAGAACCTGTTCCTGGAGCGCTTCGAAGCGCCGATCGCGGTCGCGCGCGCATGCAACGCGGCCTGCATCGCGTGCATCTCCGAGCAGCCCGGCGACACGGTGCCATCGCCGCAGCAGCGGCTCGAGTTCGCGCCGAGCGTAGAGGAGATCCTCGAGCTCGCGGTGCCGCACCTCGAGCACGCAACGCGCGCGATGATCAGCTTCGGTCAGGGCTGCGAGGGCGAGCCGCTGCTCCAGGCCGAGCTGATCGAGCGCGCGATCCGCGCGATCCGCGCGCGCACGAAGCGCGGCACGTTGCACCTGAACAGCAACGGCAGCCTTCCCGACGCGGTCGCGAGCCTGGCCGACGCGGGCCTGGACAGCATCCGCGTGTCGCTCAATAGCGCGCGCCCCGAGGCGTACACGCCCTACTACCGCCCGCGAACGTACGCGTTCGCCGACGTGGTCGAGACACTCCGGGTCGCGCGCGCGAAGGGTCTCTACACGAGCCTGAATTACCTGACCTTCCCCGGCGTCACGGATCGGGTGGACGAAGCCGAGGCGCTCGAGCGACTGGTGCGCGAGACGGGCGTGCGCATGATCCAGTGGCGCAATCTGAACGTGGATCTCGACTGGTACGCCGACGTGCTCGGCCGCGACACGCGCTCGCCACGCATGGGCATGCCCGCGCTGCTCGAACGCATCCGCGCGCGCCTGCCCGAGCTTCGCTTCGGCTACTTCAACCCGCCTGCCGAGGACTGGAGATGAGATGCGCGCGCTCCTGCTGCTGACGCTCTTCTGTGTGGCCACGTTCGCGAGCGCTCAGGAGGCCGCCCTGCCCCGCCTGCGCTCCGCTCCCGAGCAGCGCGACGAGCTCGGCGTCACCGTCTACTCCGGCGGCTTCGGCCTGATCCGCGAGACGCGCACGCTCTCGCTCGCGAAGGGCCGCTCCGAAGTCGAGTTCGGCGGCGTCGCGGGCACGATCCAGCCCGAGACCGTGCAGATCCACGCCGTCGGCGCCGCGCCCGGCATGCGCGTGCTCGAGCAGAACTACCAGTACGACCTGCTCTCGCCCGCGAAACTGCTCGAGAAGTACGTCGGCCGGACGGTGCGCGTGCTGCGCTTTAGCGAGTCGAAGGGCCGCGACGAGGAGCGCGACGCGGTCGTGCTATCGGCCGGCGAGCCGCCGATCCTGCGCGTGGGCGACGAGATCACCTGGGCGTTTCCCGGCCGCATCTCGTTCCCCGAGATCCCCAAGACGCTGATCGCGAAACCGACGCTGGTCTGGCTGGTCGACGCCACCGTCGACCGTCAGAAGATCGAGGTCTCGTACCTCGCGAACGAGCTGTCCTGGAAAGCCGACTACGTGCTGGTGGTGAACGACACCGACAGCGCGGGCGATCTGAACGGCTGGGTCACGCTCGACAACAAGAGCGGCGCGCCCTACGCGAACGCGAAGGTGCAGCTCGTCGCCGGCGACGTGAACCGGATCCAAGCGCCGGAGTTCAAGGACCGGATGATCTACGCCGCGGAATCGCGAATGGCCGCGGCGCCCCCGCAGTTCCGCGAGGAAGGCCTGTTCGAGTACCACCTGTACACGCTGGAGCGGAAGACCACGCTGCTCGAAAACGAGCAGAAGCAGATCGCGCTGCTCGAGGCGAGCGGGATCAAGGTCTCGAAGCGCCTGCTGCTGCGCGGCGAGCCCGCGTACTTCCGCATGCAGACCGGGGAGATGGGCGCGCCGTCGAAGATCGCCGTCTCGCTGGAGTTCGAGAACCGCGAGAACCAGAAGCTCGGCATGCCGCTGCCGAAGGGCATCGTGCGCGTGTACAAGCGCGACAAGTCGGGCGGCCGCCAGTTCCTGGGCGAGGATCAGATCGACCACACGCCGCGCGACGAGCGCGTGCGCATCCGCGTCGGCGACGCCTTCGACGTGGTCGGCGAGCGCAAGCAGATGGACTACAAGGTGATCGGCTCGTGCCGGAGCGAGAGCGCCTGGCAGATCGACCTGCGCAACCACAAGGACGAGAAGGTCGAAGTCGACGTGGTCGAGCCGGCGTCCGGGGACTGGGAGATCGTGTCGTCGAGCCAGAAGGCGACCAAGGACGACGCGCACACCTTCAGCTTCCGCGTGCCCGTGCCGGCGCGCGGCAGCGCGCGCGTCGAGTACCGCGTGCGGGTTCGCTGGTGCTAGTGACCCGATGCTAGTCTCGGAACGTGGCGGACACGGCGACGTTCCTCGACGAGCTGCGACCGTTCCGGCGCGGTGAGATCGCGCTCGCGCGCCGCGCCGTCGACGATCCGATGTTCATGCTGCCGCGCGAGCTCGACCTGTTGCGCTACGCGATCCGTCTGGCGCAGATCTCGAGCATCGGGCCGACGCCGGACGCGCTGATCGAACGAATCGGCTCGTTCCGTCTGCGCTTGCTCCAGCTGCTCGCGCCGGTGCTGCCCACCGAGCCCGATAAGATCGACGCGCGCGATCTGCACGCGCTCCTGCCCAAGGTCGTGCGCCTGGTCGACGAGGCGCGCGCGCTGGTCGTGCGCGGGGACATCGCGGGCGAAGAGACGCTCGACGAAGAGATCGCACACAAGCGTCTGGTGCTCGTGCTGGGCGGCGCCGCGGGCTCGGGCTACGTGTTCCTGGGCGCGCTGGTGCGGCTCGAGGAGCTGGATCTGCGCCCCGCGTACCAGGTCGGCTGCAGCGTGGGGTCGCTGCTCGGTGTCATTCGCGGGCGCCAGCTCGAGTTCGACCTCGACGAGCTGTTCGAGGACATCGCCTTGCTGCGCGCGAGCGCGGTGTTCCGGCCGGCTCGGCTGGTCGCGCGCTTCGGGCTGCCAGCCGCGCTGCGCCTCGATTTGCGCGGTCCCCTCGGCCCGCTGTTCACGAACGCGGACGGCAGCGCGCTGCGCCTGCGCCAGCTCGAGATTCCGACCGACGCGATCGCGACCGGGCTCGGCCCCGGCGCGCTGCTGGGCGGCACGGGCGACTTCGCGCGCATGGTCGACGCGGAGCTGTCCGGCGCGCGCGAGCTGCGCGAGCTACCGGGCTCGGTGCTCGCGCGCGCGGTCTCGGCGTTGGTCGCGCTGGCGATGAGCCGGCGCGCGTTGGTGCCGGTCTTCTTCGGCGCGGACGCCGAGACCGCGGAGCTGCCCGCGCTCGATGCGGCCGGCTTCTCGGCCGCGATTCCCGCGCTGCTGCAGTACGACCCGCCCGAGGACGATGCGCACGCAGCGCGCATCCTGAAGCGGATCTTCGACGAGCACGGGCTCACCGCGCTGGTCGACGGTTCGCTCGCGAGCCTGGTGCCCGCGCGCTACGCGTGGGAGGCGGTCGAGGCTGGCCGCATCGGCTCGCGCCACTGCGCCGTGCTCGCGCTCGACGCGGTCGCCAAGGCGCGCGGCGGCGTGAACGCGCCGCTCGTTCCACTGCTTCGCGTCGCAGCCGCAACGGCCGATCGCGACAAGGCCTTCTGGGATCTGCACGTCAACTTCGAGAAGGTGCCGCCCTTCCTCTCGCTGTTCCCGGGCGACGCCAGCCTGCGCCGCTCCGCCGCGCAAGGCGAACGGGAGTTCGAGCCCACGGCGCGCGTGCTGCCGCCCCTGCTCGCCCCCGTGCCGCCCTGGAAAGAACTCTCACCCGAAGCCCTCGCCCACACCGACGACCGGTTTCGATGACTCCGCTCGGCTACGCCTCGCTGCGCGCTTCGCTTGCGTAAACCTGGGGGACGGTCCTGTTTGTAAAGCTGCTTCCGCAGCTTTACAAA
>JANNLG010000035.1:0-2491 GCA_031396695.1 Deltaproteobacteria bacterium
CTGTACGGCCGCCGCAGCAACGTGACCGCCGGCGCCCGGACGCGCCTGTCGTCGAGCGCCAGCATGTACCTCGAGAACCGCTACCAGGAGACGGACACGCGCAGCGGCCTGACCCACGCCACGGGCGTGAACCTGACGCCGACCGATCGCTGGAACCTCGGCAGCACGGTGGACGTCGGCACGTTGGTCGACCGCGAGACCGGCGCCGAGACCAAGCGCAAGGCCGGCGGCGTGCGCATCGGCTACGGCTTCGAGAAGGTCCAGCTCTCGAGCGGCGTCGAGTACCGCCTCGACGATTCGGAGCAGCTCGACGGAAGCTGGGCGGACCGCACGACCTACTTGTTCCGAAACAACGGCAAGTACCAGGTGACTCCGGACTGGCGCTTCGTGCTGAAGCTGAATCACGCCTTCAGCGACAGCTCACTCGGCGAGTTCTACGACGGAGGCTACACCGAGGGTGTACTGGGCTGGGCGTATCGCCCGGTCACGCACGACCGGCTCAACGCGCTGGCCAAATACACCTACTTCTACAACGTACCGACCTACGACCAATTCAACCTGCGCGAGGTCGCGGATCAGTTCGTTCAGCGCAGCCACATCGCGTCGCTCGACCTGACCTACGATGTGACCTCGACGCTGTCGATCGGCGGAAAGTACGCCTATCGCATGGGCGAGGTGAGCCTGGACCGCGTCGACACCGACTTCTTCGACAACGACGCGCACCTGTACGTGCTGCGCACCGACTGGCGCTTCATTGCGGACTGGGAGGCGTCGATGGAGCTGCGCTTGCTCGACCTGCCGAGCTTGTCCGACAGCCGCAGCGGCGCACTGCTCGGCGTCTACCGCTACGTGGGCGACCACATGAAGGTGGGCGTCGGCTACAACTTCACCGACTTCTCCGACGACCTGACCGACCTCTCCTACGACCACCACGGATTCTTCATCAACTTCAACATCCGGATGTGAAGTTCGCCCGACCGGAACAATTCCGGCGCGCGCGTCAGAATGGGCGCAGGCAGTGGAGGGCAGGCGATGAAGCAGTTCCGAGACCGGGTCGCGGTCGTAACCGGAGGGGCGAGCGGGATCGGCTTCGCGACCGCGGAGCGACTCGCGGCCGAGGGCATGAAGATCGTGATCGCCGACATCGAGCCGGGCGCGCTCGAGGCCGCGGTGAAGAAGCTCGAGTCGGGCGGCGCAGCGGTGCTCGGTGTACGCACGGACGTGTCGAAGGCCGAGGAGGTCGAGCGGCTCGCGCAGAAGACGCTCGAGCGCTTCGGCGGCGTGCACGTGGTGTTCAACAACGCAGGCGTCGCCGTCACGGGTGAGGCCTGGGAGAACTCGCTGGCCGACTGGGAGTGGGTGCTCGGCGTGAATCTGTGGGGCGTGATCCACGGCATCCGCACGTTCGTGCCGATCCTGCTGCGCCAGAACGAGCCCGCGCACGTGGTGAGCACCGCGTCGATGGCGGGGCTGACCTCGAATCCCGGCATGGCCGTCTACAACGTGACGAAGCACTCCGTGGTGACGCTCTCCGAGACGCTCCACCACGACCTGGCGCTGCGCGGCTCGCCGGTGAAGGCATCGGTGCTGTGCCCCGGCTTCATCAACACGCGCATCATGGACTCCGCGCGAAACCGGCAGAGCGATGCCAAACACGACCCCCCGACGCCCGAGGCGAGCGCGCTCGGCGCGTCGATCGAGCTCGCGCTGCGCGAGGGCATCAGCCAGGGCTACGCGCCGAGCCAGGTGGCCGAGAAGGTGTTCGAGGCCATCCGCGACGAGAAGTTCTACGTGTTCGCCGCGCAGCCCGAGATCCTGGACGCGGTGAAGCTGCGCCTCGACGAGGTCGGCGGGCAGAAGAACCCGGTCACGCCGACGGTGCTCATCGAATAGCGGGGACGTCCCAGCGCTCGAGCTCCCCTCGCACGCCGCCGAGATCGACGCTGTGCGCGCGCACGCGGCGCAGACCCAGGCGCTCGGCGATCGGGCTCGTCTTGCGTGTCGCGGGCGTGATCCAGACCAGTCGCCCACCGGGCGCGAGCTGTCGCACAAAGTTGGGCAGCGAATCGACCAGCAGCGCCGCGGCGTCCAGCCGGACGCGACTGCCGAGCGGCGGGTTCGTGATCACGAGATCCACCGACCCGGCCACGTGGCTGCGTGCGTCGGCAAGCGCGAGCTCGGCGCGCAAGCCGGCCGCGTCGAGATTTTTCCGCGCGGCCTCGAGCGCGACCGGATCGAGATCCGTGCCGAGCAGCGATCGAGCCGGGCCGCGACGCGCCCGCTCGATCAGCTCGGCGCCCGAGCCGCAGAACGGATCCCAGACGCGGTCCTTGGGCCGCAGGTCGGCCACCCACGCGAGCGCCGCCGCGACCGTCGGGTGCGACGCTGCGGGAACTTCGGCCACGCGCCAGGCGAAGCGCGGATCGTCGATGCGGCGCGGATGGAGCCACAGCTCCGTCGCCGCGCGCTCGACGCGCACTTCCCAGGTCGT
>JANNLG010000005.1:0-36293 GCA_031396695.1 Deltaproteobacteria bacterium
GCGGTCAGCGTCGCCAGCCAGAAGTCGTGGCTCGTCGCGGCCATCAGGAACAGGATCGAGAGTGCCAGCATTCCGAACAGCTCGAACGGGAACTGCGCCACGCTTTCGAAACGCGTGTTCGAGACCAGCGCGCTCACGAACGGATTCAGGTCGCCGAGCGCGTGGTACTGGAACAGCGCCAGCCCGGCGTGTGCGAAGCCGAGCGCGAACGTGGTCACGCCCAGGTGCCGCCGGTTGTAGAGCAGCGGCAGGAACGAGGGGTCGAGCCGGCACAGCGGCCCGATGCAGAGCACGATGTGCAGCAAGAGCAGGGCCGCCGTGCCGAAGCCGCGAATCAACAGCGTCTCGATCGTGGCGCCAGGATTGGTCGAGAGACCCAAAGCCACGAAGAGCGCCAGGTACGACACGATACCCGCGGCCAGCACGCCGTCGTAGACGCGCTTCTGCGGATTCCACAGCACAGCGCGGTAGGCATGACTCACGGCGAAGCCTCGCGCGCGGTCGCGCCATCGAGCGCAAACGCCGCGACGCGCTTGTGCCAGGCCAGGCTGAAGACCAGCGCGACCCCGCGCTGCTCGCGCGCCGGATATGGCAGGATGAACAGGCGAGCGGCGTCCTGCGGCAGCGCGCCGAGCAGAACCGCGCCGGGTGGCAGCTCGCGTTCTCCGCTCGCGTCCGGTGCCCAGTACACCAGCGCATCCGGGATCACCGGCGCGCCGCTCGCGTCGAGCTCGAGCACGAGACGGCCGAACGCGTCGACGCCGAGCGAAAACCCGAGCGCTGCCCTCACCCGCTCGCCGAGCTGGGGCTCGGGCGCCGGTCGCGCGGCCAGCGCAGCGACGAACGCGGCTGGCAGGAGCAGCGCGAGCAGGAACGCGGTCGCGCGGTGCCGTCGCCGCAGCGAGCGGATCATCGCGCGGCCTTCCGGTGCGCGTTGCGCTCCTCGGGCTGCGCGACGTCGCCGCGCAGCCAGCGCCGCAGCAGGAGCGGCCAGAACGCCGCTGCGCCGGGAACGATCAGGATCCGAAAGCCGATCGTGCCCTCGCGCGCCGCCGGATCGAGCCGGCTCGCGCCTCGCGCCGCGAATGGGATCGCGAACGCAAACCCAAGGGCCGCGTAGAGCGCAAGTGTCAGCGTGATTGCGCTTGCAATCGCCTCGGCCATCTCGAACCTCCGCGTTTGGTCGTCCGTCAAGAAGAGCGCGCGTCACGGATCGCGGAGCCTCGGCCAGCTCTGGTCGGCGCGCGCGATGAAACCGGGGATGTCCACCTCCCACTCTTCCTGGACCTCGGCGCTGTAGTTCAGGTAGAGGCGGCCCTCGACGATCCGCCAGGCCTCGGGATCGGCCGACGCGGTGTAGCCGTTCGCTACCGCCCAGGCGCAGTAGCCGCCGTACTGCGGCGCGTACGCCCCGGAGTTCGCGCGGAAGAGCGCGAGGTTCTCCGCGCTCGAGAAGCGCCACGTGGCGTCCATCCACTTCAAGGTATGGGCCGAGTCACCCGCAACCGGCTTGCCCGCGACGAAATACGAAACCGGGTCGTACCCGGAAAGGGCGAGGCCACGCCAGTTGGTGTAGATCGGATCTTCGGCGCGTGCCCCGGCCGCCGAAGCGAGCACGAGGCCACACACGACCCACGTTGCAAGACGCGACATCGCCCGGCTCAACCGACGGCGCCGACGCGTGAGAGCGCGAGCGAGAGATCGAGCGCGCGGCTCGGCCCATGCGTGGCAGCCCGCGCGCGGCGCAGCGCCAGCACGTTCGCGACGCGCGCGGGCGTACCGAGGTCGCTCCAGCCGCACGCCGGAACGGCGATCACGCCGAGCCGCGAAGTGATTCGCTCCAGCACGTCGCGCGAAAAGTCCGCCGGCGCGATCGAGCGATACAGCGCTTCGCGCTCGCCGGCCGAGCGCGCGCCGGACGCGGCGAGGAACGCGCAGTGAAGCGCTGGAAGCGCGCGCTCGAAACCCTCGAGAAGCGTCGCGACGTGGCACGCGAACAGGAAGCTCGACCAGAGCCCGCCGCGCTTCTCGAGCGCTCGCGCGGTCTCGAGTGGCGGCTTCTCGACGAACAGCTCGATCGGTCGCAAGCCCCTGTCGACCCGCCCCGAGGGCACGATCCAGCCGTACTGCGTGTCGGGCGAGTCGGGAGTCACGCCGAGTAGCGCGATCCGGTCGCGCTCCCGCTCGATCGCGTCGAGCGCGACGCCAAATGAGGCGCGCAGCGCGGCTTCGTTCTCGACGTGGTGGTCGGACGGAAGCACGACCATCTTCGCGCCGGGATCGCGACGCGCGACGTGCAGCGCCGGCAGCAGGATGCCCGGCGCGGTGCCCCGGCTCGCCGGCTGGACGAGAACGTTCTCGGCGGGCAGGTCGGCGAGCTCATCGCGCCAGAACGCGCGGTGCGATTCCGAGACGACCACCGCGATCCGCGAGCGAGGCACGATCGCGGCGGCGCGCTCGAGCGTCTCGCGCAGCAGTGATGGACCTCCGGTGAGCGAGCAGAACTGCTTCGGCACCCGTACACCCGATCGTGTCGTGGTCAGATCCGAGAGGCGGCTGCCTTCGCCGCCGGCCAGAACGACCGCCCAGGTCCGATTCCGCATCGCTACCTCCCTCTAGGGCGAAGCCGCCCTGCCAGATTGGTACGTGGGCCCCCTGGCTTCGTTACACGCGTCGGGCGTAACGGGGGGAGGGGTCCAGGGGTCCATGCGAACGGCCGTTCGAGACGGTCCCAAACCAAAGGAGTTCACCATGATCCCTCGCTCCGTTCTGATCTCCAGCGTCGCGGCTCTCGCGACGCTCGCCGGAGCCGCGCCTGCGCAGGTCGCCGGGAAGTACACGCTCGACCTCGCGGGTGCGAAGCGCGTGACCGCGGCGATCGAGACCGAAGCCACCAAGCTCGGTGTCACGCCGGCGATCGCAGTCGTCGACGACGGCGGCCACCTGGTCGCGCTCGTGCGCATGGACGGCGCGTTCACGGCCGCGGCACGCGTCTCGACCGGCAAGGCGCGCACCGCTGCCGAGTTCCGCAAGCCCACGCGAGAGTTCGAGGAAATCATCAACAAGGGGCGCTTCACGATGACGGCGCTGCCCGACTTCACTCCGCTGCAGGGCGGGGTGCCGATCGTGTACGACGGCAGGACCATCGGCGCCGTCGGCGTCTCGGGTGCGGCGAGCGCGAAGCAGGACGACGAGCTGGCCACGCTCGGTGCTCGCGCGCTCGAATCCTCTCAGGTAGGGCAGGCGGAGCCGAAGACAGACGCGACCCCGGCGGTGTCGGCCGCGCCGTCCGCGTCTGCGCCGTCGTCCGCGGCGGCCATGGGCAAGCAGCTCGTGCTGCGCGACCGGAACGGTCTCGCGATCGAGGGCTATGACCCGGTCGCGTACTTCAGCGAGAGCCGCCCGGTCGAGGGCAGCGAGCGCTTCACGTCGCTCCGCAACGGCGCGATCTACCGCTTCGCGTCGGCCGAGAACAAAGCTGCGTTCGAGCGCTCGCCGGAGAAGTACGAGCCGCAATACGGCGGGTACTGCGGCTACGCCGCGTCGCTCAACCGGCTCTCGCCGATCAGCCCCGACTACTGGCAGATCGTCGACGGCCGGCTCGTGCTGCAACACAACCAGAAGGCCTTCGATCTGTTCAATGCGGATCTGGCTGCGAATGTCATGAAGGCCGACGTCAACTGGCCGGGGCTCGTGACGAGGAACGGCACCGGCGGCCCCTGGCTCCTGAACGTCGATGCCGACGGCGTCGCGATCGAGGGCTACGACGTCGTCGCCTACTTCGCCGACGGTCGTCCCCAGCGGGGCGACGCCCGCTTCGAGTCGACCTACGACGGCGCGCTGTATCGCTTCGCGTCGGCCGAGCACCGCGTGCAGTTCGAGCTCGACCCGACGCGCTACCTGCCTCAGTACGGCGGCTACTGCGGCTATGCGGCGTCGATCGACAAGATCTCGCCCGTGGATCCTGAGATCTGGCAGATCGTGGAAGGCCGGCTGGTGCTCCAGCACACTCAGAAGGCGTACGACCTGTTCAACGCCGAGCTCGCAGCGAACGTCGTGAGGGCGGACGCGAACTGGCCGGGGCTTGTGGCGCGGAACGGGCGCCGCGCCGGCGAGAACGGCTTCGCGCGACTGCTGCGCTGGATCGGGATCTCGTAGCCCGCGGCCACGAATTCTCGTGGGCGCCACGAGATCTCGCGGTTGGCGCGTGGCCTCGTGGCGCAGCGCGTTCGCGGAGGTGCCCCCATGGCGCTTCCGAGTGGCACGGTGGTTGCTCTAGAGCGCGGCATGCTACGAATAACCACTCACGCGAACGGGACTGCCGATCGCCACTTGGTGCTCGAGGGGCGCCTCACCGGCGCGTGGGTGGGTGAGCTGCGGCGCATCGTCCGCGAGGGTGCCGCCGGCCGACGCCGCTTCTCGCTGGATCTTTCGGCCGTGACCTACGTCGATGCCGACGGCCTTGCGCTGCTGCGCGAGCTGCTCGGCGGCTCCGCGGACCTGCAGCGCGCGTCTGCGTTCGTGACCGCGCTGCTCGGTGACCCGCGATGACGCAGGCGGTCGCGCCGCACGCTCGCTCGATCGACACGGACGCGTCGATCCTCGCGCGCCTGCGCGCGGGCGATGAAGCGGCATACACCGAGATCGTGCGCCGCTACCACCCCTCGCTGGTTCGCGTCGCGTCCGCGCACGTGCGCAGCGCGAGCGTGGCGGAAGAAGTCGCGCAGGACGCCTGGCTCGCGGTGTTGAACGGCCTCGAGCGCTTCGAGGAGCGCAGCTCGTTCCGTACCTGGCTGTTCACGATAGTCGCGAACCTGGCCAAGACGCGCGGCAAGCGCGAGGCGCGCACGACGCCATTCTCGGCGCTCGCGCGCGACGAAGAGGACGGGGAGCAGCCGTTCGACCCCACGCAGTTTCTCGCGGACGGTCACTGGGCCGAGCATCCGCGCGAGTGGCGGGATCCCGAGCAGCATCTGAATTCGAGCGAGACGATCGAGCTCGTAGAGGCCGCGATCGAGAAGCTTCCGGAGGTGCAGCGCACGGTGATCACGCTGCGTGACGTGCGCGGGTTCGACTCCTCCGAAGTCTGCCGGATGCTGAACCTCAGCGAGGTGAATCAGCGTGTGCTGCTGCACCGCGCGCGGGCGAAGGTGCGACGTGCGCTCGAGGCGATGCTGGCGCGGGACTGACGCGCTCGAGGCCCGCGTACACACTGGCGAGTACGAGCGTGGTCGCGATGAGCGCCGGCGCCACGACGAGGAGTCCGAACGCGCCGATCGCGACGCCAAGCGCCGCTGGCACGAGCACCTGACCGAGCGCCGCGGCCGCAACCTGCAGCCCGATCGCGCTCTCGGCGTGGTTCTCTGCGACGCGCGTCGGTGTCAGCGCGATCAGCGTCGGGAACACGGGACCGCAAGCCAGGCCGAGCAGAGCGAGTCCAGCGAGGTCCGCTCCGGACACTGGCGCCCACCACAGCAGGACATCAGCGGAAACCGTTCCCGCGAGCGACGTGCGCAGGATCGCGTGCGCCGGAACGAACGAGGCCGAGACAGCGATGGCAACCCGACCGGCCACGAGCTCCGCCCAGAAGCACGTGACCGCGAGCGCCGCGGTTCGCGTGGCGATACCGCGCCCCTCCGCGAGCAGCGACTAGCTCGACGCGCCCGCCGCGGCCTCGAGTACGGTGTAGACAAAGAACGCGGCCAAACCGACGGGCAGCGCCGGCATGCGAAGGGCCGCGCGCGGCGAGGCGGGAAGCGCGACGGGCGAGGCGCGCCAGCGCGAACGTCGACGCGAGAGCGATCTGCGCCACGGCGACGATCCAATGCCCGCTGCGCCAGCCGTCGCCAGCCGAAGGAACCGCGGCCATGATCAGCGGCCCTCCCGCCGCGCCGACACCGTAGAAGGCGTGAAGCAGACTCACCGTACGCGCGGAGTGGCGCAACGCGATCCAGCCGTTCAGTCCCGCGTCGATCGCGCCCGCGCCGAGCCCGAGTAGCGCGCCCGCGGCGACCGTCGCGCCGCACGAGCGAGCGAGCAGCGAACCGATACCGGTCCGCGACAGCATCCAGCCGCTCGCCGCGCTCGCCGCGACGCAACCGGCCGTGTTCGCGATGAGCAGCTCGCCGAGCGCTACCTGTCGCATTGCGAAGTGCGCGCGGATCCCGGGCCAGGCGACGCCGATCAGCCCGTCGGGAAGCCCGAGGCTTTCGAAGCCGAGATACGCGAGGCCGAGCAGCGCGAGCGAGGAACGTCGCGACGTCACCCACGTGCGACTGCCAAGGTTCGCGCTGCGTTGCGGCTGGGACGTCGCCGCGCGTGGATCAGCGCGCGGGCCGCACGATGCCGAGCCTCTGCATGCGCGAGCGCAGCGTGTTGGGGTGCAGGTCGAGCAGCTTCGCCGCACCGCTCTCGCCCTCGATCACCCAGCCCACGCACTCAAGCACCGCTCGGATGTGCCGACGCTCGACGTCCTTGAGCGAACGGGCACCGCCGCTCGAGCTCGCGTCGTGGGCGGCAGGCACGCTCTCGTCCGGTGCCTCGAGCGCGTCGAGTTCTTGGTCGAAGATCGCCGCGTCGCCCGCGGCGAGGATGACCGCGCGCTCCAGCACGTTCTGCAGCTCGCGAATGTTCCCAGGCCACGAATACGCGCGCAGCCGCTGGATCGACTCGCCCGAGATCGCCAGCGCCGGCTTACCCGAGAGCTTCGCGAAACGATCGACGAACAGCGCCGCCAGTAGCGGGATGTCCTCGGGCCGGTCGCGAAGCGGCGGTGCACGCAACGGGAACACGTTCAGGCGATAGAACAGATCGCGGCGGAACCTGCCCTGGGCGATCGCGTCGCCGAGGTCGCGATTCGTCGCGGCGATCACGCGTACGTCGACCTTCTGGGTCCGGCTGCAGCCGACCGGCTCGAACTCCTGCTCTTGCAGCACGCGGAGCAGCTTCACCTGCGTGTCGAGGGGAAGCTCACCGATCTCGTCGAGGAACAGCGTTCCGCCATCGGCGAGCTTGAAGCGCCCGTCGCGATCGGCGAGCGCGCCCGTGAAGGAGCCCCGCACGTGGCCGAACAGCTCGCTCTCGACCAGGCCGGCCGCGATCGCGGCGCAATTCACCTTGACCAGCGGACGATCGCGGCGCGCGCTGCGTTCGTGGATCGCGCGCGCGATCAGCTCCTTGCCGGTGCCCGTCTCGCCCAGGATCAGCACCGTCGAGCTCGTCGCCGCGACGCGCTCGAGATCGGCGAGCACGCGCAGCAGGGCAGGGCTCTGACCGACGATCTCGTCGAAGCCGCGTTCCTGCCGGATCTCCTCCTGCAGATATCTGTTCTCGGCCACTAGCCTGTCGCGCAGCAGGCGAACCTCTTCGTGCGCGACGCAGTGATCGAGAGCCACGGCGACAGCACTGGCGACTTGATCGAGCAGACCCCGGTGCACCGCTGTGTAGGCGTCCTGCTCGCTGGCCATGAAGAAGAGCACCGCACGACAGCGCTCGTCAGTCACTAGGGGAAGCGCGCACAGCGACTCGACGCCCTCTCGCGTCATGATCTGATCGGTCACCGGGAAACGATCGCGTATCTCCGCGCGCGAGGAGGTCACGAGCCACTCGCGATTGCGCAACACCCATTCGCAAGCAGTACCCTCCGCCGGGAGGACGTGTGGTTGCGTCGGCTCGATCTTGCCAGCGCGCGGTGTCAGCAGGTGCCCGCGCAGCCGATCGCCTTCGAGCGGCATCTCGATCCCGAAGCGATCCGTGGGCAGCAGGTCGCGCAGCGTCGCGGCGATCGCGCCGAAAAGCTCGTCGCGGTCGAGGTGCCGCCCGATCGCGTGGTTCATCTCGCGCATCGCCGCGCTCTCGAGTGCCAGCCGCTGCTGCTGCTCATGGGCGACGCAGTTGTCGAGCGCGATCGCCACGCTGGCGCCGAGCTGCTCGAGCAAAGCTGACGAGTAGACCGCGACATCGCGCGGCGTGCGCGACATGAAGGCTAGCGTCCCGGAGCAGCTCTCGTCCCGGAGCAGCGGAACGACCACTAGCGAATGCATGCCCTGGCGCACGAGCTGCTCGTGGGACCATGGAAAACGCTCGCGAAGTTCGTCGGGCGAAGCCACGACGAGCGCGCGGCGTTCGCGGATCGACCAAGCCGCGGCGGAGTCGGGTGGGATCGCGTCGCGCTCACGACGGAGCGCCGCGTGCTCGCCCGCGTACACGTCGAACTCGATCCCATGCGCTGCAACGTGCAGCAGCGCAAGCTGATCGGTCGGCAGGAGATCCGCGACACCGCGCGCGATCGCCGCGAGCAGCGACCGCCGATCGCGGCAGCGCCCGGTTTCCCGGTTGATGCGCAAGAGCGCCGCGAGCTCAGTCGGGGCGATCTCGGTCGAAGGCACGCGCGCGGATTCGAACTCGGTGCTCATCGGTCCTCGCGACCGAGTATACCCGAGTCGCGGTGCCCACCTCAGCCCAAGTGGCGCAGCTCAGACAAACCCTCGAGCGCCCGGTAGTAGCACTGCTTGCGCGCTTGCCCGGTCGCGTCCTTGGTGTGGCACACGCCCGAGTGGGGGCGCACGCGGTAGAGCAGCGAATTCTGCTCGCAGTTCACGCGCACGTCGACCAGGTCGAGCCAGTCGCCCGAGGTCGCGCCCTTGTGCCAGAGCTCGTTGCGCGAGGTCGACCAGAGCACGGCCTGGCGCACGCGCAGCGTCTCGGCGAGCGCGCGCTCGTTCGCGTAGCCGATGAACAGCACCTCGCCGGTGTCGGCGTGCTGCAGCACGACCGGCAGCACGGCCTGTCCCGTTTCGGCGATCTTGCGCAGCTTCGCGAAGTCGAGCTGCGCGCGCGTTCCCTCTTCGAGCTCATTCATAGGGCGCGCACAATACGCTACGCTCGCACGCCGTGCGAATCGCCGCCGTCGTATCCGTGGCTCTCGGCGTCCTGTCTTTGGGCTGTCAGCCGTCGACCGAGGAGAGCCCCGTCGAGCGCGGCCGGCGCGCTTACGTGGCGAACTGCATCGCCTGCCACAATGCCGACCCCACCATGGAGGGGACGCTTGGCCCCGCCGTCGCCGGCAGCTCGCTGGCGCTAGTCGAGGCGCGCGTGATGCGCGCCGAGTACCCGCCCGGCTACACGCCCAAGCGCCCCTCCGCGCTGATGCCTGCCCAGCCGTACCTGAAAAAGGACGTGCCGGATCTGGCCGCCTATCTGGAGTCGCTCGCGCCTCAGTGAGCGCGGCCTAGAGCAGGATCGACGCCACCACGAACAGCACGAGCGTGAAGATCAGCCCCGCGTGGATCGTGCCCGCGACCGTCGCGAGTGGCTTCTGCGTCGCGGCCGTGCCCTTGAAGATGTTCCACTCGAAGAACGCGGCGAGCAGCAGCACGATCGCGTAGTAGACGTGGTAGTTCGGGACCTCTTCGTTGACCACCGACAGGTGCCGCGCCGCGCCCATGAAGAACAGCATCGGAATCGAGAACAGCACGTTCGTGCGCGACGCGCGGCCGGCGAACGGCGCTTGCTTCGCGGCTTCGGGGTTCGCCTGGCCACCGCCGGCGACGGCTTCCGCCGACGCAATCGCGAGCCGCTGACGCGGCATGATCACGAACCACACGTTGTACCACATGAGTGTACCCAGGGTTCCGCCGGTCAGGATCATCGCGTAGTACGGCATCGAGCCCGTGCCGGTGACGATGTGCATGAGCACGATCGTCCAGCCGGTCAAAAAGGTGAACATCGCGCCCCAGCGGAACCACCACAGCGCGTTCGGCATGAGTCCGCGCATCATCGCGCTGCGCGCTTGCCCGCCGAGGTCGGTCGCGAAGTACGGAGTCTGAACGAAGTTCAGGTAGTAGAGGATGCCGATCCAGGTGATGCCCGCGAGAAAGTGGAACCAGCGCAGCAGGAAGAGAAAGCCCTCTTGCGTGAACAGTGACATGGCGCTTGCTCCCTCGCGGTTGATCGCGACCCGGGCGTATTCGAGCGAAGCGCCCGAGGCTTGTCAATCCGGTATTTGAGGCGCGTTGCTGCGCGCGTCAGCTCGCTTTGGGGTGGATCACCGGCGGCTGACCGGTCGAGCCCTTGTCGACCCCGGAGAGTCCCATCGAGATCGGATTGGGCGTGTTCGCGTCGCGCATTCGGCCCACCAGGTTGGGCCCGGCCGCGGTCAGTCCGCCGTCGACGTTCAGCGCCTCGCCGGTGACGAAGCGCGCGTCGTCGCTGGCGAGGAAGAGCGCCGCGCCCGCGATGTGCTCGCCCTCGCCGACCTCGGGCCAGGGCTGCAGCGTCTCCATCCGCGCGCGCGCCGCCTCCGGACTGCCGCGGTGCACGAGTGGGGTGAGGATCCCTCCCGGGCAAATGGCATTCACGCGGATCTTCTCGGCTGCGAGCTCGACCGCCGCCGCGCGCGACAGGTTCACGACCGCGGCCTTGGCCGCGCTGTAGCAGAGCGGGCCCGCGCCGCCCGAGAGCCCCGCGACCGAAGCGGTGTTGATGATCGAGCCGCCCTCGCCGTGGCGCTTCATCGCGCGCGCGCCGTGCTTGATGCCCAGAAACACGCCGCGCACCAGCACCGCGAAGGTGAAGTCCCAGTCCTCGACGCGCAGGTCGGTGAGTGGCCCGAACGCGCCGCCGATGCCCGCATTGTTGAACACGATGTCGACGCGCCCGAACTCACGCTCCGCCGTGGCGATCATGGCCTCGACGTCGGTTTCCTCGGCGACATCGGTGCGCACGAAGCGCAGCGTCTTCTTGTGGCCCGCCGCCGCGGCCGACTCCAGGAACTCCTTGCCGACGGCGTCGTTCAGGTCCGCCACCACCACGCGCGCGCCTTCGGAGAGGAAGCGAAGCGCGGTCGCGCGACCCATGCCGCTCGCGCCGCCGGTGATCACCGCGACTCTTCCGTCCAACCGTCCCGACTGGCCTCGATCTCCCGACAGGCCTCGATCTCCTGACATGCCTCGATCTCCCGGCGTGTAGCTGCCAGGGCCGAGTCTATCTCAGCGGCCGCGTGCCTTGTCGGCGAACGGGAAGGCGCGGTCGCGGTTGTCGTCGTCGTTCTCGCGCTTCAGGCCGTCGGCCGCGCGCGCCGCGAACATCCGGCGGGTCGGCACGAACACGTCGCCAACGGGCTCCGCATTGAACTCGGGCTTGCAGCCGCAGGCACACCGATCGCTGCCCCCGCACGCGGCGCAGCAGAACCAAGCCTCGTCCTTCCGGATCGATGCGTAGCTCAACGCACAGCCGCAGTGCAGGCAGCTTCCGTTCACGGGCGCTTGATGTCCGATGTCGCTCATCTGGGCTCCTATCGATCGGACAAGTTCGCCGACTCCACAAGTGGGGGCGTCTCGCTCGAGTCGGGTGAAGTAGAATCGGACGCGATGAAGATCTACACGAAAGGTGGGGACGCGGGGGAGACCTCGCTGTTCGGCGGCGAGCGGGTGTCGAAGAGTGCGCCGCGGGTGTGTGCGTATGGCGAGGTCGACGAGCTGAATTCGGTGCTGGGTGTCGCGGCGAGCGAGTTGGCTCACGACGATCTGCTCGCGATGCTGAAGGTGATCCAGTCATCTCTTTTCGATCTGGGCGGCGAGCTGGCGACGCCGCAGGCGGACGAGCGCCAACCGACGGGGAAGGGCGTGCCGCGGGTAACTGAGCGCGACATCGTCGAGCTCGAGGGCTGGATCGACGCGCTCGAGACGGAGCTCACGCCACTGCGGAACTTCGTGCTGCCGGGGGGTGCGAAGGGGGCGGCGCTGCTGCACCTGGGCCGTACGGTGTGCCGGCGCGCGGAGCGGAACGTGATCGGGCTCTCGGCGCAGGAGCGCGTGGCGACGCTGGTGGTGAAGTACCTGAACCGGCTGTCGGATCTGTTGTTCGTGATGGCGCGCGTGGTGAACCGGCGCGCGGACGTGGAGGAGCCGCAGTGGATCGGACGCGCGCGCTGACGGCGCTGGACTACGCGAAGCTGCTGGTCTCGATCGGCGCGGTCGAGCTGCGCACGGATCCGGCGAAGTGGTTCACCTGGGCGTCGGGCGAGCGCGCGCCGATCTACTGCGACAACCGGGTCGTGATCTCGTACCCCGCGGTGCGCTCGGTGATCGCGCAGGGGCTCGCCGATTCGATCCGCGGCGCCTGGCCCGACGTCGAGGTGATCGCGGGCACGTCGACCGCGGGCATTCCGCACGCAGCCTGGGTCTCGACGCTGCTCGACCTGCCGATGGTGTACGTGCGCGGCTCCGCGAAGGAGCACGGCAAGGGCAAGCGCGTCGAGGGCAAGCCGCTCGCCGGCGAGCGCGTAGTGCTGATCGAGGACCTGATCTCGTTCGGCGGCAGCTCACTCGGCGCCGTCGAGGCGCTCGAAGAAGAGGGCGGCAAAGTGATCGGCGTGCAGGCCATCGTCAGTTACGAGTTCCCTGCAGCCGCAAACCGCTTTGCGGCTGCAGGCAAGCGCGTCCTCGCGCTAACAGGGTTTGAGGCGTTGCTCCAGACCATCGAGCTCGACGACGCTACGCGGAAAGTCCTGCTCGCCTGGCGAGAGCGCTGAAGGCGTCGAGCGCGGATCCGGCGCTCGCGGCGATCAGCGCCTCGGCCGCGGCGCTGCCGCCCGCGCGCTCGATCCCGTGGCTGCCGTAGCGGCGCACGAACAGCTCGAGCGCCCAGGCGACACGCGCGCGTGTACGGCGAGTATCGAGCTCGCCGTGGGCCAGGTGCTCGCGGTGGCTCGCGATCGCGCGCGCGACCTCGGCGACGCCTTCGCCCGTCTGGCTGCTCGCGCCGATCACGGGCGCGCGCCACGCACCGGGCTCGAGCGTCGTGAGGCGCAGCCAGCCCTCCAAGTCCGCGCGCGTGCGAGTCGCCTGCGCGCCGAGATCCCACTTGTGCACGACCAGCACGTCGGGAATTTCGAGAATGCCCGCCTTCATGAACTGCAGCGTGTCGCCCGAGCCAGGCTGCAGCACCAGCACGATCGTCTCGGCGACGCTCTCGATGTCGATCTCGCTCTGGCCGACGCCGACGGTCTCGACCAGCACCGTGTCGAAGGCGGCGCGCAACACGACCACCGCCGCGCGCGTCGCGGGCGCTAGACCGCCGAGCTGATCGCGCGCGGCCATCGAGCGCACGAACACGCGCTCGTCGGGACGGAAACGCAGGCGCGCGCGATCGCCGAGCAGCGCGCCGCCCGAACGGCGGCTGGTCGGATCGACCGCGACCATGCCGACGCCGTGTCCCTCGGCGAGCCAGCCGGCGACCAGCGCCCCCGCCAGCGTGGACTTGCCCGCGCCGGGCGGGCCGGTCAGCCCGACGACCGCGCGCTCGCGCGGCGTCGCGGCTTCGAGAAGTCCGACGAGAACTCGCGTCGGCTCGAGCGCGTCGGGGCGCGTGTCCTCGACGCGCGCGAGCGCGTCCGCGATCGCGGTCGCATCGCCCGCGCACACGCCGCGCACGAGCGTCTCGAGAGCGGCGTCAGTCGACGCCATGCGCCGCGGCGGCGATCTCGACCATCTCGCGCAGGATGCGCAGCACGTCGTAGTCGCGCGGCGTGTACACCGCGGCGACGCCCTCGGCGCGCAGCTTGGCGGCGTCCTCTTCGGGAATGATCCCGCCCACGATCACTGGCACGCGCGAGCGGCGCGCGATCTCGGGCGCGAGCGCCAGGTGCGAGCCCGACAGGATCGATAGCCCGATCAGGTGCACGCCCTCTTGCAGCGCGGCGGTCACGATCTCGTCGGTCGTCATGCGGATGCCCTGGTAGACGACCTCGAGACCGGCGTCGCGCGCGAAGATGGCGATCTGCTCTGCGCCGCTCGAGTGGCCGTCGAGTCCGGGCTTGCCGACCAGGAGCTTCAGGCGCCGGCCGAGCTTCTGGCTGACCTCGTCCACGCGCTTGCGCAAGCCCGCGAGCAGCACCGCGTCGGAGCGCGGCGCCGCGGCCGCGTCCACGCCGGTCGGCGCGCGGTACTCGCCGTACACCGCGCGCAGCGCGTCGGACCACTCGCCGGTGGTGACGCCCGCGTGCGCGCAGCGCACCGACGACTCCATCACGTTGGCGCCGGACGCGAGCGCGTCGCGCAACGCGCGCAGCGCCCCCTCGACCTCGGTCTTGTTGCGCGACGCCCGGTGCGCGCGCAGCCGCGCCACCTGCTCGCGCCCCGCCGACTCGTCCACCGACATCACCGAGCTCTCGCCCTGCACGAGCTTCGACGGCTCGCCGTGCTCGAAGCGGTTCACGCCCACCACGAAGCGCTCGCCCGACTCGATCATCGCCACGCGGCGCGCGTTCGACTCGACGAGCGCCCGCTTCATGTAGCCCGACTCGACCGCCGCGATCACGCCGCCCTGCTCCTCGATGCGGCGGATCTCGGCCCAGGCGGCGGTCTCGATCTCGGCCGTCTTCTTCTCGATCACCTTCGAGCCCTCGAAGATGTCCGGGTAGTCGAGGATGTCGGTCTCGTAGGCGAGGATCTGCTGGATGCGCAGGCTCCACTGCTGGTCCCACGGCCGCGGCAGGCCGAGCGCCTCGTTCCAGGCCGGCAGTTGCAGCGCGCGGCAGCGCGCGTCACGCGACAGTGTCACGCCCAGCGCTTCGAGCGCGATGCGCGGCACGTTGTTCTCCGGCTGCGCCTCGGTGAGCCCGAGCGAATTCACCTGCACGCCGTAGCGGAAGCGGCGCTGGTTCTCGTCGGTGACGCCGTAGCGCTCGAGCCCGATCCGCTCCCACATGCGCGTGAACGCGCGCATCTTGCAGGTCTCTTCGATGAAGCGGATGCCCGCGTTGCAGAAGAACGAGATGGTTCCGAACACCGGACCGAGCTTCTCGCGCGGCACACGCACCGAGTCGAGCACCGCCATGGCGTTGGCCAGCGCGAACGCGACTTCCTGGACCGGCGTCGCGCCGACTTCCTGCAAGTGATAGGAGCAGATGTTGATCGGGTTCCATTTCGGAACCTGCTCGACCGTCCACTCGATCGTCTGGCGCGTCAGATCGAGCGAGGGGCGCGGCGGGAACACGTACGTCCCGCGCGACAGGTACTCCTTCACGATGTCGTTCTGCGTGGTGCCCGAGAGCGCGCCGCGCGCGACTCCGTGGCGCTCGGCGACGGCGACGTACAGCGCGAGCAGCCACGCGGCCGTCGCGTTGATCGTCATCGAGGTGTTCATCTGGTCGAGCGGAATGCCCTCGAACAGCTGTTCCATGTCGGAGATCGAGCCGATCGGCACGCCGACCTTGCCGACCTCGCCGGCCGCGAGCGGATGGTCCGCGTCGTAGCCGGTCTGCGTCGGCAGATCGAACGCGATCGAGAGGCCCGTCTGGCCCTTGGCCAGGTTCTGCCGGTACAGCGCGTTCGACGCGCGCGCGTTCGAATGCCCGGAGTAGGTGCGGAAGATCCAAGGTCGGTCGGCCACGGCTTCCGGGCTCCTAGCCGCCGAGCGCGGACTTGGCGAAGCGGCAGATGCCGTCGATGGCGCGCGCGCTCTCGTCGATGCCCGGGAACAGCATGAAGTCGTGCGGCATGCCGGCGTGCGACTGCAGCGTGACCTTGCGGCCGGCCTGCTCGAGCTTCTTCGCGAACTTCACGCCGTCGTCGAGCAGCGGGTCGATCTCGCCCACCACCACCAGCGTCGGCGGGAACTTCGAAAGGTCGCCGCGCAGCGGGCTCGCGAACGGATCGCTCCAGTTCTTGGGCACCACGTAGCAGTCGCGGAACCAGGTCATGATGTCGGTGTCGAGCACGCCGTCGTCGGGACCGAAGCGGCGCATCGAGTCGGTGTCGAGCGCCATGTCGGTCCACGGACACAGGAGCAGCAGCGCCGACGGCGGAGCTTCACCCGCGGCGAGCAGGCGCAGCGTCACGGCCGCGGCCGCGTTTGCGCCCGCGGAGTCGCCCGCCGCCGCGATCCGCGCGGGATCGCCGCCGAGCTCACGCGCGTGCTCGCGCACCCAGCGGAACGCCGCCAGACAGTCGTCGAGCGGCGCGGGGTAGCGGTTCTCGGGCGCGAGCCGGTAGTCGACGCTGACCACCACCGCGCCCACGCCCACGCAGATCTGCTTGGTCAGCTTCTCGTGCGTGTCGGCACTCATCACGACATAGCCGCCGCCGTGGAAGTACACGATCACGGGCCGCGCAGCGCCGGTCGGTGCCGAGGCGTTGAAGACCCGCGCGCGCAGCTTGCCGGCCGGTCCGGGGATCTGGATCTCGCGCTCCGCCGCCACGCTCGGTGCGCCCGCGACCAGCAGCGGCCCGAGAGCGCCGAGGCCTTCGCGCATCGGCCCGGGCTCGAGCACGCGCTGCGCGCGGTTCGCGCCCATCATGTCGAACAGAACCTTCACCTGTGGGTGGAGCGGGGCACGGGACTCGGGCACGGCGGGCCTCCAGGGATGGACCTTTGCCCTACACTAACCCATCACTCCGTGCGGATGCGATCCGCCAGCATCGACGCGATCTTGCCCTGCAGCTGTTCGCTCGAGAACGGCTTGCGCAGATAGTCGGTGGCGCCAGAGGCGAGCGCTTCCTCGACCTTCTCGAGCCCGCCCTCGGTGGTGATCATCACGATCGGCAGGTCCGGCGAGATCGTCAGGTCCTCGCGCGCGCTGCGCACCAGCGACAAGCCGTCCATGCCGGGCATGTTGATGTCGCACAGCACCAGGTCGAACTCCGCGCCACGCAGGGCGCCGAGCGCGCTCGCTCCGTCCGCGGCCTCGGTCACCTCGCAGGCGCCGAATCCCGCTTCGCGCAGCCCCTTGACGATGATCTTGCGCATCGTCGCGGAGTCGTCCACCACCAGCACTCTCTGCATCGAGGTCTCCGCCGACCGGTCGCGACCGGCGCAAGCTTCCTTGTCGGTCCTGGCAAGTTCGGGCTGAAGGCCGCGGGATCGCTTCAGACTCGCGCTCGCGCAGTCGAGAAGTCTCGAAATGGCACCTCACGAGCTCGCAGAGATCATCAAGAGCTCCACGCAGACCGTGTTCTCCACCATGTTGGGCACGGAGCTCTCCGCCCTCGAGGCGCTCGACGATCCCAATCCGTTCATGCAGAGCGAAGTGATCGGCTTCATCGGCATGGCGGGCGACTTCGCGGGCTACGTCTCGATCCACGTCTCGCGCCGGCAGGCGACGGACTTTACCGCGCGCTTGATCGGCGTGGACGTCGCCGAGGTGACTTCCGAAGACGAGATCCGCGACGCCGTGGGCGAGATCACCAACATGATCGCGGGCAGCATGAAGACGGCGCTCTCGCCGCTCGGCCTGGTCGAGATCGCGCTGCCCACGGTGGTCATGACGCCGAAGGCGGATCTGCGCGTGCGCGGCGCGCGTGGCGTCGCCGTGCCCTTCGAGGACTACACGGGCGTGTTTCACGTCGACGTGATCCTGAGCGAGGGATCCGGAGGGCGTTCGCGCAGCTGAGCGTCGCGCTTTGCGCGACGCACCCTCGCCCGCGGGCTATCCTGCGGGAATGAGACTTGCCGCGACAGCACTCGTCTTCGCACTGCTCGCGTCGAGCGCGCGCGCGCAGGACGAGCCCGAGATCGCACTCGCGCGCCAGGCGCACGAGCTCTCGCGCGAGCTGATGAGCCCGTACTGTCCCGGCCGCACGCTGGCCGACTGTCCGAGTCCCGACGCAGGCGCGGTGCGCGACGAGATTCGCGAGTCGCTGCGCGGCGGGGAATCCGTCGACGCGATCCGCACGCGCATCGAGTCGCGCTTCGGCGCGCAGGTGATCGGCGTACCCACGACCACGCTCGGTTGGATGATCCCGATCGTCGCGCTCGCGGCCGGTGCGCTCGTGCTCGTGCTCGCGTTGCGTCGCGCGGTCTCGCGCGGCGCGCCTCTGCCGCGCGTGTCGAACGACGTGGCTGCACGACTCGAGCAGGAACTGCGCGACATCGATCGGTGATCGCGCTCACGCGCGTAGTGCAGCTCCGCGCGAAGATGTGAGGAACGGCCACGACTCGCGTTCACGCGGAGAACTCCGCACGCGGGTGAGTGCAGTCACGTTGTTCTGCGCAGAATCGCCGAAACATGTAGGCGATGCTGAAGCGCTCCCATTCCCTCGTTCTGTGTTTCTCGATGCTCACCCTGCTGCTGTCGTCGACGGCGCACGCGCAGCTGCGCAGCCACGACGTCCGCTTCATTCCTCCCGCCGACGCGCGCGTGGTCGGCTTCCACGTCTACGTGAGCTCGAACTCGATGTCGTACGCGGATTGGCGCGACGACGTGAACTTCATTCCGCCCGTCGACGGCACGGGCGCGGCGACGTATCGACTGACCGGGCTCGAGTCGTTCGACGACGTCTTCATCACGATGAAGTCGTACGACGCGACGCGACAGGAGTCCGCCTTCTCGAACGAGATCGTGCTGGCGGCGCAAGCGCAGTGCACGGCCGGCGGCTGCAACGACGGCAACGGTTGCACGCGCGACACCTGCACAACGGGTGGCTGCACGTTCGATCCCGCGCCGCTGCGCGGCACCACCTGCAACGACGGCAACGCCACCACGTATGGAGACGTGTGCTCGGCGAGCGGCGTGTGCGCGGGCACGGTCGGCCAGTGCAACGTCGACGCGGACTGCGGCGCGTCGACCAACGCCTGCTCCGGCCCGCGCGTGTGCTCGAACCACATCTGCGCCGAGGGCGCGCCGCGCGCCGACGGCACGACCTGCAACGACGGCTCCGCGAGCACTCGCTACGACATCTGTGAAGCGGGAACCTGTCGCGGCTACGCCTGCGGCAGCGACGGGCAGTGCGGCGACGGCGCGGCCTGCAACGGCGCCGAGCGCTGTCTGAACCGGAGCTGTGTCGCCGGCACGCCGATGGTGTGCGGCGACGGCAACGTCTGCAACGGCGCGGAGACGTGCAGCGCCTCGGCCTGCGTCGCGGGCACGGCCATGCAGTGCTCGCTCGAGGGCGGGCCGTGCTTCGACGCCTTCTGCGATCCGGCGCTCGGCTGCCGCGTGCAGACGCACCCCGACGGAACTTCGTGCACGACCTCCGCGTCGAGCCTCGCGGGCCAGTGTGCGAGTGGTCTGTGCGTGGCCGACTCCGCTCCGCCGCCCGGCGAGGAAGAGCCGACGAGCTGCGACACCGCCTACGGTCCGCCGAGCATGGTGCGCCAGGTGCTCACCGCCACGCCCGCGACTTCGCGCAAGATCGTCTGGTCCGCGCCGCTGCACCCGACCGGCGCGGTGCTCGAGTACCGCCCGCGCGGCACGGCCCCGTGGACATCGCAGCGCGCGGCACCCGAGTCGTCGAGCGGCTGCGACGCCGTGTGGTCGGCGACGCTCACGGGCCTGAACCCAAACGCGTTCTACGACTACCGCGTGAGCGGCGTCTCGGCGCAGGGTCGCGTGCTGAGCGACACGTTCTCGGTGCGCACCGGTTCGGCCGCGAGCGGGCGCCGCTTCAAGTTCGCGTTCTTCGCGGGCAACGGTCTCGCCGGCACTCCGCAGGCCACGCAGGCCGCGAACGTGCTGCGACAGGTGAACACGCTCGACTACCCGCTCGTGCTCGGCGGCGGCGGCTACGCGCTGTCGACGGAGGCGATCGCCGCGGGCGTGGCCCCGAACGCCGCGGCGGCGGTGGCCGCGTGGAAGCGCCAAGCGAGCGTCGTGACCGCGAACGCGATCTTCGCGCCCGTGCTCGGCAACACCGAGGTCGAGAGCTTCGCGCACGCCGAACGCGCGGCCGACTACGCCGAGTTCATGGCGAACCCGGCCGGTGGCCCCGCGCAGAGCGGCAACTACTCGTTCGACTTCAACGGTGCCCACTTCGTCGCGCTGCACGCTCCGGGCCTGGGCTCGGTTCACCCGAGCACGATTTCGGGCGCCGCGAACTTGGCCTGGCTCGACGCCGACCTGGCCGCCGCGCGCCGGGCCAGCGCGCGCTGGATCGTCGTCTACATGCACGCGGACGTGTTCTCGACCGAGCGTGTCGAGACCGGAACCACGAGCGTGCGCCAGGCGCTCGGCGCGATCCTGCAGCGCCACGGCGTGAACCTCGTGCTGTCCGGCGACGCCACCAGCTACGAGCGCTCGCATGCGCTGCGCGGACCGCTCGAGGCGCCGACCGCGGGACCGATCGCCTGGCGCGTCACCACCGCGACCGACGGCATCGTGTTCGTGCGCGCCGGCTCGGGCGGACGCACCGCGTTCGGAAGCTGGGTCCCGGCCAAGCCCGACTGGACGGAGTTCCGCAACAACTCGCGCGCGACCTACCTGGGCGTGACCGTCGACGAGTACGCCATGCGCGTGGTCGGCTACGGACTCGACGCCGCCGGCCTGCGGACCACGATGGACTCGATCGAGATCCGCTGAGGTCGTTCAGAACGCCGCTTCCGCGCGGAGTGAAGCCGTCTTCCACTCTGCCTTCCGTGGGGGACGGCTCACTCTCGCGCAAGCGCCGCGCCGACTCGCGGTCCCGGCGGCGGATTCGCGCCCCGCCTCGGTCGCTGGCACGGATTCTGCTCAACCCCGGTGCACGATCGCCTGTCGGACGTGCGCCGGGGTCGGAGCGAAGCTGGCACTCCCAACTCCTCTCCCTCCCATGCTACGAAGCGCCGGATCTCCGGCCAAGCCGAGCGGCCTGGCCCCGGACGCACGACCGACTTGCTATCGTCGACGCTCGGACCTTCGGAGGACGAGCGATGGCGGGATTCGGTGAGGGAACACTGCGAGTCGGGTCGAAGACCTACCGCATCCACCGGCTCGCGGCCGTCGAAGAGGCCGGCCTCGGACGACTCGCGCGCCTGCCCCGTTCGATTCGCGTGCTGCTCGAGAACCTGCTGCGCCACGAGGACGGCGTCACCGTCACGCGCGAGGACATCGCGGCGCTGGCGAGCTGGCGCAGCGACGGCGGCAACACGCGCGAGATCGCCTACCGGCCCGCGCGCGTGGTGCTGCAGGACCTGACCGGCGTGCCCGCGGTCGTCGACCTCGCGGTCATGCGCGATGCGATGGCGGGGCTCGGCGGGGACGCGAAGAAGATCAATCCGCTGCGGCCGGCGGACCTGGTGATCGACCACTCCGTGCAGGTCGACTTCTTCGGCAGCCCGGACGCGCTGGCCAAGAACGTACGGCTCGAGTTCGAGCGCAACCAAGAGCGCTTCGAGTTCCTGCGCTGGGGTCAGTCCGCGTTCTCGTCGCTGCGCGTGGTGCCGCCGGCGACCGGCATCGTGCACCAGGTGAATCTCGAATATCTCGCGCCGGTCGTGTTCGCCGAGTCGACCGGCGGCGACACCGTCGCGTTCCCCGACACCTGCGTCGGCACCGATTCGCACACGACCATGATCGGCGCGGTCGGCGTGGTCGGCTGGGGCGTGGGCGGCATCGAGGCCGAGGCGTGTCTGCTGGGCCAGCCGCTCACCATGCTCATCCCCGACGTGGTCGGCTTCGAGCTCACCGGCGAGCTGCCCGCGGGCGCGACCGCCACCGACCTGGTGCTCACCGTCACGCAGATGCTGCGCAAGCACGGCGTGGTCGAGAAGTTCGTGGAGTTCTTCGGCGCGGGCATGCGATCGCTCGCGGTCGCCGACCGCGCCACGATCGCGAACATGGCGCCCGAGTACGGCGCGACGATCGGCTTTTTCCCCGTCGACGAGAAGACGCTCGACTACCTGCGGCTGACCGGGCGCAGCGAGGAGACGATTGCGCTGGTCGAGGCCTACTCGCGCGCGCAGGGCTTGTTCGCGGAAGCGCGCTCGCCCGATCCGGAATTCGGCTCGAAGCTGCGGCTCGATCTGTCGACGGTGGTGCCGTGTCTTGCCGGGCCGTCGCGCCCGCAGGACCGCGTTGCGCTCGGCGACGTCGCCGTCGAGTTCGCGAAGGCGCTGCCCAAGCTGGTCGGCGGCAAGGCCGAGCCCGACGCCGCGGCGCTCGCGCGCAAAGTGCGGGTCGCCGATCCGCGCGGCGCGTACGAGCTCGGCCACGGCAGCGTGGTGATCGCCGCGATCACGAGCTGCACCAACACCTCGAATCCGAGCGTGCTCACCGCGGCCGGGCTGCTCGCGCGCAACGCCATCGAGCGCGGACTCACGACCAAGCCGTGGGTGAAGACGAGTCTCGCACCCGGCTCGCGCGTGGTGACCGACTACCTCGCGCACTCGGGCCTGTTGCCGTTTCTCGAGCAGCTCGGCTTCAACGTCGTCGGCTACGGCTGCACGACCTGCATCGGGAACAGCGGGCCGCTGCCGCAGCCCGTGGCCGACGCGATCACCGAGGGCAACCTGGTGGCCGCGGCGGTGCTCTCCGGCAACCGCAACTTCGAGGGGCGCATCAGCGCGCTGGTGCGCGCGAACTACCTGGCGTCGCCGCCGCTGGTGGTCGCGTATGCGCTGGCGGGCCGCATGGATCTCGATCTGTCGCGCGAGCCGATCGGGGTCGACAAAGCCGGCAAGCCCGTGCTGCTCGCCGAGATCTGGCCGGGCGCCGAAGAGGTCGCGCGCACGGTCGCGAGCTCGGTGAAGCCCGAGATGTTCCAGAAGCGCTACGCGGACGTGTTCCGCGGCGACGAAACCTGGCAGGCGATCTCGGCGCCCGCGGGCGATCGCTATGCCTGGTCGAGCAAGTCGACGTACATCCGCAAGCCGCCGTTCTTCGACGGCATCGCGCGCGAGCCGATCGCGCGCACGGACGTGCGCAGCGCGCGCGTGCTCGCGCTGGTCGGTGACTCGGTCACCACCGATCACATCTCGCCCGCGGGCTCGATCGCGACCAAGAGCCCCGCGGGGCGCTGGCTGATCGAGCAGGGCGTCGCGCCCGAGGACTTCAACTCCTATGGGGCGCGGCGTGGCAACTACGAAGTGATGGTGCGCGGCACGTTCGCGAACACGCGGCTCAAGAACCTGCTCGCGCCCGGCACCGAGGGCGGAGTCACGACTTTTCTGCCCGACGGCGACGTGACGACGATCTTCGAGGCGTCCGAGCGCTACGCGCAGGCGGGCGTGCCGCTGATCGTGATCGCAGGCGCGGAGTACGGCACCGGCTCGTCGCGCGACTGGGCCGCGAAGGGCACCATGCTGCTCGGCGCGCGCGCGGTGATCGCGACCAGCTTCGAGCGCATCCACCGCTCGAACCTGGTGGGCATGGGCGTGCTGCCGCTCGAGTTCGCGAAGGGAACCACGGCGGCGTCGCTCGGACTCACCGGCCGCGAGCTCTACGACATCGAGGGTCTCGCCAACCTGCGGCCGCGCAGCGAGCTCACCGTGGTCGCGCGCGGGGAGGGCGCCGAGAAGAGCTTCCGCGTCTCGGTGCGCATCGACACCCCGCGCGAGCTCGAGTACTTCGAGCACGGCGGCATCCTGCAGTACGTGCTCCGACAGATGGTCTAGCGCCGGAGCCGCGTTGACTGCGCAACCCGCGAAGCCGCGCGTTTTGATCGTGGGGGCCGGGCCGGTCGGCCTGGCGCTGGCGATCGAGCTCGGTCACCGGCGCGTTCCGTGCATAGTCGTCGAGCGCAACGATCGCGTCGGCCACGCGGCGCGCGCCAAGACCACCAACGTCCGCACACGCGAACACCTGCGCCGCTGGGGCATCGCCGGCGCCCTGCGCGCGGCTTCGCCGTTCGGCTTGGACTACCCGTCGAACGTCGTGTTCTGCACGCGCCTCGCCGGCCATCCGCTGACCCGCTTCGAGAATGCGTTCTACTGCGCGCCCGGTCGCAACCCGTTGTACTCCGAGCACGCGCAGTGGATTCCGCAGTACAGCGTCGAGGAAGTCCTGCGCGCGCACGCGCAGACGCTGCCCGGTGTCGAGCTGCGCTTCCAGAGCGAACTCACGTCGCTCGAGCAGGACGAGACCTCCGTCCGCGCGCGCGTTCGCGATCTGCGAACGGGCTCGGAAGCGTCGGTCGAAACCGATTTCCTGGTCGGCGCCGACGGCGCGCGCAGCCTGGTTCGCTCGGCGATCGGCGCGAAGCTCGAGGGCACCTACGGTCTCTCGCGCAGCTACAACATCGTGTTTCGCGCGCCGGGACTCGCGCAGGCGCATGCGCACGGACCCGCCATCATTTACTGGCAGATCAACGCGGACGTGCCGAGTCTGGTCGGCCCGATGGATCGCGGCGACAAGTGGTTCTTCATGCCCATGCGGCTCGCCGAGGGGCAGAAGATCAGCGACGCCGACGCGCCCGCGCTGATCCGGCGGGCGACCGGCATCGACGTACCCGTCGAAGTGTTGAGCTCCGACGAGTGGGTCGCGAGCCGCTTGATCGCGAACGCGTACAGGGATCGCCGCGTCTTCCTCGCCGGCGACGCGTGTCACCTGCATCCGCCGTTCGGCGGCTACGGCATGAACATGGGCGTGGCCGACGGGGTCGACCTGGGCTGGAAGCTCGCGGCGGTCCTGCAGGGCTGGGGTGGCGCGGGTCTCCTCGACAGCTACGAGTGCGAGCGACGGCCCGTGCACGAGTTCGTGATGGACGAAGCGGTGACGAACGCGAAGCTGCTCGGCGGTCAGCTCTTCCAGGACGGGCTCGAAGACGAGACCGACGCCGGCGCGCATCTCCGCGCCGAGGTGGGCGCTCGCATCCAGTCGGCGAAGATGCGCGAGTTCAACACGCTCGGCGTCGTGAAGGGCTATCGCTACGCGGATTCGCCGATCATCGTCGGAGATGGCAGCGAGCCGCCGCCGCACGACTTCGTGAACTACGTCCCGTCCGCTCGGCCCGGTTCGATCGCGCCGCACGCCTGGCTGCACGACGGCAGCTCGCTGTACGACCACTTCGGTCCGGGCTTTACCCTGCTCGCGCTGCCGGGCGCCGACGCGCACGCGCTCGAGGCGGCGCGCAAGGCCGCGAGCGCGCTCGACGTGCCGCTCGCGGTGATCGAGTCGCGCGTGCCCGCGCTAGGCCCGCTGTACCGCGCGCGCTACGCGCTGATCCGGCCCGACCAGCACGTCGCCTGGCGCGGCGACGCATTTCCGGATCAGCCCGAGCCCCTGTTCGAACGGGTCTGCGGCCGGCTCGCGCCCGGGAGCTCGTGACGTAGGGACTTGGGCCCGGCCTTCGCGGTGGAATTCCCGGCCGAGCCGTCCACTCCCGTCCGCACCTGTCCCGCCTGACACCATCCGGCGACGTCGGCGCATACGCCGACGTTCGAGTTCGCGCGCCGCGGAGCCGATCGGGAATACGCATGCGCGGGCCCCGTCCGCTCGCATGTGCTCGCGTCTCGTGGCAGGGGTGGATGTGCTCTCGGATCCGAATCTGATCGCCGAGTTCGTGGTGGAATCGCTCGAGCATCTCGAGGCGGTCGAGCCGCTCTTGCTCGAGCTCGAGAAGCGCGGCGCGACGGACGCGAGCGCGCTGAACGAGATCTTCCGCGCAGTGCACAGCATCAAGGGCGCCGCCGGGTTCCTCGGGCTCGAGAACGTCTCGACGCTCTCGCACGCGATGGAGAGTCTGCTCCAGCGGCTGCGCGACGGAGTGTGCGCGTACCGCGCCGAGATGGCGGATCCGCTGCTGCGCGCCGTCGATGCGCTGCGCACGCTGCTGCGCGGGCTTCCGGGCTCCCAGGGCGAGCCAGCCGCGGCGCTGGTCGCCCGGCTCGAGAGCTTGCTCGAGGAGCGCGCGAGCGCGGCCGCGTCGAACGATGCGTTCGAAGTCGCGTGCGAGGCGCAGCGCCGCAAGGGTCACAGCGTCGTGCGCGTCGCGCTGCCGGCGCGCAAGCGCGAGCGCGAGAAACTCGAGGCGCGGCTCGCGCTGTTCGGCGAGCGGATCGCCGAGCCCGGTGGCAAGGGCAAGGGCGCCGTGATCGGCTCACCGCTCGAGCCCGATCTGCTCGCGGAAGCGCTCGAGCTCGACGCCAGCCGACTCGAGCTGGTGAGCGCGCCGGTTGTCGGCGCGATCGAAGAGTTCCCGTTGCCCGATCCCAGTCGCCCGCTGCCGCTCTACTTCGGCCAGGTCGCCGTCGATCTCGGCTTGCTCAGCGACGAGGCGCGCCGCCAGGTTCTGCAGACGCAGCGCAGCTCCCTCTTGCGTCGGACTTTCCGCGAGACCGCGATCGCGCTGCGCCTGCTCTCGCCGGCCGACGCCGACGCGGTGATCGCCGCGCAGGAGAAGCGGCTCGCGGACGCGGGCCAGACGGCGGTCGAGAAGGCCGTTCCCGACCTGTTGCCCGAGAGCGAAGCCGTCGCGGGCGGCGAGAAGCGCGCCGACACGATCCGCGTCTCGCTCGCGCTGCTCGACAAGCTGATGAACCTGGCCGGCGAGCTGGTGCTCGGCCGCAACCAGATGCGCCAGCTGCTCGAGAGCTCGAAGCAGGTCGGCGTGAAAGAGGTGCTGCAGAGCCTCGATCTGGTCACGACCGAGCTGCAAGAGAACATCATGAACACGCGCATGCAGCCGATCCGCGTGCTCTTCGACCGCATGCCGCGGCTGGTGCGCGACATCGCCCAAAGGCTCGGCAAGCGCGTCGAGCTCGAGACCAGCGGCGGCGACGTCGAGCTCGACCGCTCGATCATCGAGTCGATCGCCGACCCCATGACCCACATGCTGCGCAACGCGCTCGATCACGGGCTCGAGGACCCGCAGGGCCGCGCGGTGCTGGGCAAGTCCGAGGTCGGCCGCGTGTGGGTGAACGCGTACCACGAGTGCGGGCGCGTGGTGATGGAAGTGCGCGACGACGGTCGCGGCATCGATCCCGAGCGCGTGAAGGAATCCGCGATCGCGCGCGGCGCGATCAGCCGCGAGCAGGCGACGCTCTTGTCCGAGAAGGACGCGATCGCGCTGATCTTCGAGCCCGGGCTCTCGACCGCCAGCGAAGTCTCCGACGTGTCGGGCCGCGGCGTCGGCATGGACGTGGTGCGCACCAACATCCAGAACCTGGGCGGCCAGGTCGACGTGGTCACCGCGGTCGGCGTCGGCACCACGCTGCGCATCCATCTGCCGCTCACGCTGGCGATCATCCCGTCGCTGATCGTGTCGGTCGCGAAGGAGCGCTTCGCGATTCCGCAGGTGAACGTGGTCGAGGTCGTGCGGCTGAAGTCCGAGGCCGAGCAGGTGGAGCGCATCCGCTCGACCGAAGTGCTGCGCCTGCGCGGAACGCTCCTGCCCTTGGTGCGACTCGCGGCCTGTCTCGAGATTCCCGCGCCGGAAACGCAGAAGCGCGTGCGTTCGAACGTGGTGGTGCTGCGCAGCGGTCCGCATTCCTACGGCCTGGTCGTGGACGAGCTGCACGACAACGAAGAGATCGTCGTGAAGCCGGCCTCGTCGCACCTGGCCGACTGCGGCTGGTACGCGGGCGCGACGATCCTGGGCGACGGACGCGTGGCGATGATCCTGGACACGATCGGTATCGCCAAGCGCGCGCACATTCGCTTCGAGCAGGTGGCCGACGAGATCGCGCGCCGTTCGAACGACGAGCCGCTGGCCGAACGCAGGCCCGCGCGACGGCGCTCGCTGGTCGTGTTCGCGAACACCGCCGACGAGCGCTTCGCGGTGCCGCTCGGAGACCTGCTGCGGCTCGAGCGCGTCGACAAGGCGCAGCTCGAGTGGATCGGCAAGAAGCCGTTCCTGAAGCACCGCGGGCGCGCGATCCCGCTCGTGCACCTGGAAGACCATCTGCCCGTGGGAGGCGACTCGAGCGAGAGCGACGAGTTCTTCGTGTTGATCCCGCGGCTCGAGGGTGTCGAAGCCGGAATCGTGGCGGCGCGCATCGTCGATACACTCGAAAGCGACGCGCAGCCCGACCCGACCCAGCTTCACGCGCCCGGCTTGCTCGGCTCCGCGATCGTCGCGGATCGGCTCACGCTCTTCCTCGACACGGGCGCCTTGCTCGAAGCAGCGGGCATCGAAAGGACGGAGCCGTGAGCGCACCCGCCGCCAGCGCCGAACAGCGCTTCTGCACCTTCTTCCTGGGCGCGGAGTGCTACGGCATCGACATCCTCACCGTGCGCGAGATCAACCGCCACGTGCAGCTCACGCCCGCGCGCGGCGCGCCAGCGGCGGTACGCGGGTTCCTCAACCTGCGCGGACAGATCGTGACCGTGATCGATCCGGCTGTGCAGCTCGGCTACGCCAAGCGCGAGCTGTTGCCGACCAGCCGGCTGGTGATCCTGAAGACGAACGCCGACCTGGCGCGGCTCGGGCTCGCCAACCTCGTCACCGACGACGAGCTCGCGGGTCTCTGGATCGACCGCATCTCCGACGTGATCACCGTGGCGGCGGATCAGATCACTCCGGCGCCACCCGATCAGTCGGGCAGGAACGACCATTTGATCGCGGCCATCGTGCAACGCAACGAGCAGGTCATCCGCCTGGTCGAGCCGAGCGCGCTGCTGCGGCACGGGGCTTCGGGGTAGGGAATGGCCAGCGAGCTCAAGGTTCTCGTCGTCGACGACAGCGCGATCTACCGCAGCCTGGTGCAGGGCTGCGTGCGCGATCTGTCCGACCTGCGCTGCGTGGGCACCGCGCACGACGGCAGCGAGGCGATCGCGAAGGCCGCGGAGCTGCGGCCCGATCTGATCCTGCTCGACGTGGAGATGCCCGTGATGGGCGGTCTCGCCGCGATCCCGCGCCTGCGCAAGGTCGCTCCCGACGCGGGCATCATCATGATTTCGAGTCTGACCACCGAAGGCGCGAACGTCACCGTCGAGGCGCTGCAGGCCGGCGCCTTCGACTTCGTGACCAAGCCGCAGGTCAGGGCGGGCGAGGACGGCTTCGCGGCGCTGCGCGAGCCGCTGCGCACGGCGATCGCGGCGTTTCGCGAGGGACGGCTACAGCGCGCGCGGCAAGTGCAGGCTCCGACGAAGCCGCGCGAGCGCGGGAAGGTGCCCGCGATCGACGTGATCGCGATCGGCGTCTCGACCGGCGGCCCGAGCGCGCTCGCGGACCTGTTGCCGAAGTTGTCCAAGGACCTGCGCGTGCCGATCCTGATCGTGCAGCACATGCCCGCCCGCTTCACCGGCTCGCTCGCCGACTCGCTCGACAAGCGCGCCAAGCTGCGCGTGATGGAGGTCGAGGACGGCCGGCCGTTGCGCGCGGGCGAAGTGCTGATCGCGCCCGGCGGCAAGCACATGATCGTCTCGGCCGCGAACGCGGAGCCGTGCGTGAGGCTCACCAACACCGACCCGGTCAACTCGTTCCGCCCGTCGGTCGACGTGCTCTTCTCTTCGCTCGCCGAGTCGCTGCCCGGCCGCTCGCTGTGTCTGATCATGACCGGAATGGGCGCTGACGGGCTCGAGGGCGTGAAGCGGATCCGCGCGCGCGGCGGCTGGTGCATCGCGCAGGATCAGGCGAGCTGCGCGGTGTACGGCATGCCGCGCTCCGTGATCGAGGCCGGGCAGGCGGACGAAGTCATCGCCCTCGACGAGATTCCGGCGCGCATCACCGAGATCGCGAGGTCTCGATGAAGGCCCCCGTGCTCGAGAAGCACGAGTTCGAGCAGCTGCGCACGCTGATCCAGAGCTGGTGCGGAATCCTGCTCGAGGACTCGAAGATGTATCTCGTCGAGTCGCGCCTGCGCGAGATCGTGATCGAGAGCGGCTGCGCGAGCTTCGGCGAGTTCTACCAGGTCGCGAAGTACGGGGTCCGCGCGCTGCGCGACCGCATCATCGACGACATGACCACCAACGAGACCTCGTGGTTCCGCGACGGCTCGTTCTGGGCCACGGTGCGGCAGGTGATCATTCCCGAGGCGATCGAAGCCGCACGCTCCGAGGGCCGTCCGCGCGTGTCGATCTGGTCGGCGGCGTGTTCCACCGGTCAAGAGCCGTACACGGTCGGGATCCTGCTGCGCGAGATGGAAGCCGCGCGCGAGCTGCACGGCTACCGCGCCGAGAGTTTTGACATCCTCGCCACCGACATCAGCCGCGCCGCGCTCTCGATCGCCGAGGCCGGCCGCTACGACCCGATCTCGATGCACCGCGGGCTCGAGCCCATGTACCGCGAGCGCTGGTTCGAGAAGAGCGGCCGCGTCTCGTGCCTGCGCGAAGACGTGAAGAAGCTGGTGCACTTCAAGCGCATGAACCTGCTCGACCCGTTCGGCGCGCTGGGCGCCTTCGACGTGGTGTTCGTGCGCAACGTGCTGATCTACTTCTCGGGCGCGTGCAAGCACTCGACTCTTGCCAAGATGCGCCGCGTGCTGCGCCCCGAGGGGACGCTCGTGGTCGGCTCGACCGAGACGCCCGAGCTGTATTCCGAAGACTTCGACGTCGTCCGGCACGGCCGGTCGACTTTCTACCGTGTGAAGGAAGTGTGAGATGAAGGTCCTCGTCGTCGATGACTCCGCGATCATGCGCAAGGTGATCACGCAGATCCTGGAGATGCTCGGTCACGATTCCGTGCCGGCCTCGAACGGGCTCGACGCCTTCGAGCGCTTGAAGGAGCACGAGGACGTGCGCCTGATCCTGTTGGACTGGAACATGCCCGAAATGAACGGGATCGAGTTCCTGCGCGAGATCAAGAGCCGTCCGGGTCTGTCGGAGATCCCCGTCATCATGCTCACGACCGAGTCGGAGCGCCGCAAGATGATCGAGGCGATCGAGGCCGGCGCGAAGCACTATCTCACCAAACCGTTCCAGCCCGAGACACTCGCGACGAAGATCCTGCAGTGCGTGGGAGGCGGCGCATGACCACCGAGACCAACACGACGTCGACGACGTTCCTGGCCGGCACGCTGGCGGCGATCGCCGCGGTGCTCGGGGTGGCCTGGCTCGGCCACGCGAGCGTGGCGCTCGGCCTGGCCTGCGCGTCCCTCGGCGGGCTCTGGTACTTCGCGACCGTGCAGCTCGTGCCGCCGCTCGTGCGCGCGTCGAACCTGCGCGACACGCGCATCACCGAGCTCGAGGCGGAAGCCGGCGAAGTGCGGTTGGCCGCGGATTCGCTGGTGCGGCTGGCGAGTTCGCTCACGCCCGCGACCGAGACGCTCGATGCCGCCACGCGCGCCTTGTTGCGCGACACCGACGAGATGAGCGAGGCGAGCGAGACGACCATCTCCGCGATCGAGGCGGTCGCCGCCGCGGTCGAGGAGTCGAGCGTGAACGTGTCCGAGGTCGCGAAAGGGGCGGGCTCGGTGTCGCAGCACATGGGCGCCGCGGTTTCGGCGAGCGGCGTGTTCAACGACTCGATCCGCTCGGTGAACACGGCGGTGGAAGAGATGAGCGCGTCACTGCGCGACGTGTCTTCGAGCTGCCAGCACTCGGCCGACGTGGCGGTGCAGGCGGCGCGGCTCGCGGAAGAGACCAACCAGACGGTGGCGATCCTGGGCACGGCCGCGCGCGACATCGGCCGCGTGGTCGACGTGATCAACGACATCGCCGACCAGACCAACCTGCTGGCGCTGAACGCCACGATCGAGGCCGCGAGCGCGGGCGACGCGGGCCGCGGCTTCGCGGTGGTCGCGAACGAGGTGAAGGAGCTGGCGCGCCAGACCGGCGCGGCCACCGAAGAGATCGCCAGCAAGGTCGACGGCATCCGGCGCACGACCGAGGGCGCCGTCGCTTCGATCGAGAAGATCGGCGCGATCATCCAGATCATGCGCGAGGCGACCCAGACGATCGCGACCGCGGTCGAGGAGCAGACGGCGACCAGCACGGAGATCTCGTCGAGCGTGAACATGGCGGCGGGCCGCGCGGACGAGATCAGCGGCTCGGTGCAGCGCGCGGCCACCACCACCCAGAGCGTGGCGCGCACCACGGACGAGCTCTCCGCCGGCACCAACGAGATCGCCATGAACGCCGCGCACGCCTCGGGCGGCGCGGGCGCGCTGCGCCGCAAGGTCGAATCGGTGCGCGCGACCGCGCAGAAGACGCGCGAGCTCGGCATCGGCGCGCTCGAGGCGATCCGCGAGATCTCCACCGAGAGCGAGCGGATCCGCACGCTGCTCTCGAACTCTCGCCGCCGCTAGCGCACAATCCGCGCGTGGACAGGCGGGAGCGCATCGAGGCGCGGCTGCGAGAGGCGTTCGCGCCGCTCGCGCTCGAGGTCGTGGACGATAGCCACCGCCATCGCGGTCACGCCGGCGCCGCGTCCGGCGGCGGCCACTTCCGCGTCGTGCTGGTCTCGGAGCGCTTCCGCGGCGTGCCGCGCGTGGAGCGCCACCGGTTGGTGTACTCGAGCTTGGCCAATGAGCTGCAGGCGGAGATCCACGCGCTCGAGCTCGACGCGCGAACCCCCGAAGAAGCGTCGCGCGAGAAGACGGGAGCGCAGCAGTGACCGCGAGCGCTTCGGGGCCGAAGCAGCTGCCGGCCTGGCGGGCTTTGGAGGCGCACCACGCTGCGATCCGCGGAAGGCACCTGCGGGATTGGTTTCGCGAGGATCCGAAACGCGGCGAGCGCATGGTGGTCGAGGCCGCGGGCCTGCGGCTCGACTACTCCAAGAACCGGATCAGCGACGAGACGGTCGCATTGCTCGAGCGGCTCGCGGACGAGTGCGGCCTGCGCGCGTGCATCGACGCGATGTTCCGCGGCGACAAAATCAACGTGTCCGAGAATCGCGCGGTACTGCACGTGGCGCTGCGCGCGCCGCGCTCGGCCACGATCCGGGTCGATGGCGAGAACGTCGTACCCGGCGTGCACGAAGTGCTCGACCGCATGGCCGCGTTCGCCGAGCGCGTGCGCTCCGGCTCGTGGCTCGGCCACACCGGCCGGCGCATCCGCAGCATCGTCAACATCGGCATCGGCGGTTCGGACCTCGGGCCGGCGATGGCGTGCGAAGCGCTGCGTTCGTACAGCCTGCGCGAGCTCGAAGTTCGCTTCGTCTCCAACGTCGACGCGACGGATTTCGCCGAAGCCGTGCGCGACCTCGAGCCGGCCGAGACGCTCTTCATCGTCGCCTCGAAGACCTTCACCACGCAGGAGACGATGACCAACGCGCACACCGCGCGCGCCTGGTCGCTGGCGGGGCTCGGCGGCGACGCGTCGTCGGTCGCGAAGCACTTCGTCGCGGTCTCCACGAACGCCGACGAGGTCGCGAAGTTCGGCATCGACACCGCCAACATGTTCGCGTTCTGGGAGTGGGTGGGCGGTCGCTACTCGCTCTGCTCCGCGGTCGGGCTGTCGGTCATGATCGCGATCGGCCCGACGCACTTCCGCGCACTGCTCGACGGATTTCACCAGCTGGACGAGCACTTCCGCACGGCTCCGTTCGCGCGCAACCTGCCCGTGCTGCTCGGGCTGCTGTCCGTCTGGTACGCGAACTTCTTCGGCGCGCAGGCGACCGCGGTGCTGCCGTACGAGCAATCGCTGCGCCGCTTCCCCGCCTACCTGCAACAGCTCTGGATGGAGAGCAACGGCAAGCGCGTGCGCGGCGACGGAGCACCGGTCGACTACGCCACCGCGCCGGTGTTGTTCGGCGAGCCGGGCACGAACGGCCAGCACTCCTTCTACCAGCTCCTGCACCAGGGCACGTCGCTCGTCCCGTGCGACTTCATCGCGTTCGCGAAGTCGCGCAATCCGGTCGGCCGACACCACGGCATGTTGGTCGCAAACGTGTTCGCGCAGTCGGCGGCGCTCGCGTTCGGAAGTGATTCGTCCGAGCCGCACCGCGTGTTCGAAGGCAATCGGCCGAGCAACACGCTGCTAGCGGAGAGCTTGACGCCGGCCACGCTCGGCGCGCTGGTCGCGCTGTACGAGCACAGCGTGTTCACGCAAGGCGCGCTCTGGGGCATCGACTCGTTCGACCAGTGGGGCGTCGAGCTCGGCAAGGTGCTGGCGAGCGGAATCCTGCCCGAGCTCGAAAGCGCGGCCGAGCCCACGCTCGCGCACGACAGCTCGACGAACGCGCTGATCCGCGCGTACAGAAAGCTGCGTTTCTAGACGCGCGCGTCCGCGACCCGGAGCGCTCGTCTCGACGATCCGGCGGTGCAGGTATACGTCACCTCGGCGAGGCTCAGGTACCGCATCAAGCCAATCGCCGGTACAGCTCCTTGTTCTTGCGGAGCACGCGCTCGGCCGCGGTGCAGAAGTCCTCGTCGGTACCCGCGAGAAGATCCGCGACCGCTGCCTGCGCCAGCGTAGTTGGCTCCACTCCAAGTCGCGTGGCCTGCGCGCGGAGCTTCGCCTCTTCGGCCGCGGTCAGCTCAATCGACAATTTCATGCAGCGACTCTAGGTCCGCAGCCTGCAGCCCAACAAGGGCTCGCCGCTGCCGATCGCCCGCCTTGGTCTGCCCACGGCCCGGGGCGTCTGGCATCATGCGTCGCAAGTTCAATCAACTGCGCAGGCCGACTCTCGCAGCTGAAGCCGAGTTCGTTGGACTGCGCGAGGAACGAGCGACGATCGAGCCGAAGTCGGCAACCGCCGGAACGCGCGGTATCTTGGGCTTGTAGCTGCAACGCGGAGGAGCCTGTGAAGTTCCGCATTCTCATCGAACCGGACGAAGATGGAATCCTCGTCGCGACGGTTCCCTCTCTTCCTGGTTGCGTATCGCAGGGCGCCACCCGCGAGGAAGCGGTTCGGAACGTTCGGGAAGCGATCGAAGGCTACCTCGAGAGCCTTCGGGAGCGCGGTGAGCCGATCCCGCCGACGATCCTTGAAGAAGTCATCGACGTCGCGGTTTGAGCAGCCTGCCACGGATTTCGGGAAAGGAAGCCGTCTCGGCGTTTCGTCGACTCGGCTACGAGTTCGATCGTCAGAAGGGCAGCCACATCATTCTCCGGAACGTGCGGTCTCCGTTTCGCCGCCTGACAGTGCCTGACCACCGAGAGCTTGCGAAGGGCACGCTGCGCGCGCTCATTCGCGAGGCGGGTGTCACGGTCGAAGAGTTCATCGCGCTGCTTGCCTGACGCGGACGCGCAGTCCAACACGGCGCCGCAGCTGCCACGCCACTGCTCGGGCGGACGTCGCAGGTGCGTTGGTGCAACATTATTGGGGTTCAGCTGGCACCGGTGGCGCTGTGCCGCGCGGGTGAGCACCGATCCGTTGTGCGGGCGAGAAGACGAGCGGCTAGGCCGCTTCCCACTTCATCGACAATCGCTTCATGCCGCGGGCGCAGTCGCGGAGGAAGAGGTTGATCAGGGTCTGGTAGGGAACCTCGGCTTCCTCCGCGAGGCGCTTGAAGTACTCGAGTGTGTCCTCGTCCAGCCGAATCGTGATCTGCTTCTTCAGGCGGCGCGCATGCGGGTTCTTGCGGACCTTCGAGAAGTCGTAGTTCTTCCTCATCGCTTCCACCTCGTGTCGTAGTCTCGGAGCTCACTGCGGCTGGCTCTTCGTGCGGAGATCAGTCGGATCACCGGGTCCCTCGCGCGGTAGCAAAGGCTGACGACCAATAGCTTGTCTTCGTTCTCGTCCTCGATCTGCATCGCGCGGTCGTGGCCGATGAGCGGCGTGGTAGGCTCGCTCGCGGCCGCGGCGTGGCGGTCATCCGATAGCCTGACGGAGAGACGAGCGAGAGAGCGTCATGTCGCTGGAGTTCTGGTTCGAGTTTGGCAGCACGTACTCGTATCCCGCCGCGATGCGAATTGAGCGCGCTTCGGAGCAAGCGGGCGTGGAGCTGCGCTGGTGCCCGTTTCTGTTGGGCCCGATCTTTGGACTGCAGGGTTGGAACACTTCGCCGTTCAACATCTATGAGGCGAAGGGCCGCTACATGTGGCGGGACCTCGAACGGATCTGCGAGGCGATGGGGATCGCCTTTCGCAAGCCATCCGTCTTTCCGCGCAACGGCTTGTTGGCGGCGCGAATCGCGTGCGGGTTCGCGCACGAACGCTGGATCGGGGATTTCGTCCGCGCGGTCTACGCGGCCAATTTCGTCGATGATCGCGACATCGCGGACGCAGCCGTACTGACGGAGATTCTGTCGAAGCTTGGCGTTCCCGTCGCGAGCGTCCTCGAGCACGCCTCGGCTTCCGAATCGAAAGCGCGCCTGCGTGTCCAGACGGACGAAGCACAGCAGCTCGGGATCTTCGGCGCGCCGAGCTTCAGAGTCGGCGACGAGCTGTTCTGGGGCAACGACAGACTCGAAGCGGCGATCGAGTGGCACGAGCGCGGGGCGCGCTGACCGGTGTCCGCCGCTAGATCAGGCCGGGCTAGACCAGCCCCGGCAGGTCGACGCGGAACAGCGCGCCGCGACCGGGCGCTTGCACGAGTTCGAGCGTGCCGCCGTGCTCGGCGACGATTCGCCGGCTGATGTAGAGACCGAGTCCCGTGCCCGAGGCCTGCGCCTTGGTGGTGAAGAACGGCGCGAAGATGCGGGCGACGAGCTCGCTCGAAACGCCGGGCCCCGTGTCTTCGACTTCGATCCGCACGCCCGCCGCCGTGTCTCGCGTGCGCACGCAGATGCGGTGCGTGCGCTCGGGCGTGGGTGCGCAGGCGTCGATCGCGTTCTGCAGCAGGTTGAGGAACACCTGGCCGAGCCGCGTGCGGTCGCCCTCGATCTCGCGCGTGGCG
>JANNLG010000125.1:0-21987 GCA_031396695.1 Deltaproteobacteria bacterium
CGGCGCCGTCACCATCGCCATCCGACTGGTCGAGGTTTGAGACGCCGGAGCAGTTGTCGCAGGTGTCTCCGAGGGTGTCAGCGTCGGAATCTTGCTGACTGCGGTTCGACGCGGAACTGCAGTTGTCGATGTCGTCGCAGACCGTGTCGCTGTCGTAGTCCCCGCCGAGCTCGATGCACAGATCGTTGTCTGCGGCGCACACTGCTCCGGCATTTGTAAGGGGACACACTGTTGTGTTCACCTTGGCCAGCATGTCCGCGCTGCGGGGCACGAATATGCCTACGTCGCGAACGGTGTACGCCGCCACCGTGTTGGTGGTTGGCGGATTCTGGGCCAAGCCGAAGTAGGCAACGACGCCAGCCTCTGCATCGCGGTACTTGAACTTCGCGCTCGACGCCGGAATGGTGGACGATCCGACCGGGAACCGGAGTGCGTAGTCGTCCAGGCCGGTGGAGAACGCCGTGTTCGTCTTAGCACCCACCGGTCCGAAGCCGAGGCGCTGATCGCAGGCGTTGGCGCCGTTCAGCGTGCTGACGTTGTCACCGATGCAGCCCGGAATACCGTCCGGTCCAGGGCCCTTGTCGTAGGTGATCGCCCAGTCGCTGAGAAAGATGTCTCCGCCACCCGGGCCGTACCGGTAGCTGAAGCCGTTCGCGAAGCCGGGCACGACCGTACCCAGGTTCGCACCCTGCCAAACGACGTTGGCGCCCGCGCCCGTACCGCAGCAGGGCTCGCCGATGTTCAGCGTAATACCATTCACGAACGTGCCACCCGCTCCGACGCCCGGCGCGAACGGCTGACCGCCGTCGACCGGACCCATGTCCGCGAGATCGAGGTCCGGAGCGCCCTGACCAGCGATGTCCCGGAAGTCCGCAGTCGCGTTGCCCGTCGTGCTGGGGACGAAGAGCGGAATGCGCACGTCCGCGTTCTGTCCCGAGATGCCCCCGATGCGCTGATTCGCGACGAGCTCGAGCTCGGCGCGACCGTGGGTGTTGTAGCCGATTGGGAGTCCGAGCGGGTTGGTGATTGCGTTGAACGGACCGTTGCAAGCGCGGCAGCTGCCGCCCTGCACGGTCTCCCCGACGACGCCGTCCTGATCGGGCGCCAGACCGCATGCGACGTCGCCAGCGGAACCCGGCGCGCACGCGCGCGGACCGTCGACGCAGCGTCCGACCTCGCCCGGAGCGTTGCCCCAACCGCCGAGCTTGCAGCGCAGGTCGTTGTCGACCAGGTAGGTGAGCGAGGTGACGGCGGACACGCCGATCACATCACCCGTACCTGCGACTCGAGTCGGATCGACCTCGCCGTTCTGGATGGCGAGCTGGATACCCGCGTTCGGGTCCTGCAAGCCGGTCTCGTTGAACTCCGCCAGCTCCTGGGTGGAGGTGTTGTAGTCCTTGTAGCAGTGCGGCGGGCAGACAGGCACGCCGGCAATGCTGTACGCGGTCTTCTGCGTAGGGGTCAGGTCGTCTTCCCAGAGGAACGAAATACCGTCACGCGCCGCCTGGTGGCAGTGCTGGCCTGCGGCGTTGACCGGCGTACCGACGACCCACCCGACCGGCGGATCGCAGGTGTAGGTCACGATGTGGGTGTTGAACGGCGGGGCGACGGCCGACGACATGAAGAACCAGTCACCCCAATAGGAATCGCCTAGCGACGTGATCTTGCGCACGTTCAGCGGCCCGGGACCGGGATTGGCGATGGTCGGGTGGGCGTAGGCAGCGATCTCGCGTGCGTCGGTGGTGCGAGCCTGGCGGATGATTCCGGTGCCCTGGAACGGCGTGCGGCCGACGCTACCCGCGTCGCGCTGCGGATCGAAGTTGACCGGTGGGTTCTCGAGGCCGTACGAGGGGCTCGCGTTCGGCGTGCTGGAGCCGGTGACCGCAGGTCCCATGCCTGGGAAGGTCTGGGTGCCGACGGCTCCGAGCAACAGTTCGACGCCGAGGGCTACACCATTGCCGCCCACTTCGCGATTCGTGTCGCCATCGGAGCAGATCGAGATGGTGCCGCCACAAATCGTGAGCTCGAAGTCGGCCGCGGCCGAATTCGTGCCCTGGCAGGTGCAGGACGCTGCGTCATTGGGATCGGCGGGACGGCCGAACTTGTCGATCGTCAGATCGCAGGTGGTCGGGGTCAGACCCGAGCACTGCGCGCTCGTCAGACAGCCGACGTTGGTATTGCCCACGCAGCGTCCGGCGCGGTGCGGCCACACGCAGCTGCTGAGGCCGGTGCCCAGTTCGCCGAACGTGCAACGTCCCGCAGGAACCCTCTGCAGATCGCAGAGCTGGTTCGGATTGGCGGAACAGAGCGTGCCTGTGTTCGTGTAACAGCCTTCGACTGAACTACACGAAGATGAATTGGAATCGACAACGTTGTTCCTGCCGCTGCCGCCAACGGCCTCGTACGGAAAGATATCAGCGCTGGCTGGCAGGGCGATGGACCCCACCAACAGAAGCAATATGACAAGTCGTGAAGCGACCATTTCCCCTCCCTTCAAACTCAAGAACTCCCTCGGCGCCACGAGCGCTCCGGCACCCTCTCATACCGTGGATTGGAATCCAAGCCTTTTTTGGGGTCGGAACCCCACTCCACGAGAGAGGCTCTTCCGCGCCCCTCTGGGGTGAGGTGGCTGCATTTGGGGGAACGTGGCGAATATTTCCGGCCGAATTCGCCCGCGGTGCCTGAAAAAGCGAAGCCCCTGGCGACCGCTCGGGTCTCCAGGGGCTTTTGCTTACTTGTTAGGCGCGTCGGAGGCTAGAGCTCGGCGAAGGCCTCGAGCAGGCGCTGCTTCGACGAGTGGCGCAGCTTCTCGATCGCCCGCGCCTCGAGCTGGCGGACCCGCTCGCGCGACAGGCCGAGCTTCTCGCCGATCTCCTCGAGCGTGTGGTCTTGCTCGCCCTTCATGCCAAAGCGCCAGCGCAGGATGTTCCGCTCGCGCTCGTTGAGCTGCGAGATCGACTCCTCGGTCGCCCGCTCCAGCCGCAGCCGATCCAGACTCTCGAGCGGCGAAACCGTCGAGGGGTCCTTCACGAAGTCCTTCAGCACCTTCGAGTCGGTGCCCTTGACCTGCGTCTCGAGCGAGACCGGCTCGCGCGTCATCTTCTGCAGGCGCTCCGTCTGCTCGACGGAGATCTTCAGCTCCTTCGCGAGCTCGGAGGTCTTCGGCTCGCGGCCGAGTCTCTTCGAGAGCGCGTTGTACGTGCGGTAGTACTTGAGCAGCGTGTCGTGCATGTGACTCGGAATGCGGATCGTGCGCGACTGATTCTGGATCGCGCGGATCAGCGCCTGCCGGATCCACCACAGCGCGTAGGTCGAGAACTTGTGGCCGCGTCGATAGTCGAACTTCTCGACGGCGCGGATCAGCCCGAGGTTGCCTTCCTGGATCAGATCCTGGAACGCGATGCCCATGTTCCGGTAGTCCTTGGCGATCGCGATCACGAGCTTCAAGTTGTGCTGGACAAACTTGTTCTTGTGCCACATGAGCCGGTCGTAGGCGAGATCGACGCTGTCCATCAGCTTGATGTACTCGGGCGCCTTCACGCCCACCGACAGCTCCACCTCGCGCAGCTGCTTGCGCAGCGTGCGCAGGTCGCGCTCGCGGTCGACCTTGCCCTTGTCCGTCTTCGGAGCGCGTTTGGGCGACTTCAGATCGCGGATCTGGCGCTCGTAGCTCGCCATCGTGTCGCGCGCGCTGCGCAGCTTGCGGCGGATCTTCTCGAAGATCTGCATGGAGAGATCCGCCTCGCGCAGCGCCTTCTGAATGCTCGCGCCGAGCTTGGCCAGTCCATCCTTCTCGTCCTTGGCCGACGCCTCGAGCTCGTCGTACTTGGCGAGCAAGCCCTCGACCTTCTTCAGGCACTTGTCGAGCTTCTCACCGCGCTCTTCGCCCTCGGGCGTGCCCGAGCCGTAGGCTTCGGACATCTTCGCAGTGACTCGATTCTCGGTCTGGAGTCCCTTCCAGATGTCGAGCGCCTCGCGCCACGTGCGTGACACCGAGAGAATCCCCGAGCGCATCTCGTGCGTCGCGGACTCCATCTCCTTCGCGAGCATGACCTCTTCGTCCTTGGTCAGCGTCGGAATGCTCGCGATGTCGTTGAAATAGGAGAGCAGCGTGTTGCGATTGCGCGCAGCCTCCTCGTCCGGATCCACGTTGGAGTGTTCCGGGTCGATCGCCTTGGTCTCTGTCCAGCGTCCCTGGCTCATGATGCTTGCCTTCGTCTCCTGCCCGATTCGAGTGAGGCACCCGTGTGATGCCTCGGGCTCGGGCCCAGTTTTTCGTGGTTCGAGCGGCGCCACCCCCGCAGCACCGCTACCAACATGCCTCGCTGTGTCCGATCGCTCCGACGCAGCGTGTCAAAATCTACGACCAAAAAAACGGCTCCACTCACACTCCAGCGGTCTCGCGAGACTTGCCAAAGGGGGGGCCGTTTCTACAAAGCAGGCCTCTGCTGCCTACTTTTCGACGCCGACCGTATGAGACTTGAGCCCCTCTGTCAAGAAATAATCCTGAAGCTCCTTCCGCAGGACGATCGTGTACTTGCGAGCAATTATCGGACCCGCTCGAGGCGGCAGCCGAGAGGCAGCGAAGCTCGTACCCGAGGCTGACCGGCAGTCCGAAGCTGTTCGCCGGCTCTGACGCAGCGAGCCGTAACGGGATTCAGAGGTCGCGGGATTTGTGGATGAGCTGCATGAACTCGGCTCGCGTCTTGGGGTCGGACTCGAACTCCCCGATCATCGCGCTCGAGATCGCGTAGGAGTTTTGCTTCTGCACCCCGCGCATCATCATGCACAGGTGCTGGGCCTCGATGATCACGGCAACCCCTCGCGGCTGAAGGACTTTCTCGATCACCTTGGCGATCTGGTTGGTCAGCCGCTCCTGCACCTGGAGGCGGCGCGAGTACATCTCGACCAGGCGCGCGACCTTCGACAACCCGACGATCCGGCCGTTCGGAATGTAGGCGACGTGGGCCCGGCCGAAGAATGGCAGCAAGTGGTGCTCGCACAGGCTGTAGAAGTCGATGTCCTTCACGATCAGCATTTCGTTGTAGGACTCTTCGAAAACCGCGTCGTTCAGGATCTTCTGCGGGTCGAGCTGGTAGCCCTGGGTGAGGAACTCGAAGGAGCGCGCGACGCGGCCCGGCGTGCGCTGCAGTCCCTGCCGACCCGGCTCCTCGCCGATCTCGTGCAAGAGCTGCTCGATCAGTCCCTCGATCTTGCTCATGGGGTCGACTCGCTCCCGGAGTACTCGACGGAGTTGTTGCTCGTCTCGACCAGGCGCACGCGCTCGAGCCGAGCCGGCGCAACCGCGTGGTGCAGCGTATCCCAGATGTGCCGGGCGATGTTCTCCGCCGTCGGCACGACGCGCGCGAAGCCGCGCACCTCATGGTTCAGGAAGCGGCCGTCGAGATCGTCGAGCACGCGCTCGCGCACGATCCCGTCGATGGCCTCGCCAGCGTCGGTCGCGCCTGCCAGCGTGAGCTCGAAGCGGTAGTTGTGGCCGTGCCCGGACGGATTCGCGCACTTGCCGTACACCGCTCGGTTGCGCGCGTCGTTCCAGTCCGGGCGCGCGAGCACGTGCGCGGCCGAGAACGCGTAGCGGCGGATCACGCGGATCAACGCTGGACCTCGATCGTGAAGTCGTCGGTGGGGCTGAGCCGGATGCGGTGCAGCAGCCGGTTCGGCAGCGCCGCGTCGAGCAGCGCGAAGATCAGCTCCGCGAAGTTCTCCGGTGTCGGAGTGCGCTCGCGGAAGTACGGTGTGTCGTCGTTCAGCGAGCGGTGGTCGAAGCGCGCCTCGACCTCGCGCTCCATGACTTCCTTCAGCTCCTTCAGGTCGATCACCATGCCCGTCTCGGCGTCGACCGGACCGGAAAGCGTGACCTCGAGCTCCCAATTGTGGCCGTGCGTTGCGCCCTTTCGGTCGCGATACGAGGCAGAGAACTCCAGCCGGCGCGTGATCAGCACGATGGATGCAGCCTCGGACGCTCGGTCGGGCTCAGAAGTTCCGCATGAGGCCGATCACGACGCCCTGCACCTGGACGTCCTCGGCCGGGAACTCCATCGGCGACAGCGAAGCGTTGGCCGGCACGAGCCGCACCTTGCCGCCGTCCTGGTAGAAGCGCTTCAACGTGCACTCGTCGCCGCGGATCAGCGCTACCACGGTCTCGCCCGCGCGCGGCGTCTTGCGCGCCTCGAGCACGACCACGTCGCCGTCGACGATGTGGTCGTCGATCATCGAATCGCCGGTGACGCGCAGCGCGAAGCAGTCTCGCCGTGCGACGAGATCGGGCGGGACCGCAATCGTGTCGGGCACCGAGATGGCTTCGATCGGCCGGCCCGCGGCGACCCGGCCAAGCAGCGGGATCTCGACACGCGCGGGTGCGCGCTCTTCGCGCACCACTTCGATCGAGCGGCTGCGGTTCCAGGCCTTCCGCAGCAGGTTCTTGTCGACGAGGTTCTGCACGTGCTTGTGCACCGTGGCCACCGACGACAGACCGAAGCGCTCGCCGATCTCTTCCAAGCTCGGCGCGTAGCCCTCTCGCTCCAAGTATTCGCAGATGAAATCGAAGATCTCTTTCTGTCTCTTGGTGAGATGCATGCGAACTCCCTTGGCCCCGGGGACCGGAGCGGCCGCCCTACTCTACCTTGCGAAAGTCTCTGGCGGTGAAAGACCTGCGCATTCGCAGGCTATTCGAAAGGATGGCGAAAATCAATCGTTGGCTCGCGCCGTTGGCGGCGCTCGCGGGGGCCGCGGCCTGGTTCCAACCGTCGGTCGCCGGCTCGGATCTGTGGTGGCACCTGGCGGCGGGTCGCGAAATCCTGGCGGCGCGCGCCCTGCCCACCGTCGATCACTTCTCGTTCACCTTCGCCGGCCGGCCGTGGATGCACCACGAGTGGCTCTGGGGCGTGGGTTACTGGCTCGCGTACGAGCTCGATCCGCAGCTCGTGGCCTGGCGAATCTCGGCCTACTGGTGGCGGTGTACGCGGTCGCCTTCGTCGTCGCACGCCGCCACTGCGGCTCAGCCTTCGGTGCGGGCGCCGCCCTCTGGGGCGCGGCCGCGGCCTCCTATTGGTTTCTGGACATCCGACCGCACGAGCTGACGCTCTTGTTCGTCGGCATCGTCCTGCTGACGCGCGAAAAGTCCTGGGCGCCGTGGCTGTGGCCCCCGCTGATGGTGCTGTGGTGCAACCTGCACGGCGGCTTCGTGTTCGGCTTCGGCGCGATCGGCCTGTTCGCGCTGATCGAGACGCTGCGCGCGTCGTTCGCGGCGAAGCGGCTCGCGATCGACCTGCGGCTGTGGACGGGCGTCGCGCTCACCGGGCTCGCGTTCCTGTGCAACCCCTGGGGCTGGCGGATCCTCGAGTATCCGATCGCCTACCTCGACTCGAGCTCGCCGTTCCGCGAGATCCTCGAGTGGCAGCCACCCGGCTTCAGCCTCGATCCGCGCGGTTTCTCGGGCCGCTTCACCTGGCTGCTCGCGGCGGCGGTCGCAGGCAGCGCACTCGAGCTGCGTTCACCCAAGCGTGACTGGTATTTGGTGGCTCTGACGGCAGTCACTGCCGCGATGGCGCTCACGTCCCGGCGCTTCATTCCGCTGTTCGCGGTGGCCGCGCTGCCGATGCTCGCGACGCTCTTCACCGGTCTGCGAGACGCCGTCGTGATAAGGCTGCCGGAGCGGCTCGGCGAGCGCCTGGCCGCGGCGGCTCCGCTCGCAGCGCTGCTGGTGGCGATCGGACTGTGGCGCGACGTGCGACTCACTCCGGGTTTGCTCGAGCGTTGGACCGAGTCACAGCTCTACCCGCGCGCAGCGCTCGCCTACCTGAGAGCGCTCGATCCGGGTCCGCGCCTGCTCAACCACTACAACTGGGGCGGCTACGTGATGCTGCACGCGCCCGAGTTCAAGGTGCTGATCGACGGCCGCGCGAACACGCTCTACGACGACAAGACCTACCTCGACTACGTCGCGCTCAGCAGCGCGAGCGAGGGACTCGCGGCGAGGCTCGCGCAGTATCCGGTCGATGCCGCGCTCCTGCCCGCGGGACCCGGCCGGCTCGCCGAGGTGCTGGCCGGGCCGCGCTACGGTTGGCGCGCGATCTATTCCGACGGTGTGGCAACGGTGCTATTGCCCCCAGGCTCGCCTCGCCTCACGCGGGCGCTGCCCCGGCCAGACGAGCTGCTCGCCGACGATCCGGACTGGCTGCTGCTGCGCGGCGAAGCCGCCCTGCGCGAGGGACGGATCGAAGTCGCCCGCTCACTCACCGAGGCCGCGATCGAACGCGACCCCTTGATGGTGCGCGGCTACGGGCAACTCGCGGAGATCCACGCCCAGGAGCGCGACCCCGCCGGAATCGCGGCCGCAATCGAGCGCGGGATCGCGGTCGAGCCACGTTCGACCCAGTCGCTGCGCCAGCTCGAGGCGATCGCCTACGACCGGCTCGGCGATCGAGGGCGCGCGCTGGTCGCGCTCGAGCAGGCGCTTCCGCGCGGCCCGTTCTCGAGGCCCGAGGGAATCCTGGCGCAGCTCGAAGCGCGGCGCAGCCAGCCCGTTTCCCGTTGACACCGTTCGCCTCGACCGTACCCTGGCCCGCACTTGGCACTCCGACTTCGAGAGTGCCAACCCCATGAACGAGACAGAGAGGGAGAACGGAACCATGAAAATTCGACCGCTCCAGGATCGCATCCTGCTGCGTCAGGTCGAGGGCGAGGCGAAGACGGCGGGCGGGATCATCATCCCGGACAGCGCCAAGGAAAAGCCTCAAGAGGGCGTGATCGTCGCCACCGGCAAGGGCAAGGTCCGCGAGGACGGCAAGCTGACACCGCTCGACGTCAAGGTCGGCGACAAGGTGCTCTACGGAAAGTACTCCGGAAACGAAATCACCGTTTCCGGCGACACGTTCGTCATCGTCCGCGAGGAAGACATCCTCGCGGTTCTCGGTTGAGAGGGGAACAGAGATGAGCGCAAAGGAAATCAAGTTCGATACGCACGCCTCGGACGCGATCATTCGCGGAGTCAACGCGCTGGCGAACGCCGTCAAGGTGACGCTCGGTCCGAAGGGCCGGAACGTGATCATCGAGAAGAGCTACGGCTCGCCGGTCGTGACCAAGGACGGAGTCACCGTCGCGAAGGAGATCGAGCTCGAGGACAAGTTCGAGAACATGGGCGCGCAGATGCTGCGCGAGGTCGCGTCGAAGACATCCGACGTCGCCGGTGACGGCACCACCACCGCGACCGTGATCGCACAGGCCGTGTTCCGCGAGGGCCTGAAGATGGTCGCCGCGGGCCACAGCCCGATCGAGCTCAAGCGCGGCATCGACGTCGCGGTCGCCGCGATCGTCGAAGAGCTCAAGAAGCTCTCCAAGCCCACGCGCGACCGCGCCGAGATCGCGCAGGTCGGTTCGATCAGCGCGAACAACGATCCCGAGATCGGCAACATCCTGGCCGACGCGATGGCGAAGGTCGGCAAGGAAGGCGTGATCACCGTCGAGGAGAACAAGGGCCTCGACACGATCCTCGACGTGGTCGAGGGCATGCAGTTCGATCGCGGCTACCTGTCGCCGTACTTCGTGACCGACGCGGAGCGCATGGAAGTCGTGCTCGAGAACCCGGCGATCCTGTTGAACGAGAAGAAGATCTCGAACATGAAGGACCTGCTGCCGCTGCTCGAGCAGGTGGCGCGCGCCGGCAAGCCGCTCTTGATCATCGCCGAGGACATCGAGGGCGAAGCGCTCGCGACGCTGGTCGTGAACAAAATCCGCGGCACGCTCACGGTCGCGGCCGTGAAGGCGCCCGGCTTCGGTGATCGCCGCAAGGCGATGCTCGAGGACATGGCGATCATGACCGGCGGGCAGGTGATCGCGGAAGAGCTCGGCATCAAGCTCGAGAACGTGACGCTCGCCGACCTGGGCAAGGCCGGCCGGATCGTGATCGACAAGGACAACACCACGATCATCTCGGGCGCGGGCAAGAAGAAGGACATCGAGGCGCGCTGCAACGAGATCCGCAAGCAGATCGACGACACCAAGTCCGACTACGACCGCGAGAAGCTCCAGGAGCGCCTGGCCAAGCTCGCGGGCGGCGTGGCGGTCGTGAAGGTCGGCGCTGCGACCGAGAGCGAGATGAAAGAGAAAAAGGCGCGCGTCGAGGACGCGCTCCACGCCACGCGCGCTGCGGTCGAGGAAGGCATCGTACCCGGCGGCGGCGTCGCGCTGATCCGCGCCATGAAGGCGCTCGACGGCCTGAAGGGCTCGAGCACCGAGCAGCAGGCGGGCATCGACATCATCCGCCGCGCGATCGAAGAGCCGCTGCGCATGATCGCGCAGAACGCGGGCCACGAGGCGTCGGTCGTCGTCGACAAGGTCGCCAACGGCAAGGGCGCGTTCGGCTTCAACGCCGCCACCGAGACCTATGGCGACCTCGTCAAGGACGGTGTGATCGATCCCACAAAGGTGGTGCGCACGGCGCTTCAGAACGCGGCCAGCGTTTCGGGTCTCTTGCTGACGACGCACGCGATGATCGCCGACCGGCCAAAGGACGAAGAGTCCGGCGGCGGCGGTGGCGGTCACGCGGGACACGGCCACTAGCCAAGCTTCGGGCCGAACCGCGCGTTCGGCCGAGCTCTCGATCCTTCAGCCCTCCCGGGACGCTGCCGATGCAGCTTCCCGGGGGGCGAAGGCGAGATGTCGTCCGCCGAGCGTCACGCGGAATTCCTGGCGCAGCGACTGCGCGGCTTCGGTCTGCGCGTCGAGCTTGCCCGTGGCAGCACGTCTGCGGAGGGCGAGCTCTCGCTCGCTTCGACGCCGTTCGAGACGCTCTCCCGCCCGATCGTGATCGAGCGCGCTCGCTTCTACACGCTCGGCCACAACCGGCTGAAGTTCTTCCAACCGCCGGTCTTCTTCGATCTGCCCGCGCTCGACGTCACGCGCTGCGAGTCGGCGATCGACGTCGAGGCGGCGTTGCGCCGAGCGTGGGCCGCGTCGCTGCGCGACCTGGGCGAGGCGCTCGCCTGGCTGCAGCGACTGCGCGCACCGACCGAGCTGGTCGCGGGTGGCGCGCGCTTGCGTCTGATCGACGACGCTGCAGGTTCGATCGAGGTGCGCTCGCCGCGCGAGCTGCTGGTTCCGAGTAGCGGCGAGCTGTCCGAGCGCTCCCTCACGAATCCGAGCGATCGGCGCTTCCGCCCGCTGGCGAGTCTGGAGAGCGCGAACGAGCTCGCGATCTCGATCGCCTCCGCGATGCACGAACGCGCTTCGCGCAGCTCGCTCGTGCCCGCGCCCGCGCCGCGCGCATCCGCGCCGCGCCCGCTGGCGGTGAAACGCGCGCGCCGCGTGCTGGCGGTCACGAATTCGACCGAGGGTCTCGCCGAGTTGGTCGGCCAGCTCTCCGAGCAATCCGTCGAGATCGACTTTTTGCGCGAGCCGAGCCGAGCGCTGAGCGCGTTCCGCGAGCGCAGCTACGAGCTGGTGTTCGTCGACGTGCACCTCGGGCGCGAGGACGGCTTCGAGCTGGCCATGCGCCTGCGCGCGCTGCCCGGGGTGGAGCAGCTACCGATCGTGTTGATCGACGAGCGCGAGAGCAACGCGAGTCGCTCTGCCGCGCGCGACGCGGGCGCCGCGCTGTACGCCGTGAAGCCGCTGCGCTGGGACGAGCTCGGCGACACGCTGCTCGATCTGCTCGACCACGCGGCCTATCGCCGCTACCGGCGCTTCCCCGCGCGCCTGGTCGTGCGCACGACGCCGGGCTCGGAGAGCTGGGACGAGCTCACCGAACTGGTCGCGCGCGGCGGCATCTGCCTGCGCACACGGCGCGACATCATGCCCGGCGCGGTCGAGCGCTACCGGATCGACCTGCCGGCGCCCTTCTCACCGATCGAGGTCGAAGGCGACGTGATGTCGCGCGCGACCCTGCCCGGCTACGCGAGCGTGCTCGCGGGCATCCGCTTCCGCAGCTTCCTCGACGAAGGCGAGGCGCGTTGGATCCGCGTGATCGAGGCCCTTGCCGAGCGCAGCCCCGTGACTTCGGAGCTCGGGTCCTAGCCGACGACCTGTCGCGCCTTCTTGATGTCGTCGTCCATGATCGTCTTGCGCTTCTCGCGCTGAGCCGACGCGCTCGCTTCCTGGGCCAGCCGCGCGATGTATTCCTCGGCTGCGGCCACCGCCAGCTCGACCGCCGGCCCGGACGTCCTCAGCTCATTTCCGTGCTTCACGAGCAGCCGCTTGACCGCGGCCGCGGGAATTTCCGCCATGTGCTTCTCGCCCCCGGAACCGTTCGTGGTTCGCGTCCTAGGATTCCCAGCCCGGACGCTGCCGTCAACCGCCCGCGGCATTCTCGAGCCGCAGCAGGAACTCGACCACGAGGGCTGCGATCCGCTCGCGTTCGCGGTCGACCGGCAGCACGTGCGCCGAATCCTCGAGCCAGTGGAGCTCGCGCTCGCCGGGCGGGAGCGCGCGCAGGATGCGCTCGGCATTGCGCGGGGCCACGGTCGGGTCGCGGCGGCTGTAGATCAGCTGCACCGGCGCGCGCACCGCGGACAGGCCGCGCTCGACCTCGCGCCCGAGCTTGCAAAGCTCGCTGACCGAGCGCAGCGGCATGCGGTCGTAGCCGGGGTGCCGCGCGCGCGCCTCATCGTCGAGGATCGCGGGCGTCTTCGGCAGCGAGCCCAGCAGCGGCCAGAGCAGCGGCGCGGCGGTACGCACGACCCGGCCCAGGTCGATCGGCGCGGCCAGCACGACCGCGCCCGCGAGCTCGCGGCGCTGCGCGAGCGCGAGCGCGAGCACGCCGCCGAGCGAGAGCCCCAACACGTACACGCGCGCGTGTCGCTCCGCTAGCGCGTCGTGCGCGGCGACGACCGCGTCGAGCCAGGCGACGCGAGAGGTCGCGGCCAGCTCGCCGTGCGTGGTGCCGTGTCCCGGCAGGAGCGGGCCCTCGCAGTAGAACCCCGCTGCCGCGAGCGCTTCGGCCGGCGGCCGCACCTCGTAGGGCGTGCCGGTCAGCCCGTGGATGCACAGCACCGCGGGTGCCGCGCCAGCGCGAGCGTCCCCGAGTCGGAACGCGCTGCCGTCGTGCTTCACCGAAGCTCCCGAGCAGCGGCCAGATCGGCCGCGAGCGTGACGGTCGCGATCGAAACGCCGTGACGGCGCGCGGCGCGCGCGCACGATTCGTACTCCGGTTTCACGCTCGCCCCTGCGCCGGCCGAGCCGGCCAGCTTCACGCGGATCGCGCCGTACTTCGTGTCCACCGAGCGCGAGACGCGCGCGCGCACCAGCCGCGGCACGATCTGCACGCGCACGCCGAGCGCGCTCGAATCCGCGAGCACGCGCCGCGCCAGCCGATCGGCGTCGCTGGTGCGCGCCAGCACGCGCAGGAGCTGGCCGGGCCGACCCTTCTTCATGATCAGCGGCACGAGCGAGACGTCGAGCGCGCCGTCCTCGAAGAGCCGCTCCATCAGGAACGGCAGGTGCTCCGGGTTCATGTCGTCTAGGTTGGTCTCGAGCAGCGCCACCTGCTCGCGCGCGAGCGCCGGCTCGAGCTCGCCAAGCACGGCGCGCAGCACGTTCGGCAGCGGTCCCTTGCGGTCGTTGCCGGCGCCGAAGCCCTGCGCGAGCGGACGGAACGCAGGCATGGCTCCGAACTCGTCCACCAGCGAGACGAGCAGCGCGGCACCGGTCGGTGTCACCGTCTCCCAGGCGACGTCGAGCGGATAGGTCGGCACGCCCGTGAGCAGCGCCAATGTCGCGGGCGCGGGCAGCGGAATCCGCCCGTGCTCGCTCGGAACGGAGCCGTGGCCGAGCGGCAGCGCGCTCGCGCTGATACGCGCGACGCCGAGCGCCTCGACGGCCGCGCAGACGCCGACGATGTCGCCGAGCGCGTCGAGCGCGCCGACCTCGTGGAAGTGCACGCGCTCGATCGGCACGCCGTGGATCCGGCCCTCGGCCCGGGCCAGGCGCTCGAACACGTCGAGGCTGCGCTCGCGCACGCGCGCCGCCAGTCGCGCCTTGCGCAGGAGCGCGCGGATGCTGCGGAAGCTGCGTCCGTGGTGAGGATGGGAATCTCGATGACCCTGCGCGGGCCGCTCCGCGCCCGGAAACGACACGTAGCGCGCGGCCAGCGCGCCGCGCTCGACGCGCGTCGAGCGCATGCGCAGGTTCCCGACCCCGAGCGAGGCCAGCGCCTCGCGCACCGCGGCCAGCGGCGCGCCGACCTCGAGCAGCGCCGCCAGCAACATGTTCCCGGCCGCACCCGAGAAGCAGTCGAAGTGCAGCACGCGCGCGCTCCGCGCGCCGCGCTCAGGCGCGGTTGATGAGCGACGCGACGTACGCGGCTCCGAAGCCATTGTCGATGTTCACCACCGTGACGTTCGCGGCGCAGGAGTTCAGCATCGCGAGCAACGCCGCGACACCGCCGAAAGAGGCACCATACCCGACGCTGGTGGGCACGGCGATCACCGGCACCGCCACCAGCCCGCCGACCACCGACGCGAGCGCGCCCTCCATGCCGGCGACCGCGATCACGACCGAGGCCTCGCGCAGCGCGGGCAGGCTCGCGAGCAGCCGGTGCAGCCCCGCCACGCCGGCGTCGTAGATGCGCTCGACCTTGTTGCCGAACAGCTCGGCCACCAGCGCGGCCTCCTCCGCGACCGGCACGTCGGCGGTCCCGGCCGAGACCACCGCGATCACGCCTCGGCCGCGCACGACGCGCGGCGCCTGGCGCAGCACCAAGAGCCGCGCGTTCGCGTCGTGCTCGAGTTCGGGAATGCGCGCGCGAACCTCGCTCGCCTGCTCGAGCGTGACGCGCGTGACCAGCACGTCGCCACCCGCCTCGCGCAGCACGGCGACGATGCGCGCGATCTGCTCCGCGCTCTTGCCGATGCCGAGCACGACTTCGGGAACGCCGCTGCGCAGCGCGCGATGCGTGTCGACGCGCGCGTCGCCGAGCAACTCGAACGGCAGCCGCGCGAGCGTCTCGACCAGCTCGTCGCGGAGCAGCTCGCCGCGGGCGAAGCTCTCGAGCAGCGCGTGCAGGCGGTCACGGTCCATCCGCCTGGAAGTCTAGACGATCGAATCGTCCGCCGGCGCGAGCAGGAAGTGCAGCCGCAGGGGACCGCCGCGTTCGATCAGCTCGACCACCCCCACGGTGCGTTCCCGGCTGGTGCCCTGATCGAGGTCGCGCAGCGAGAGCGTGCCCTGGCGCGCGTAGCCGGCGCGCGGCACGGACGGCAGCGAACGCCGGCCCAGGAGCTGCGCGAGCGCGTTGGCCGCGGCCGAGACCGCGATGTTGCCGACCTCGGCGAGCACGGTGAGGGTCGAGACCTCGGAGGTCTCGTCGGCACTTTTGCCCGCGACGCGCGCGAGCACTTCGTCGATCGCGCTGGCGGAGAGCGCGATCGCGGCCTGTGCCCGCAGCGCCCCTTCGAGATCGACGAACACGGCGGCCACGCGGTCCTCGGGCGCGATCAGCGAGTCGAGCGGCTCGCCAGCGGGCAGCACGTGCAGGAGCGGCGGCTCCATCATGAGCGTCGCGTCGAGCAACGAGGCCAGCGCCGTGGCGGCGTGACCTGCGCAGATGTTCGCGATCTCGGCGAGGCGATCGTCGGCGTCGCTCACGGGAAGTTCTCCACCAGCGATCCGACCTCGAGCAGGAACACGGGCGCGCCGTCGCGCAGGATCGCGATGCCGCCCAGCGACGCGAGCTCGCGCAGCGGCGCGGGCGTCTCGCGCACGAACACTTCGAGATCGTCGACCACGCGATCGACGAGCAGGCCGAGCTTGAAGCCGCGCGCTTCGAGCACCACCACGCAGCCGCCGGTCGCGCGCGTCTCCGCCAGGCCGAGCCGCGGGCCCAGATCGATGAGCGGCAGCGGCTCTTCCTTCAGCATGAAGAACGCGTCGATGCCGGCGCGTTCGACCGCGGCTTCCTCGGCGGACAGCACCGCTTCGATGGCCGAGATCGGCAGCGCCACGCGCTCACCCGCCACCTGCAGAACCAGCACGCGCTGCAGCGCGACCATCGAGGGCAGGTCGAGCAGGAAGGCCGTGCCCTTGCCCGGCTCGCTCTCGACCGCGATCGTGCCGCCGAGCGCCTCGACCTGGCGCTTGACCGCGTCGAGCCCGACGCCGCGCCCGGAGATGTCGCTGACGCTGTCGCGTGTGGAGATGCCGGGCTCGAAGATGAACTCGAAGATGCGCCCGGCGGGCAGATCCTCGGCCACCATCTCGAGCAGAAGACCGCGCTCGATCGCGCGCCTGCGCACCTTCTCGACGTCGATGCCGCGCCCGTCCTCTTCGAGCCGGAGCTGCAGCCGCCCGGCCACGCGCGAGGCGCGCATGCGCAGCGTGCCGACGGGATCCTTGCCCGCCTCGCGTCGCTCCGCTTCGGCCTCGAGCCCGTGATCGATCGCGTTGCGCACCAGGTGCAGGAGTGAATCGTCGAGGTGGTCGAGCACCGCGCGGTCGACCTCGACCTCCTCGCCGTGGAGCTCCACGCGTACGCGCTTGCCGAGCTCGCGCGCCAGGTCCTGCGCGACGCGCGGCAGCCGCTCGAGTACGCGCCGCACGGGCGTGATGCGGATGTCGAGCGCGTGCCGTCGCAGCTCGCGCACCACGCGAGCGAGCTGGTCGAGCTCGTCACCGAACGTGCCGTGCTCCTCCCAGTACGGAGCGCCGCGATGCAGCTCTTCCAGACGCGCGTGGCCCTGCATGAGCACGCCTACCGCGGCCAGGAAGCGGTCAATCGCCTCCGTGCGAACGCGAACCGTACGAGGGAGCGGCGCTGCCGCGGTCTCGGGAGTTTTTTTTTGAGCAGGCTTTGCGTCGCGGTCGCGTCCTCGCGTTTCTGCGCGAGTCGGACGAGCAGATCCTCGCGCGCGGGCGACGGCACGCCGGACTCCTCCACGCACGCGACCATTTCCTCGAGCGCGGCGATCGCCTCGGCCAGCAGGTCGAGCTGCGAGCGGTCGAACTCCGCGCCCGCGCGCAGCGGCTCCATCCAGTCCTCGAGCCGGTGCGCGAGCGACGAGACGGCGTCGTAGTCGAGCGACGCCGCCATGCCCTTGATCGAATGGGCCATGCGGAAGAGCGTGTCGATCGCGCTCTCGACCGGCTCGTCGCCGGCCGACAACGCCGCCAGCGCGCGGCCCATCTCTTGGAGATGGTCGCCCGCCTCGTCGACGAAGAGCGTCCTGTACTTCTCGAGGTTCAGGAGGTGCCTCGGGTCAGTCGTCCGACTTCGCGAGCGCCTTCTGCGCCACTTCCAGCACGTGATCGGGCTTGAAGGGCTTCACGATGAAGTCGCGCGCGCCCGCCTCGAGCGCCTCCATCACGAGCGCTTCCTGACCGAGCGCGCTGCACATCACCACGCACGCACCCGGGTGCGCCGCGGCGATCTCGCGCAAGGCCTCGAGGCCGCTCTTGCGCGGCATCACGATGTCGAGCGTGAGCAGGTCGGGCATGTGCTTGGCGAAGGCCGAGACGGCCTCGTTGCCGTCGGAAGCCTCGCCCACGACCTCGTAGCCCCCGTCCGTGAGTATGTCGCGGAGCATTTCGCGCATGAACGCCGCGTCGTCCGCGATCAGAACCCGCTGTGCCATGACTCCTGTCCTCCCGGCTGCTTGCGTTGATCGGTAAGCAGCATCGTCGCCCGTTCGATCAGCCCTTCGGAATCGACCAGCCCGAGGGCCGCGCCGTCCTGTTCCACCCACTGCACGAGCGCGACCGAAGTCCCGCCCGGTTCGGACTCTTCCGGCTGCGGCGGCAGCTCGCGCTCGATGCGCCGCACCTGCCCCACCAGCACGCCGATGCGCAAGCTCCCGCGCTCCAGCACCAACACATGTCTGTGACGCGTCGCCTTCGACCCGGTCAAGAGCGCGCCGCCGTCGACCGCCGGCAGCGGCTCGCCGCGCACGTTCAGGACGCCGCCGATCTCGAGCGGAATGCGCGGGATCAGGTGGGGGCGCTGCGCGCCCGTGACCTCGACCACCGAGGCGAGCGGGATCGCGTAGTCCTGCCCGGAGACCTCGAAGCACAGCCACGATGTCGCTTCCATGCCGCGCCCTCGCCTACCGGGTCCGGAACCGGCGAGCGACCTCGCCGAGCTGAACCGACATGTCCGACAAGCGCGCGGCCTCGCGCACCATCTGCTCCATCGTGCGCGTCTGCGCCGAGAGCCCGCCGCGCATCTCGTTCATCGCCTTCGCGTTCTGACCGACCACGGCCGCGACGCGCTCGATGTCGCCGACCATGCGCTCGGAGTCCGCGGCCTGGCTGCCGGCCTTCTGGAAGATGTCCTCGGCGCGCTGCGACGCCTCACTGACGGCGCCCTGCACTTTCTCGAGCGACGAGAAGATCGCTTCGAGATCCTGGCGGCCGCCGCGCACGTCGTCGCGCATGGCGAGCGTCGCCTGCGCGATGCGCTTCGATTCTTCCTCGAGCTCGCGAATCAGATCCTCGATCTGCTCGGCCGAGCTGCCGGCACTCTCCGCGAGCTTGCGGATCTCTTCGGCGACCACCGAGAAGCCGCGGCCCGCGTCGCCCGCGCGCGCGGCCTCGATCGAGGCGTTGAGCGACAGCAGGTGCGTTTTCTCGACCACGCTCGAGATCATCTCGGTCACGCGGTGCACCGAGTGGATCTTGCCCTCGAAGCTCTCGACCCGGTGACCGGCCTGCTCGATGCGCTCGAACAGGCTCTGCATCTTGGCCTGCGACAGGCGCGAGACGTCGACGCCCGCGGTCGCGCGCTGACTCGCTTCGCTGGTGAGCGCCGACGCTCGGCGCGCGGCGTCGGCGTTCGCGCGCAAGCTATCGGCGATCTCGTGGATGCGCGAGCGGATCTGCTCGACGTCTTTCTGCTGCTGGCCGGCGCCCGAGGAGACGCCCTCCATGGTCGCGCCGAGCGCGTGACTCGTGCTGTTCACGCTCTGCGAAGAGGTCGCGACGTCGCGCGAGGACTGCGCGACTTCGTCGGCCGCGCGCTGGATGTGGTCGACCAGCTCGCGCAGCTTCTGCAGCATCACGTCGACGGAGCGCGCCAAGTCGACGGTCTCGTCCGGGAAACGGCGGCCGTTCTCGATGTCGATCTCGGCGGTCAGGTCGCCGCGGCTGATCCGCTCGGTGCACGCGCGCAGCGTGCGGAAGTTCGCGGTGATCTGACCCGCGTAGATCCAGCCCAGGCCTACACCGAGCAGCATCGCCACGAAGAACGCGCCCCAGCCGGGCGCACCCAGCCAGTGCAGCGCCGGAGTGATTCCGGCGCCGATGGCGATCGCGGCGGTGAAGCCGAGTACGAGCTTCTGCGAGAGGTCGAACCGCACGAGCCCTTCCGAGCGCAAGTTCGCCGCGAAATGCGGGCGCCTCGCTACTTCTCGGAGTCTCGTCGGGCGGGCTTGAAGTGCGCGAAGCCCTTCGTTCCAAGGGCGTACGGGCTTCCCCCGCGCGTGAGCTGCACGCCTCTGCCACGCGCGAACACGCCGATTTCGGTCACCCGGCAGCCGAGCTTGCGGGCGTAGGCCGAAGCCATCGGTCCGCGCGCCGGCGCGGCGAACAAGAGCTCGTAGTCCTCGCCGCCCGCGAGCGCGAGCTCGAGCGCGTCGAGGCCGAGCCGTGAGGCGACGCGCGCCAGTCCGGGCGCGAGCGGAACGCGCTCGACCTCGACGCGCGCGGCGATACCGCTCTCGCGCGCGACGTGACCGAGGTCGGCAGCGAGCCCGTCCGAAACGTCGATCGCCGCGCGCGCCAGCCGACCGCGCACGAGCGAAGCGCCGGCCGTGTGTGGCGGGCGCGGACAGAGCTGGCGCGCGACCAGCCGCCGCTCGGTCGGAGTCGACGCGCCCGAAGCCGACAACAGCGCCAGACCCGCGGCCGCGCCGCCGAGCTCGCCGGTGACCATGATCCGATCCCCCGCGCGCGCGCCCGAGCGCAGCAGCGCACGACCGCGCGCCACCGCACCGACCACGCTGACACCGATCAGCCAGACCGGCGCACGCACCGTGTCGCCACCGACGAGCGGACACCGACTCGCCCGCGCCCGCCGCAAGAACCCCGACACGAAACCTTCGAGGCGCGCAGGCGACACATCCGCAGGCACACCCAAGGTCAACAAACAGCCGAGCGCCGTCGCCCCCATCGAACCCACGTCCGACACGTTCACCGCCAGCGCCTTGTCCCCGAGCGAGCGCGCGTCGGTCGTGCTCCAGCGGAAATGCACGTCCTCGACGAGCGCATCCGTGGTCCAGACCAACTCTTCGCCACGCCGCGCCCGCAACACCGCCGCGTCATCCCCGATCCCAACACGCCAGACGCGCCGATCGACGCGCGCACGTCTGCGAATCGCCTCGATCAATCCGAACTCGCCAATCGTGCTCAGATCCACGCCGCGATCTTACGCGCCGAGTGCGTGGAGTGCCGAGGAAGCGCACAACCGCCGCCCCGCGCTCCGGCCCTCCGGCTAGGCTCCGCCGCGCCTACGAACGAACGATGGCGGCCGGCGGACGAGGAGACGCACGCCGCGGCTTCCGCTTGTGCAAGAGCGGCTCCGCCAACGCCAGGTCCAGCACCTCGTCCATCGTGCGCACGAAGTGGAACTCGAGCTTGCGAGCCAGCTCCTGCGGCACCTCTTCGAGATCGTGCCGGTTCGCCTCGGGCAGGATGATCTTGTGGATTCCGCGGCGCAGCGCCGCCAACACTTTCTCGCGTACACCGCCGACCGGCAGCACGCGGCCGCGCAGCGTCACCTCGCCGGTCATGGCGACGTCGGCGCGCACGGGGATTCCCGTCAGCAGCGACACCATCGCCGTGGCCAGGGTGATGCCCGCGGACGGACCGTCCTTGGGCACGCCGCCCTCGGGCACGTGCACGTGCAGGTCGACCTTCTGGTAGAAGTCGCGCGTCAGGCCTAGCTGCTTCGCGCGCCGGCGCACGTACGAGAGCGCCGCCTGCGCGGATTCCTTCATGATGTCGCCGAGCGAGCCCGACACCTGAATGCGTCCCTTGCCCGCGGTGACGAGCGCTTCGATCGTGAGCAGCTCGCCGCCCACCTCGGTGAACGCGAGTCCGGTCGCGATGCCGACCTGGTCGTGCTCCTCGCGCTTGCCGAAGCGGTGTTTCGGCACGCCGAGGTACTTGCGCACCTGCTTCGGTCCGATCGTGGCGTGGATCGGCGTGTCGCTCGACACGACTTCGCGCGCGAGCTTGCGGCAGACGCTGCCGATCTCGCGCTCGAGCGAGCGCACGCCCGCCTCCTTGGTGTAGCGGCGAATGACTTCATACAGACCGGGCTCGGTGAACTCGATGTCCTGACCGTCGAGGCCGTGGTCCTTCAGCTGCTTGGTGACGAGGAAGCGCTTGGCGATCTCGAGCTTCTCTTCCTCGATGTAGCCCGGCAGGTGGATGATCTCCATGCGGTCCTGAAGCGGGCGCGGAATCGTCGACAGCGTATTCGCGGTCGTGATGAAAAGGATTTTCGAAAGGTCGTACTCGAGATCGAGGTAGTGGTCGTCGAAGGTCTTGTTCTGCTCCGGGTCCAGCACCTCGAGCAGCGCCGAGGACGGATCCCCGCGGAAGTCGGTCGACATCTTGTCGACCTCGTCGAGCAGGAAGACCGGGTTTCCCGTGCCGGCCTTCTTCAGGCCCTGGATGATCTTGCCCGGCAGCGCGCCGATGTAGGTGCGCCGGTGGCCGCGGATCTCGGCTTCGTCGCGTACACCGCCGAGCGACACGCGCACGAAATCGCGGTCGGTCGCGCGCGCGATCGAGCGGCCGAGTGAAGTCTTGCCGACGCCCGGCGGGCCGACGAGGCACAGGATCGGGCCCTTCATCGAGCCGACCAGCGCACGCACCGCGAGGTATTCGAGGATGCGTTCCTTCGGCTTCTCGAGCCCGAAGTGGTCGCCGTCGAGGATCGCCTCCGCCTCTTTGACGTCGGACTTCTCGTCCTTGTACTTCTCCCAGGGCAGCGAGAGGATCCAGTCGATGTAGTTGCGCACGACGGTCGCTTCGGCC
>JANNLG010000008.1:0-67527 GCA_031396695.1 Deltaproteobacteria bacterium
AACTTATTCCCGGGGATCGCAAGCCGTGCGCCGATCCGGCGAATCTCACTGCGCACCGCTGTCACATCGGAAATCCCTGAGTACACTCGCACGAACGCGGTCGCCCCGGGGGGGACGAGCGCGAAACCAGGCAAAGGGGGGGAGCGATGCCGGGGTTTCTCAAGGCGCACAGCGACACGATTTACGGTCTGATGCGAATCGTTGTCGGTCTCACATTCCTGTGTCACGGGCTGCAGAAGCTGTTCGGGATGTTCGGCGGGATGCCGGCTGGGATCGAAATGAACCCGCTGCTCTACGCCGCGGGCACGATCGAACTGGTGGGTGGCGCGCTGATCATGATCGGGCTGCGCGCGGGCTGGGCGGCGTTCATCTGCAGCGGCACGATGGCGGTCGCCTACTTCCTGGCGCACCAGAAGGACGGGCTGCTGCCCATCCAGAATCACGGCGAGCTCGCGGCGGTGTACAGCTGGGTGTTCCTCTACATCGCGTCGCGCGGCTCGGGCAAGCTCAGCGTGGATGCGGCGACGGCCTGACGCGAGGCCGTGATAGGCTGCGCCCCGCAGACTGGGAGGCGCAATCTCGAGCAAGCGCAAGCTGAACGGACCCGATCGCCAGCGAAGGCGGCGTCGGCCACCGGTCGGCGCCGCGCCGGGAACGATCGTCTTCCCGGCGGGCACGACCCGCCTCAACGTCATCCGCTTCGATCGCGAGCGCGTGCTCGAGCGGCAGGAAGTGACGATCGACGAGATCGAATCGCTGCGGCTTCCGGGGCAGATCCTCTGGCTCGAGGTCGAGGGTCTCAGCGACGAGCGGGCGCTGCGGCGCATCGCGGAGTTGTTCCGGATCCATCCGCTCGCGCTCGCCGACATCGTCAACGTCGGCCAACGACCCAAGTCCGAGGCGTACGTCGACTTCGAGTTGGTGATCGGTCGAATGGCGTGCTCGCGCGGGGGCCACGCGTTCGATTTGGAACAGGTGAGCCTGGTGCTGGGGCGAGACCTCGTGGTGAGCTTCCACGAGGGCGCGCGCGACGTGTTCGAGCCCGTGCGCGAGCGCATCCGCAGCGGCGCACTGGTCCGCCAGATGGGCGCGGACTACCTGGCCTACGCGCTCGTCGACACACTGATCGACGGCTACTACCCGATCGTGGAGGCGATCGGCGCGCATCTCGAGGAGCTCGAGGACGCCGTCAGTGATTCGCCCGGCAAGGCGCTGCTCGAGCAGATCCACCGCGCGCGCCGCGACATCCTCACGTTCGTGCGCGTGATTCACCAGCAGCGCGACGCGGTCGGCGCGATGATGCGCGCGGACCACCCCCTGATCGGCGAACCCGTGCGCGTGTATCTGCGCGATTCGTTCGATCACGCCATGCAGATCAGCGACGTGCTCGACACGTTTCGCGAGATCGCGCTCGGTCTCGTCGAGGTCTACCTGTCGAGCGTGAGCCACCGAACCAACGAAATCATCAAGGTGCTCACGATCCTGTCGAGCATATTCATCCCGCTGACGTTCATCGTCGGTGTCTACGGGATGAACTTCGAGTACATGCCCGAGCTCGGCTGGCGCTACGGCTACCACCTGACCTGGCTGATCATGCTCTCGGTCGTCGCGGGCCTGCTGCTCTACTTCCGGCGCAACGGCTGGATCGGCTCGAAGGACTCCCGCGCCGATTGATCCGCGTTCCGTCGTCGACGCACTACCGACGCAGCGCGCTCGCCACCCAGTAGAACTCCTTCGACGTGGAGCGCTTTCCCTCGGGTCGGACCTCGCCGACCTTGGCGAAGGTGCGGCGCAGCTCCTTGCGGAACAGGTCGCTCTCCTGCCCGGGGAAGCCCTTCACGATCAGGAAGCCCGACGGCGACAGCACGCGCTTCGCGAGCGCGAGCGCTGCGGTGTAGATCTCCTCGATCGCAGCCAGGTCGACGTCGCGCACGCCGGTGAGCTTCGGCGCAGCGTCACACAGTACAGCGTCGGCCGGGCGGCCGAGCGCGGCGGCGATCGCGTCCTGCGACTCGAGCTCGGTCATGTCGAGCGCCAGCACGCTCACGTTGGCCGCGACGGCGTCGGTCGGCTCGAGATCGACACCCAGCACGCGGCCCTCGGGCCCGACCCGTTCGGTCAGAACCTGGAGCCAGCTTCCCGGCCAGCAGCCCAGGTCGAGCACGGTCTGACCGCGCCGGAGCGGCGGCGCGTGCCGCAACAGATCCTCGAGCTTGAACGCGGCTCGCGAGCGCAGGCCCTCTTCCTTGGCCCTGCGGTAGAAACCGTCCTTGCGCTCGTAGCGAGCCGTGCGACTAGCCCTTGACGGTGGGGCGGATGCGCACGAAGGCGTTCGGGTGACCGGGTACCGCGCCGCGCACGTAGATCAGGTTCTTCTCCGGCTCGATCCGCTCGACCTTCAGGTTGAGCTGGGTCACGCGCGAGTTGCCGTGCTGACCGGCCATGCGCAGGCCCGGGCGAATACGGCCCGGGAAGGTACCGGCGGACATCGAGCCGCCGTGGCGGAAGGACTCGTGGTTTCCGTGCGAGACGCTGCGGGTCGGGAAGCCGTGGCGCTTGACCACGCCGGTGAAGCCGCGGCCGATGGTCGTGCCGATCACGTCCACGCGCTGCCCTACCTTGTATCCCTCACAAGTGAGCTGCTGACCCAGCGCGTAGCCCTCGAGCTCGCTCTCGCCGACCCGAACCTCGACCAGCACGCGCTTGGGGGTCGTGCTGCCCTTGGCGAAGTGGCCCTGCAGAGCCTTCGGAACCAGCTTGGCGCGCTTCTCGCCGAAGCCGATCTGAAGCGCGGTGTAGCCGTCGCGGGCACCCGTCTTCTTCTGCACCACCGTGCACGGGCCGGCCTCGATCACGGTCACGGGAATGCGGTCGCCGTCCTCGGTGAAGATCTGTGTCATTCCGAGCTTGCGGCCGATCAGTTCGAGGCTCATCGCGGGGGCTCCAAAGTCGAGGGCCGCGCATAGTAGCAGGGCCCTCTCGGCAGCCCAACCCTTTCCTATACTCGGAGGCTTCGAAGCGCCGGTGCCACCCACCCCCCGGGAAATCCTCGGGAGGCGGGCACCGCCATGTTCGGGCGAGCCTGTTCTGAAGATCGCGGACTTGGTTGTGCGGGCGCAGAGCCCATCGCTTCCGCTACGCCTCGGGCGCATGCGCGGCTCTGCGGGCGCCTGGCTCGCGGCCGAGCTGCGGGCGGCGTACTCGGGACCGATCCTGGTGGTCACGCCGAGCTCGACCCGGGCCGAGAGCTTCGCGGCCGCGCTGCGCGCCTACTCGCCCGACACGGACGTGCGGCTGCTGCCGCGTTACGACGTGCCGCCCTACGACCGTTTCTCGGCGCACCCGGAGATCGAGGCGCGGCGCATGAGCCTGCTCTACGCCTGGCTCGCGGCCGGGCCGGACACACCGCTCACGGTGGTCGCACCCTGGTCGGCGTTGCTGCGCAGGGTTCCGTCACGCAGCGAGCTGCGCAGCCGCGTGACACATCTCGAGCGAGGGCTCTCGATCGACCGCGACGCGCTGGTCGACGTGCTGGCGCAGGCCGGCTACCAGCGCACCAGCCTGGTCGAGGAGCGCGGCGAGGTGGGCGCGCGCGGCGGGATCATCGATCTGTTTCCGCCGCAGCTCGACCGACCGGTGCGCATCGAGTTCGACTTCGACGCGATCGGCAGCTTGCGCCGCTTCGACCCGACCACACAGCGCTCGGAGGGCGAGCTCGACTCGGTGGTGGCGATCCCCCCGCGCGCCTATCGGCTGCCGAACAACATCGAGGCGCTGGTGGACGAGGTGCGGCGCCGCGGCCGCGAGCAGGGGCTGCCCGAGTCGCAGATCTACACCGTCGCGGAGGCATTCACGCGCAGGGCGCTGCCGCCCGGCGTCGAGAATCTCGAAGCGCTGCTGCACGACGAGGTCGAGACGATCTTCGACTACCTGCCGCCATCGACGCGCGTGCTGATCGACGACCCGGAAGCCGGCCGCACGCGCGCGCTCGCGTACGTGAGCGAGGTGTTCGCGGGCCACGAGCACGCGCGCGCGCAGGATCGGCTGGTCTGCGAGCCGCTCTCGCTCTACATGACCGACGACAGCGCGTGGCGGGAGCTGCTCGCGCGCAAGCCCGTGCTGCTCGATCCGCTGGGCATGCCCGACCCGCTCGTGCACGAGGACGTGCTCGACGTGCGCGGCGAGGATCACCGCGACCTGCGGCGCGAGATCGAGGAGCAGCGCGGCAGCGGCCACGCGCTCGAACCGCTCACGCGCCGGCTCGAGACGTGGCGCGGGCAGGGACGGCGCGTGCGCATCACCTGTCCGACACCGTCGGCCGCCGAGCGGCTGATCGACATCCTGTCGGACTACGGGCTCGCGCTCGAAGTCGCGCGCGGGCGCGCATTGGTCGACTGGCCGGCGCCCGGCAGCATCGACGTCGCGGTCGCGTCGCTCGCCGACGGCTTCGAGCTGCCCGACGACGCACTGGTGGTGCTGACCGAGCAGAACATCTTCGGCCAGCGTCAGCAGCGCCGCGCGGTGCGCATCACGCGTCAGACCAACGCGATCGAGCGTCTCGCCCAGATCCAGGAGGGCGACTTCCTGGTGCACGCCGAGCACGGCATCGGACGCTTCGGCGGACTCGTACGCATTTCCGTGTTGGGCGGAGAGCAGGAGTTCCTGCTCTTGCTCTACGACAAGTCCGACAAGCTGTACGTGCCGGTCTCTCGGCTCGGTCAGGTGCAGCGCTACGCGTCCGCGGAGGACGCGAGCCCGGCGCTCGATCGGCTGGGCGGCCAGGGCTGGACGCGCACCAAGTCGCGCGTGCGCCGTGCCGTGCAGGACATGGCGGAAGCCCTGCTCGCGGTGGTCGCGGCGCGCGAGACGCTCGACGGCACGGCCTTCCCGCCGCCCGACGCGGCCTACGAGGAGTTCGAGGCGCGTTTCAAGTGGGACGACACGCCCGACCAGCGCAAGGCCACCGACGACGTGCTGCGCGACATGCAGAAGCGCCGGCCGATGGATCGCCTGGTGTGCGGCGACGTGGGCTTCGGCAAGACGGAGGTCGCCTGCCGCGCCGCCTATCTGTCCGCGATGTCGGGCCGCCAGGTCGCCTTCCTCGTGCCCACCACCGTTCTGTGTCAGCAGCACCTCGATACGTTCCGCGAGCGCTTCGCCGGCACACCGGTCGAGATCGCGAGCCTCTCGCGCCTGACCTCTCCCAAGCAATTGCGCGAGGTGCGCGAAGGCCTGGCCAGCGGCCGGCTCGACATCGTGATCGGCACGCACCGGCTGCTCTCGAAGGACATCGCGTTCCGCAATCTCGGCCTCGTGATCGTGGACGAGGAGCACCGCTTCGGCGTCGCGCACAAGGAACGCCTCAAGCAGCTGCGCAAGCTCGTCGACGTGCTCACGCTCTCGGCCACGCCGATTCCGCGCACGCTGCAGATGGCCTTCTCGGGCATGCGCGACCTGTCGGTGATTGCGACTCCGCCGCCCGATCGCACGGCCGTTCGCACCCAGGTCGCGCGGGTTTCCGAAGAGCTGATCGCCGAGTCGGTCGAGCGCGAGCTGCGCCGCGGCGGACAGGTGTTCTTCGTGCACAACCGGATCGAGACGATCGTCGAGATCGCGAGCTATCTGCAGCGCATCCTGCCCGCCGCGCGCATCGGCATCGCGCACGGCCAGATGTCGGCGCACCAGCTCGAGCGCGCGATGCTCGCCTTCATGCAGCGCGAGTTCGACATCCTGGTGTGTACGGCGATCATCGAGTCCGGTCTCGACATCCCCAACGCCAACACGATCCTGATCCACCGCGCCGACATGTTCGGGCTCGCGCAGCTCTACCAGCTGCGCGGCCGCGTCGGCCGCAGCAACCGGCGCGCGTACGCCTATCTGTTGTTGCCCACCACCGGCCAGGTGAGCGAGGACGCGCAGCGGCGCATCGAGGCGATCCAGGACCTGTCCGAGCTCGGCGCGGGCTTCCGGCTCGCGACCGAGGATCTCGAGATCCGCGGCGCGGGCAACCTGCTCGGCGGCGAGCAATCCGGGCACATCGCCTCGGTCGGCTACGACCTGTACATGGAGATGATGGACGAGGCGATGGCGCGGCTGCGCGGCGAGGAGACCTCGGAAGCGATCGATCCCGAGATCCGCCTGCCGCTGCCGGCGCTCTTGCCGGAGAGCTACGTGCCCGAAGTCTCGCAGCGGCTCGCGCTGTACAAGCAGCTCTCCTCGGCGCGCGACGACGCGGAGCTCGGCGCGCTGCGCGGCGATCTGCTCGATCGCTTCGGGCCGCTGCCCGAAGCGACGCGGAACCTGCTCGAGGTGATCCGGCTCAAGATCCGCTGCCGCAAGCTCGGCGTGCTGCTGGTCGAGGTGAAGAACGGCGAGCTGCAGATGCGCATCGCGGAGCAGTCGAAGGTCGACCCGAGCCGGCTGGTGCGCGTGATTGGCCGGCCGGGCACCCAGATCCGCGCCTACCCGGATCGCCGTCTCGGCCTGCGCTTGCGCCAGCCCGGCGACGCCCTGGCCGAGAGCTTCGGCCTGCTCGACCTTCTGGAGCCCGCCGACTCGAGCTCGGTTCAGGAGGGCGCCAACGGATGAAGCGCGCGCTTTTCGCGGTTGTCTGCCTCGCTCTCGCCTGCGGCCGCGGCGAATCGGACGACGACTGGGTCGCGGACGTCGACGGCGTGCGCATCGCCGCCTCCGAGCTGAAGCGCATCGTCGACCAGCGGCTCGAAGACGCGCCCGACTCCGACCGCGGCGACGTCGTCACCGAGGAGCTCAACCGCCTGGTGTCGGCACAGGTCGCGTTGAATCACGCCTCCAAGGCGGGCGTCGTCGTCACCGATGCGGAAGTCGAGGCGCGTCTGCGCGAGCTGCACGGCGAGGAGTGGAAGGACGACGACCCGCGCTATCGAGACGCGGTGCGCCGCGAGATGATCGTCGACCGGGTCGCGCTGCTCGAGCTGGCGCCGCGCACGAAGGTTCCGGAGAGCGCGCTGCAGGCGTACTTCGACGAGCACCGCAGCGAATACGCGCAGCCCGAGCGCGTGCAGGTGCGGCAGATCGTGATCGAGGACCGCGCCAAGGCCGAGGGCGTGCACGCGCGCCTCACGCAGGGAGAGGACTTCGCCACGCTCGCGCGCGCGAACAGCATCGCTCCCGAGGCAGCGGACGGCGGCGCGCTGCCGCCGTTCGCGCGCGGGGAGCTGCCGGAGGCCTTTGACCGCGCGTTCGAGCTCGAGCCGGGCCAGATCTCGGCCGTGATCGAATCGCCGTACGGCTTTCACATCTTCGTGCTCGAGCGCGAGATCCCGGCGCGCGAACCCACGTTCGAGGAGATGCGTGCCAAGCTCGAGGCCGAGCTCGGTCAGCGGCATCTCGAAGAGCTGCGCCGCGAGTGGCTGCGCGGCTTGCGCAAGAACGCCGAGATCCAAACCAACGAAAGCTCCCTGGAGACGCTGCGATGAGGCGATTCGCGACTCTGCTCCTGCTGCTCGCGGCCGCGAGCGCCGCGCCGCGCGCCGAGGTCGTGGAAGGCGTGGCCGCGATCGTCGGCGACGAAGTGGTGCTGCTGTCGGAGGTGCGCACCGCCGTTCAGACGGTGCTCGCTCGCGTGCCGCAGGGCCAGCAGCTCACGCAAGAGGAGTTCCGCCAGCTTCGCGACAGCGCGGTAAAGGGCTTGATCGACGACAAGCTGCTGATGCAGCTCGCCAAGCAGCAGGGCGTGAACGCGAACGAGGAAGAGATCGACGGCGCGGTCGCCGGCATCGCGCAAGAAGAAGGCATCACCGTCGACGCGATCTACGCGGCCGCCGCCGACCAGGGCCTGGCACGCGCGGCCTACCGCGAGCAGCTCGGTCAGCAGATCACACGCATGAAGATGGTCTCGGGCTCGGTGCAGGGTCGGGTGCGCGTGAGCGAGGAGGAAGTGCGCCAGCTCTACGACGAGCGTTACGGCAACGTGAAGCCGGGCGAGCGGATTCGCGTGCTGCACATCCTGCTCGGCGTGCCGCCGGACGCACCGCCCGAAGCGCGCGTGCAGATGCGCGAGCTCGCGCTGAAGCTGCGCGACCAGGCGCGCGAGCAGGGCGACTTCGGCGCGCTCGCGCGCAAATTCTCGGCCGCGCCGACGGCGGCGGCGGGCGGGCTCACGGTCTTCCGCGAAGCCGACGCGCCGGCCGACATCAAGCGCGCGATCGAGGGCCTGAAACCCGGCGAGATCACCGACCCGATCGAGAACGCCCACGGCGAGAACCTGTTCCAGTTCCTCGACCGCTTCGACCCGAGCGACATCTCCTACGAGCAGGTCGCCGCGAAGCTGCGCGGGGAGCTGACCGAGCGCCGCACCATGCCCGAGTTCGAGAAGTGGATGCTCGAGGTGCGCAAGAGCCGCTACGTCGAGGTGGTCGCGCCGGAGCTGCAGTGAGCGCACGGCCGCGCGTCGCGCTCAGCGTCGGCGATCCGGCGGGCATCGGCCCCGAGGTCGTCGCGGCCGCGCTGCGTGAAATTCCGCGCGCGGACGCGGAGCTGGTCGTGTACGGCGACGTCGATGCGGTGCGCGCCGCGGGCGCCGCGCTCGACGGGGTCGCGACGCGCCCGTTCGCGAGCGCGAGCGTGCGGCCGGGCCGACCCGAGCCCGCGGCGGCCGCCGGCGTGGTGGCTGCGATTCGAGCCGCGGCGCGCGACTGTCTGGCGGGCGAGCTCGACGCGCTGGTCACGGCGCCGATCTCGAAAGAGGTGATCGCGGCGGGCGGTTTCTCCTATCCAGGCCACACGGAGCTGCTCGAGGAGACCTGCGGCGCGGGCCGCGCGGTGATGCTGCTCGTCGGCCGCGGGCTGCGTGTCGGCCTGGCGACCATCCACTGCGCGCTGCGCGACGTGCCCGGGCGGCTCTCGTCGGCGTGGATCGCGGAGGTGCTCGCGATCATGCACGCCGATCTCGAGCGCCGCTTCGCACTGCAAGCGCCGCGCATCGCCGTGTGCGGCCTGAATCCGCACGCCGGCGAGGCCGGGCGCTTTGGCGACGAGGAGATCCGCGTGATCGCGCCCGCGCTCGAAGTCGCCCGCGCGCGCGGCGTCGCGGCCTCGGGACCGTACTCCGCCGACAGCCTCTTCCACCGCGCCGTGTCGGGCGAGTTCGATGCGGTGCTCGCGATGTACCACGACCAGGGCCTCGGCCCGTTGAAGACGCACGCGTTCGGTCAGGCCGTGAACGTGACGCTCGGCCTGCCGATCGTGCGCACCAGCGTCGACCACGGCACCGCCTTCGACATCGCGGGCCAGGGTCGCGCGGATGCCGGTTCGATGATCGAAGCGGTAAGATTGGCGCTCGAGCTGTCGCGAAACGAAAAGCGGGTGGGCAGGGTGAGAACGTGAGCGGAGAGCCGGATCAGATCGTCGTCAGGGGCGCTTGCGAGCACAACCTGAAGTCCGTGAACGTGCGCATCCCGCGCAACAAACTCGTGGTGCTCACGGGCCTGTCCGGCTCGGGCAAGTCGTCGCTCGCGTTCGACACGCTCTACGCCGAGGGACAGCGCCGCTACGTCGAGAGCCTGTCCGCGTACGCGCGCCAGTTCCTCGACCAGATGAAGAAGCCCGAGGTCGACTCGATCGAGGGCCTCTCGCCCGCGATCTCGATCGAGCAGAAGACCACCAGCCGCAATCCGCGCTCGACGGTCGGCACCGTGACCGAGATCTACGACTACCTGCGCTTGCTGTACGCGCGCATCGGTGTGCCGCACTGCGTGAACTGCGGGAAGCCCATCCAGGCGCAGACCGTGAAGCAGATGTGCGACCGCGTGCTCGCGCTGCCGGAGGGCACGCGCCTTCAGGTGCTCTCGCCCGTCGTGCGCGGGCGTAAGGGCGAATACAAGAAGGAGCTGCGCGAGTTCGGGCGCCAGGGCTTCGTGCGCGTGCGCATCGACGGGGACGACTACCAGCTCGACACGCCGCCCGATCTCGATCGCAAGAAGCGCCACGACATCGATTTGGTGATCGACCGGCTGGTGATTCGCGCCGACGTCGGCAAGCGGCTGGCCGATTCGCTCGAGACGGCGCTGAAGGCGAGCGCGGGCTTCGCCAAGGTCGACATCGGGCCGGGACAGGAGGAGGTCCTGTTCTCCGAGCTCGCCGCCTGCATGGACTGCGGCGCGAGCTTCCCCGAGATCAACCCGCGGCTGTTCTCGTTCAACAGTCCGCAGGGCGCGTGCCCCGAGTGCGACGGCCTGGGCACGAAGGACTTCTTCGATCCGGAGCTGCTCGTGCCGGATCCGAGTCTGTCGCTCGACGACGGCGCGATCGCTCCATTCAAGGGTCGTGGTCACGCTTCGCGCTACTACTCGTCGATGCTGCGCTCGCTCGCCACGCACTACGACTTCAAGCTCGATACGCCTTGGAAGAAGCTCTCGGCCGAAGCGCGCGCGCAGATCCTGACCGGCAGCGAGGAGAAGGTGACGTTTCGCTTCGGCAAGAGCCGCAAGTGGACCTTCGATCGCAACTGGTCCGGCGTCGTCGGCCTGCTCGACAAGCGCTACCGCGAGACCGAGAGCGATCTCGTGCGCGAGGGCCTGCGCCAGTACATGAGCAACACCGCCTGCACGACCTGCGCGGGCGCGCGCCTGCGCCCGGAAGCGCGCTCGGTGTTCGTCGGCGCGACGGCGCTGCCGAAGGTGTGCGCGCTGTCGGTTTCGCAGGCGGTGAACTTCTTCGCGAACCTGAAGCTCGGCAAGCAGGATCTGTTGATCGCGGAGCGACTCCTGCGCGAGGTTCGCGAACGGCTCGCGTTCCTCGAGAACGTCGGGCTCGAATACCTGACGCTCGACCGCACGGCCGGCACGCTGTCGGGTGGCGAGAGTCAGCGCATCCGCCTGGCCACGCAGGTGGGCTCCGCGCTCGCCGGCGTGCTGTACATCCTGGACGAGCCGTCGATCGGTCTGCACGCGCGCGACAACGAGCGGCTGCTGCGCACGCTGTTCTCGCTGCGCGACACCGGCAACACCGTGATCGTCGTCGAGCACGACGAGGAGACGATCCGCGCGGCTGACTGGGTGATCGACATGGGCCCGGGCGCGGGCCGCCACGGCGGCGAGATCGTCGCCGAGGGCCGGCCCGAGGACATCGTGGCGAACAAGCAGTCGCTCACCGGTCAGTTCCTGTCCGGCGCGCGCAAGATCCGCGTGCCCGCGCTGCGCCGCCCCGGCTCCGACAAGTTCGTCACGATCGTGGGCGCGAGCGAGAACAACCTGCGCGATGTGACGGTCAAGATTCCGCTCGGCGTGATCACGGTCGTGACCGGCGTCTCGGGCAGCGGCAAGTCGACACTGATCAACGACACGCTCTACAAGGCGCTCGCGCACGAGCTGTTCGACGCCAAGGACAAGCCGGGCCGGCACAAGAAGATCGACGGACTGAAGCACCTGGACAAGGTGATCGACGTTTCGCAGGACCCGATCGGGCGCACGTCGCGTTCGAACCCTGCCACCTACACGGGAATCTTCACGGGCATCCGCGAGCTGTTCACGCAGCTCCCCGAGAGCCGCCAGCGCGGCTACGCGCCGGGCCGCTTCTCGTTCAACGTGAAGGGCGGGCGCTGCGAGGCGTGCCAGGGCGACGGCATCCTGCGCATCGAGATGCACTTCCTGCCCGACGTGTACGTGACCTGCGAGGAGTGCAAGGGCCAGCGCTACAACCCGCAGACGCTCGAGGTGAAGTACAAGGGCAAGTCGATCGCCGACGTACTCGAGATGACCGTCGACGAGGCGTTCGAGTTCCTCGAGCACATTCCCGGCGTGCGCAACGGGCTCGCGACGTTGGCCGAGGTGGGGCTCGGCTACGTGCACCTCGGCCAGCAGGCGACCACGCTCTCCGGCGGCGAGGCGCAGCGCATCAAGCTCGCGAAGGAGCTGTCCAAGCGCGCGACCGGCCGCACCAGGTACATCCTGGACGAGCCGACCACGGGCCTGCACTTCGCCGACGTCGAGAAGCTGCTCGACGTGATCACGCAGCTCGTCGAGCGCGGCAACACCGTGGTGGTGATCGAGCACAACCTCGACGTGATCAAGACCGCCGACCACATCATCGATCTCGGTCCCGAGGGCGGCGACAAGGGCGGCGAGGTGATCGCGACCGGCACGCCCGAAGAGGTCGCGAACAATCCGCTCTCGTACACGGGTCAGGCGCTGCGGCCGATCTTGTTCGGCTCATGATCCCCGACCGCGAAGGGGAAGCGCGCCCGCCGCTCACGCTCGAGTTCGCGTTCGTGCTCGCCATGCTCGCGCCGCTCGCGCACATGGTGTGCGTGCTGCTGCTCTCGCTGATCGGCTTCCGCGGCGCGGTGCCGGTGATCGGCATGGGCGCGGTGCTCGCGTACGCGGGCATCTTCACGCTCTGCGCGCTGCGCTTCAAGCGCCCGCCGCTCGTGGAGCTCTCCTTCGTGCGCGCGCCCGCGAGCGCCTGGCTCGCGGTGTTGTTCCTGCTCGCGTCGGTGGTGGTCTCGAGCGAGATCGACAACTGGGTGAAGGTGTTCTTCCCCCTGCCGTCCGAGCCCGTGGCGAGCGGCGAGGTCGTGGCAGCGTCGCCGTTCCTGGGCGCGACGCTCGCGGTCGTCGAGCTCGCCGTCTTCCCGCTGGCGTACGAGCTGTTCTTCCGCGGCATCCTGCAGCCGCTCGCGGTGACGCGAATCGGTGTCGTGCCCGGCGTCCTGCTCACCGCGCTGTTCTCGGCCGTCGCGAGCGGAATGGTGTTCGCCGGCCTGTGGGGCGTGGCACCGGCGTTCGCGAGCGCGCTCGTGCTCGGCGTGCTGCGCCAGGCCTCCGGCTCGCTCTGGCCGCCGCTCGCGCTGCACGCGCTCACGGGCGCGGTCACGCTCGGCGCGCAGTATCAGCTGTTCGGCCTGGCGGGCTTCGACGACACGAGCGCCGCACACACGCCGGCCGCCTGGGTGGCGGGTGCGGTCGGGCTGACCGCGATCGGCTTCGCGCTGCTGCTCCATGCCGCGAACAGCCGCGCTGCCGGCGGTGACGAGCACCCGCCCTCGAGGAGCGGAGCGTCCATCTAGGGCCGAGTCGACCAGGCGTCGATCGCCTCGAGCGCGGCCGCGACGCGGATTTCGCGCGTGCCTCGCACGGACACCATCCGGTGAACGGTGCCGCGCAGCCGCTCGACGAACGCTTGCGTCATCCACGCGCGGAAGCGCTCGCCGTCGCGGATGTCGTCCTGCTCGAACGGCACGTCGTCGACGCGGTTGAGCAGGTAGAGCGACGGCTGCGCGATCAAGAGCGCTTCGACCTCCGCCGAGCGCGCGCCCAGGTAGCGCTCGTGCCAGATCGCGGTTGCGAACGCGTCCGTGTCGCAGATCAACACCGGGCCGCTGACGCGCGCTTCACGCGCCTCGAGCGCGTTCTGCTCGAGCGCGATCGCGACGAAATCGCGCGTGGTCCAGACCAGCTCCGCCATTCCGGGTGCCGGCCGGCCGTCGCGCGCGGCGGCGGTACGTGCGTGTTCGAGCTTCTCGATCGTGTAGTCCCGTCCGTACTCGGGAACCCAACGCGTCTGCGCGAACGCGCCGCCGCGTTGCACGAGCGCGTCGCATAGATTGCGCGCGAGCGTGGTCTTGCCCGTCGACTCCGCGCCGACCAGCACCACGCGTTCCGCGCTCACGCCGCCTGCTCCCGAAGCAACACCGTCCAGCGTCGCAGGCCGACGACGCAGAGCGCCAGGAACAGCGTGTAGAGCAGCGCCGTCGGGTACAGCTCGCGCGCGAGGTAGAGCGGCACGGAGATCAGATCGACCAGGATCCACACCCACCACGACTCGAGCATCTTGCGTGCCTGCGCCCAGGTCGCGACCAGCGACAGCACGAGCACGCTCGAGTCCCAGATCGGCACGGGCGAGTCCGTCGCGCCCGCGAGCACGAGCGCCGAGAGCGAGGTGCCCGCGAGCGAGCCGCCGGCCGCGAACGCGACCTCCACGCGGGTCGCGCGCCGCAGGCCGAGCTCGCCACCCTGCGCGCCGCCGAAGCGCCAGCTCCACCAGCCGTACAGGCCGAGCACCGTGAACACGACTTGCAGAGCTGCGTCTGCGTACAGGCTCGCGCGCAGGAACACGACGAAGTAGAGCGTGGTGTTCAGGATCGATACGGGCCAGTTCCAGATGTTCGCGCGCGCGACGAGCCACACGCAGGCCAGCCCGGCGGCTGCGCCGATCCACTCGACCAGGCTCGATTCGCTCATGTCAGCGCGAGTTCGACGCGCGCGCGGATCGCTCGTTCGACGGCGTCGACCGATCCGCTGGCGTCGATCGCTTCGAGTCCGAGCCGCGCGTATTCTGCCTCGACGCGCTCCAGGAACTCCGCGCGCTCGAAGCGCTCGCTCGCGCTCTTGCCCATGCGCGCGAGTGCCGTTGCGACGGGCACGCGCAGCCAGAGCACGAGATCGGGCGCGGGAAACTCAGGCGTGTCGAAGAGCGCGCGCAGCCGCGCCCGGTCGAGACCCTGTGCCGCCTGGTAGGCGAGCGTGGAGTCTTTGTAGCGGTCGCAGACCACCAGCTCGCCGCGCTCGAGCGCGGGCAGCACGGTCTCTTTCAGGTGCCCGCGGCGATCCGCCAGGAAGAGCTCGAGCACCTGGTCGGGCGTGGCCTCGAAATCGCCGCGCGCCCAAGCGCGATAGCGCCGACCGAACGAGCCATCGGTCGGCTCGCGCGTCGACACCACGCGGTGTCCGCGCGACTCGAGCCACGCGGCCAGGCGACGCGCCTGCTCGCTCTTGCCCGAGCCGTCGATGCCCTCGAGCACCAGGAACCTGCCGCGCGGCTTCACATCGTCAGTGTGCCCGACGAGTTGCCGGATGGGGAATGCGCACGCCTCACCCCGTTCATCGTGCGCCTTTCCCCGTTCCCCACCCGGCATGGGCTTCCCGGAATCCCTGGTCCCGTTAGAGGGATGTCCGTTCTACCCGGCCGCCTGAGAGAGCAACGCGCGTGCCACGCGGAAGTGCGCGAAAAACAAACGCGCCCGGGCGCTCTTGTGAACGCTCGGGCGCGGAGTCGTGGTCGGGTCGCCGCAAGTGAAGCGCGCAACGAACCGAAGGTGAGCGAAGTGCGGGTGGCGCGCGGCCGCCCGCGCGCCGGGTCCCGCCGGACTAGATCTGACCCTGGATCAGGAACGCGATGACGAAGGCGAGCAGCGCGATCGACTCGATCAGCGCCAGGCCGATGATCATCGGTGTCTGGATCACGCCCGCCGCGCCGGGATTGCGCGCGATGCCCGAGACAGCGGCTGCGGCGGTCATGCCCTGACCGATGCCGGCGCCGAGGATCGCGAGCCCGATCGCGAGGCCCGAGCCGATCGCGATTCCCCAACCCGATCCGCCGCCTTCCTCGGCCGCGAAGGCCAGGTCGGGCGAAAGAGCCATGGCCAACACGGCCGCAACGAAGAAGAACGCACGCATCGCTACTCCCTTTCTAGTGAGCTTCCTCGAGACCCATCCCGATGTAGAGCATGGTGAGGAAGGTGAAGATGAACGCCTGCACGAAGCAGATGAAGACCCCGAGACCGAGCACGATCCAGGGCACGAAGATCGAGATCACGCCGCCGAAGCCGATGAAGATCGCCGCCAGCGTGTGGTCGGCGAACATGTTGGCGGTGAGGCGGATGGTGAGCGAGACGAAGCGGATCAGGTGGCTGAACAGCTCGATCGGCAGCATCAGCGGCGCCATCCAGATCGGGCCTGGTGCCATGTGCCGGAGCCAACCGCCGAAGCCGTTGGCCCGGATCGCGGCCGCTTCCGCGGTGACCACCGAGACGATCGCCCACGACAGGTTGGTCTCGACGTAGGACGTCGGGCCGCCCAGGCCGGGAACGATTCCCATCAGGTTGCCGACCAGAATGAAGATGCCGAGTGTCGCGAGCAGCGGCATGTACTTGCGCCAGTCGTGGCCGATCGAATCGTGCGCGAGCGACGCGATGCCCTCGAAGATGACCTCGAAGAAGTTGCGCAAGCTGAAGCGCGCGTCGGGAATGACCGCGTTGGGACCCAGGCTCGCGCGCACCCGCCAGGCGATCAGCAGCACGATCAGCATGCCGGCGATCACCGACTGCATCAGCACCGACACCGAGCCTTCGAAGGCCTGGAAGATGGACGGCGGGTGGCTCATCGCGCGTCCTCGTGCACGGCTGCGGTCAGGCCGTGCCAGAAACCGGCGGGCACGATGGCCAGGAGGCCGACCAGGAACGGCAGCGGCTGTGCGGACGTTTGTGTGAGCACGTAGATCACCGCGGTGAAGAAGAGGACGGTTCGAATGACGAGCGTGAGCTGAGCAAGCGTTGCCGCGTTTGCCGAAGCGCCTCCGGCCGTCAGAACGGCACGCACGCTTCGCGAGAGCAGGTCGAGATTCAAGAGTTGGATCCCTCCGCCCAAGGCCGTGCTCCAAACGGCGTGGCATCCATACGGAATCGCCCCCGCGATTGCAAGCGCGAGCACGATCAAGTACTTGGCGTGCAACGAAGCGCTGCGCTGCTTCAATGCGGCGGCGGTTCTCCGTCCTTCGCGGCCCGTTTTCCGAACGCGATCAGGCGCCGGAACGCGACGATCGCGCCGAGCGCCAGGAACACCATCAACAGCACCGGCGAGGTGTCGAGCCAGCGGTCGGCGTAGATGCCGAGCACCGCGCCGAGCACGATCGAGAGCGCCGCCTCCCAGGCGGCCTCGATGCCTCGGCCCATCCGTACCGTCGCGAGCTTCGGGCCGCGCGGTGTCGGGTCGCTCATTCGGGCAGCTGCGCGAAGGCGTGTCGGGCCGCCTCGAGGGTCTGGTCGAACTCGGTCTCGCCGTGGGCCAGGGTGAGGAAGCCCGCCTCGAACGGCGACGGCGCCAGATACACACCCCGCTCGAGCATGGCGTGGAAGAAGCTCCGGAACGCGTTCGCGTCGGCCTTCTGCGCGTCTGCGTAGTTGCGCACCGGGCCGGGGTGGAAGAAGAACCCGAACACTCCGCCGAGCGAGCTCGCGCTGAACGGCCGGCCGGCTTCCTTGGCGAGGCGCGTGAGTCCGTCCGCGAGACGCTGCGAGCCGGACTCGAGCCGCTCGTAGACGCCGGGCTCCGCCGCGAGCGAGAGCACCGCGAGACCGGCTGCCGTCGCAAGCGGATTTCCGGACAGCGTGCCGGCTTGATAGATCGGGCCGACCGGCGCCATTCGCTCCAACAGCGCGCGCCGGCCGCCGTACGCGCCGACGGGCAACCCCCCGCCGATCACCTTTCCGAACGTGGTCAAGTCCGGGCTGACACCGAAACGCGTCTGCGCGCCGCCTAGCGCGACGCGGAAGCCCGTGATCACCTCGTCGAAGATCAAGAGCGCGCCGTGGCGATCGCAAACGGCGCGCAACCCGCGCAGGAAGCCGGCGGCCGGCGGGACGAGCCCCATGTTCGCGGCGACGGGCTCGACGATCACGGCCGCGACCTCGGAGCCGCGCGCGGCGAACAGCGCTTCGACCGAAGCCAGGTCGTTGAACGGAAGAACCAGCGTGTCGGCGACGGCCGCGCGCGGCACGCCGTCGGTGCCGGGGATGCCGAGCGTCGCGACGCCCGAACCGGCCGCGGCCAGCATGTGGTCGGGATGGCCGTGATAGCAGCCGTCGAACTTCAGGATCCGGTCGCGGCCGGTCGCGCCGCGCGCGAGCCGGATCGCGCTCATGGTCGCTTCCGTGCCCGACGAGACGAGCCGCAGCATCTCGATCGACGGCACCAGCCCGCAGACGCGCTCGGCGAGCGCGATCTCGGCTTCGGTCGGCGCGCCGAAGCTCGTGCCGCGCGCGGCCGCCTGCGCGATCGCATCGAGCACCACGGGATGCGCGTGACCGAGCAGGATCGCGCCCCACGACGCGACGTAGTCGACATAGCGGTTGCCGTCCTCGTCCTCGATCTGCGCGCCCGACGCCTGGCGGATGAAACGCGCCTGCCCGCCGACCGAGCCGAACGCCCGCACCGGGCTGTTGACACCACCGGGGATCACCGCGCGCGCACGCTCGAGCAGAAGCTTGGAGCGCGCGGTGTTCACTCCGCTTCGACCTCGTCGTCCTCGCCGAGCTTCGCGACCGACACGACGCGCTCGCCCTCGGACGGCTCCATCAGCCGGACGCCCTGCGTGTTGCGGCTCATGGTGGGAATCTCGGCGACTCGCGTGCGGATCATCTTGCCGCCGCTGGTGATCAGCATGATCTCGTCGCGATCGTCGACCTGCATGATCCCGACCACCTGACCGTTCCGCTCGCTGGTCTTGATGGTGATGATGCCCTGGCCGCCGCGGTTCTGTTCGCGGTACTCGTCGAGCGGCGAGCGCTTGCCGAAGCCGTTCTCGCTGACGGTGAGGATGGTCTTGCCGGGCTTCAGCACTTCCATGCCGACGGTGGCGTCGCCCTCGCGCGTGGAGATGCCGCGCACGCCGGTCGCCGAGCGGCCCATCGGTCGCACCTGCTCCTCGTTGAAGCGGATCGACTTGCCGTCCTGAGTGGCGAGCAGCACCTGGTCACCCGCGCTCGTGCGCGAGACCGCGATCAGCTCATCGCCGTCGGCGATGTTGATCGCGATGATGCCGCCGCGGCGCGGATTCGAGAACTGTTCGAGCTCGGTCTTCTTGATCGTGCCGTGGCTGGTGGCGAGTACCACGAAGCCGGCCTCGCCGAAATCGCGTACGGGCAGGATCGCCTGGATGCGCTCGCCCTCGGCGAGCTGCAACAGATTCACGAGCGCTTTGCCCTTCGCGCCGCGCGAGAGCTCGGGCAGCTCGAACACCTTCAGCCAGTGAACGCGACCCTTGTTGGTGAAGCAGAGCAGATACGCGTGGGTGGACGCGACGAACACCTTCGAGACGAAGTCCTCTTCGTTCGTGGCGGCCGCGACCTTCCCTTTGCCGCCGCGTCTTTGGGCGCGATAGAGCGCGGGCACGTGGCGCTTGGCGTAGCCGCGGTGGGTGATCGTGACGACCATGTCCTCTTCCGCGATCAGATCCTCGGTGGTGAAATCCTCGACCGGCGGCGCGAGCTCGGTGCGGCGCGGATCGGCGTATTTGCCCCGCATCTCGACCAGCTCTTCGATGATCAGCTCGGTGACCTTCGCGTCGCTCGCGAGCAGCGACTTCAGCTCCTCGATCTTCGCGCGCACCTCTGCGAGCTCGTCGAGGATCTTCTGCCGCTCCATGCCGGTGAGGCGCTGCAGGCGCAGATCGAGGATCGCCTGCGCCTGGCGCTCGGAGAGCGAGAAGCGCGACTCGAGCGCCTCGCGCGCGTCGGCGGGGCTCTGGCTCGCGCGGATCAGCGCGATCACGGCGTCGAGATTGTCGAGCGCGATCGCGAAGCCTTCCAAGATGTGCGCGCGCGCTTCGGCCTGGCGCAGATCGAAGGCGGCGCGCCGGCGCACGACCTCGCGGCGGAAATCCAGGAAGTACTGCAGCAGCGCGATCAGTCCGAGCGTCTGCGGCCGGTTGCGCACCAGCGCGACCATGTTCACGCCGAACGTGGTCTGCATCGGCGTCATCTTGAAGAGCTGATTCAGCACGACCTGGTCGTCAGCGTCCTTCTTCAGCTCCACGACCACGCGCATGCCGCGCCGGTCGGATTCGTCGCGCACGTCGGAGATGCCGTCGATGCGGCCGTCGCGCACCAGCTCCGCGATCTTCTCGATCATCGAAGCCTTGTTGACCATGTACGGGATCTCGTCGAGCACGATCCGCACGCGACCGCCGCGCATCTCTTCGGTCGCGGCGCGCGCGCGCACGGTGAGCAGACCGCGGCCGGTGCGGTAGGCCTCGCGGATTCCGCTGCCGCCGCAGATCAAGGCGCCGGTCGGGAAGTCCGGCCCGGGCAGCTTCTCCATGATCTCTTCGAGCGTCACGCGCGGGTTGCGCGCCAGCATGATCAGCGCGTCGACGGTCTCGCCGAAGTTGTGTGGCGGGATGTTGGTGGCCATGCCGACCGCGATTCCCGACGAGCCGTTGATGACCAGGTTGGGGATGCGCGTCGGCAGGACGATCGGCTCGGTGCGCGTGTTGTCGTAGTTCGGGATGAAGTCGACGGTCTCGCGCTCGAGAGCGGCGAGCATCTCGGCCGCGATGCGCGTGAGACGCGCTTCGGTGTAGCGCATGGCCGCCGGCGGATCGCCGTCGACGGAGCCGAAGTTGCCCTGGCCGTCGACCAGCGGGTAGCGAAGCGAGAATGGCTGCGCGAGCCGCACGATCGACGGGTAGATCACCGCTTCGCCGTGCGGGTGGTAGTTACCCGAGACGTCGCCGGCGATCTTCGCGCACTTCCGGTACGGGCGATCGGAGGTCAGGTTCAGGTCGTTGAACGTGACCAGGATGCGGCGCTGCGAGGGCTTCAAGCCGTCGCGCACGTCGGGCAGCGCGCGGCTGATGATCACCGACATGGAGTAGTCGAGGAATGACCGCCGCATCTCGTCTTCGATCGCGACGGGAATCGGCGGATTTACCCGAGGCAGCGCTGGTATTTCTGGCGTGTCCGACATGGGTCCCCGCTCAGATGTCGAGATTCACGACGTTCAACGCGTTCTTCTCGATGAATTCCTTGCGCGGCTCGACGAGGTCACCCATCAGGATGCTGAAGGTCTGATTCGCCTCGGGGCCGTCCTCGACGCGCACGTGCAGGAGCGTGCGCTTGGTCGGATCCATCGTGGTCTCCCAGAGCTGCTCGGGATTCATTTCGCCCAGCCCCTTGTAGCGCTGGATGTACTGGCCCTTGCCGGCGATGCGCAGCAGCTCCGCGAGCAGGTGGCGCGGCGTCGGAATCACGCGCGTCTCTTGGCCGACCACGAGCCGGTACGGCGCCGCGCCGAGCTCGCCCGCGCGCTCGGAGAGCGTGACGAAGCGCTGGTAGTCGGGCGACTCGAGCAGCGCCTGTTCGAATTCGACCGAGCGCTGCACCGCCGTGTGCAGCACGTGCACGGTCGGCTTCCAGCGGCTGTGCTCCACGTCCTCGGACCACTCGACGCGCACCGGGAGCGACTCGGCGTACGCGGTTTCGAGATACGCGACCAAGCGTCGCTCGAACTCGGCTCGCTCGCTGGCTTCGGCATTCGCCTCGCCGCTGGTCAGACCGCAAGCGGCCGCCGCTTCGACGATGCGCGCGTCGATCCCGCGCCGCTCCATCGCGGCGCTCACGCGCTCGCAGCGCTGCGCGTGACCGAGCAGTTCGCGCAGGCTCACGTCGGAAAGCGCCGTGTCACTGCCGGCCACAAACACCTGCGACTCGCCCAGGCCGATGCCGAGCAGGTGCTGCGACAGCTCGTTGTCGCTCTGGATGTACTGCTCGGCTTTGCCGCGTTTCACTTTGTAGAGCGGCGGCTGGGCCAGATACAGGTGCCCGCGCGTGATCAGGTCGGGCATGTGCCGAAAGAAGAACGTGAGCAAGAGCGTCTGGATGTGCGAGCCGTCGACGTCGGCGTCGGTCATCAGCACGACCTTGTGGTAGCGGAGCTTGTTCGGGTTGAAGTCTTCGCCGATGCCGGTGCCGAGCGCCGCGATCATGATCTGGATCTCGTTGTTCGCGAGCATCCGATCGAGCCGCGCCTTCTCGACGTTGATGAGCTTGCCGCGGATCGGCAGGATCGCCTGGTTGTATCGATCGCGTCCTTGCTTCGCGGAGCCACCGGCCGAATCGCCCTCGACGATGAAGATCTCCGCCTTCGCGGGATCGCGTTCCTGGCAGTCGGCGAGCTTGCCGGGCAGGCTCGCGTCGCCGAGTGCACCCTTGCGACGCGTGAGCTCGCGCGCCTTGCGCGCCGCCTCGCGCGCGCGCACCGCGTCCGTACACTTCATGGTGACACCCCGGGCGACCGCCGGGTTCTCTTCGAGGTGCTGCGAGAGTTGCTCGTAGACCAGGTTCGCGACCAGTCCCGTCACTTCGCTATTGCCGAGCTTGGCCTTGGTCTGGCCCTCGAACTGCGGGTGCGAGAGTTTCACGGAGACGACGGCCGCGAGTCCCTCGCGCGTGTCCTCGCCCGTGACGGTGACGACTTCCTTCTCGGGCAGGTGCTCCGCGATCCAGCGGTTCATCGCGCGGGTCATGGCGTTGCGGAAGCCGGTCAGGTGCGCGCCGCCTTCGATCGTGTTCACGTTGTTGGCGAAGCTGTAGACGCTCTCGTTGTATCCGTCGTTGTACTGGAGCGCGACCTCGATGTGGACGTCGGTGGTCACCACGCCGTCGCCGGTCGATTGCTCGTAGGTGCGGTCGCCGACCAGCAGGATCACCGGGTGCACCGCCACCGTACCGCGGTTCAGGTATTCGACGAAGGACGCGATGCCGCCCTCGTAGTGAAAGTCGTGCTTCTTGCCGCTGCGCTCGTCCTCGAGGTGGATGCGGATGCCGGCGTTCAGGAACGACAGCTCGCGCAGCCGGTTCGCGAGCGTGTCGAAACCGTACTCGGTGACGTCGAAGATGGTCGGGTCGGGGTGGAACGTGATGGTCGTGCCGGTCTTGTCGGTGGTGCCGACCGAGTGCAGATCTTCCTGCGGAACGCCGCGCTCGTAGCGCTGCCTGTACACCTTGCCGCCGAGCTTGATCTCGAGGTCGAGCTTGTCGGAGAGCGCGTTTACGCACGACACGCCCACACCGTGCAGACCGCTCGAGACCTTGTACGCCTTGTTGCTGAACTTTCCGCCCGAGTGCAGCGTGGTCAGCACGACCTCTGCGGCGGGCCGCCCGAGCTTGGCGTGGGGATCGACCGGAATGCCGCGACCGTTGTCCTCGACGGTGACCGAGTTGTCGCTGTGGATCGTGACTCGGATCGTGTCGCAGAAGCCGGCCACGGCTTCGTCGATCGAGTTGTCGACGACTTCGTAGACCAGATGGTGCAGACCACCCGGGCCGGTCGACCCAATGTACATCGCAGGCCGTTTCCGGACCGGATCGAGACCCTCGAGAACCTCGATGGATCTCGCATCGTACTCGCTCATAAGCTTGCTTCGCCCCTCGGACCGCTTCGACGCCTCAGCGGGGTAGGACTGGTACCCAGCGAATTGCCCTGCTTTGGCACCGGCCTCGCCTCGCAACCGTCACGCGACGGATGCAGGGGGTCATTTGCGCCGCAAGGTGCTGCAATCGCTCGGAAAACTAGCCCAATGAGAGGCTCTCGGCTAGAGCCGCATGGGCATGATCACGGCAATTTCGTCCGGGTCGTCCGCGGGCCGGAATTGCGCGGGGCTGAGCTCTTCGGAGAGCTCGAGAATCACTTCCTTTGCGCTCATCGATCCGAGCACGTCGAGCAGGTAGCGGGCGTTGAACGCTGTCTCGAAGCGCTCGCCCTGGTACTCGACGGGCAGCTGCTCGCGCGCCTCGCCGAGATCCGGATTGCTGGCCGACAGATCGACCTGGCCGTCGCTGAGCACGAAGCGGAAGCCGCGCGAGCGCTCGTGCGCCATCAGCGCGATGCGTCTCACCGCGTGCTGCAGGCGTTCGCGTTCGACCAGCAGCCGCACCTTGTGACCCTTCGGCAGAATCTGGCGGTAGTTCGGGAACTCACCGTCGATCAGCCGCGTGGTCAGCAGCAGGTCGGGTCGCCGCACCATCAGGAAGCCGTCGCCGAGGCCGAGGTCGACCGCTCCCTCGCCCTCATCGCACAGCTTGCGGATCTCGGCCACGCCCTTGCGCGGCACGATGATGCCCTTGGCGAGGAAGCCCACCGCCGTCGGCACGGCGCGCTCGATCATCGCCAGCCGGTGTCCGTCGGTGGCGACGAAGCGGATGCGCTTGCCGTCGACGCTCTCGATGAAGACGCCGTTCAGGTTGTAGCGGGTCTCGTCGCTCGAGGTGGCGTAGAGCGTGTGATCGATCAGCTCCGAGACGAGCGACGTGTCGATCTGCGCGAAGGCGACGCCGTCGGCGCTGGCGATCGACGGATACTCCTCGGGCGAGGTCGAGAGCAGCGCGAACTTGGCCGGGCCGCAGGTGAGCGTCACGCGCGCGCCGTCGTCCGTACTGAGCAGGACCTCGGGCCCCTCGAGCTCGCGCACGATTTCGTACAGCTTCTTCGCACCGAGCGTCACCGAGCCCGGCGTCTTCACCGTCGCTGGATGATTCGCGACGACCGCCACTTCGAGATCGGTCGCGGCGAGCGTCAGCCCGTCCTCGCGCGCCTCGATCAGCACGTTGGCCAGTATCGGCATCGTGCCACGCCGCTCGACGATCGCCTGCACGCGGCCTAGACCACGCAAGAGCTCGTCTCGTTCGATCGTGAGCTTCATGTCCACCTGCCTCCCACTTCTTCTTCTGATCTTAAAGCAAGTTGAGTAGGAGTAGGAGGGAGGGCGGTAGAAATCTGGAAAACTCCTCCAAGCTTCGGGTCGCCCTCACGCTTTTCTCCACCGCGACAGGTCGAGAACCGGTCGCAGTCCGTGCGCGAACGGGGGACACGGCGCCGCGACTCGAGTTTTCCACCGCTCATCCACCCTCTTCCGAGACGCGCATGAGCTCCTTCTCGACCAGCAGCACCGCCGCGCGCAGACTCGCGTTCTCGACGAGCTGATTCTGGATCACGCGGTCGGAGTGCAGCGCGGTGGTGTGGTGCTTGGCGAACCTGCGGCCGATCTCGGGGTACGAAAGTCCGCAGTGCCGCCGCACCAGGTACATGGCGATCTGACGCGGCGTGGTGATGCGCGGGCTGCGGCTCGACGAGCGCAGGTCGCGCAGCCGCACGTTGAACTGCTGCACGACCGCGTTCAGCACGTCCTCGGGTGTGACGCGGATCAGCGGATCGCTCGTGTGGCTGAGCAGGTGCTTCACCGCGCCGATGTCGTCGAGCGCGTGGCTACAGGACGACTGGGTCAAGAGCCGAGTGAGCAGCACGTCGAGCTGCGACAGACTGCCTCGTAGCCGGCTCGCGAGCAGGTCCGCGACGGCGGGTTTTGGTTCGACACCCCAGGCCCGCGTGCGGGCGAGCACGATCGCGAGGCGAGTCTCCCACTCGGGTGCACGGACTTCGATCTGCTCGAAGCGCGCCAGCCGCTTGCGCAAGGGCTCGATCAACCCTGCGCAGCGCTCGGGGGCTTTGGCGAGCGTGACCGCCACCGGTACCCCTCGCGCTTCGAGCTGCTCGAGCGTTCGCAGCAGCTCTTCCTGGGTCGCGTCGCGGCCGTACAGCGCCTGAACGTCGTCGAGCAGGAGCAGATCCGACGCGAGCAGGCGGTCGCGGAACGAGCCGACGTCCTCGGTCGCGATCGCGCTCACCAGGTCGAGCGAGAGCTGCTCCGCCCGCCGGTACACGACGCAGGCTTCGGGATCGCGTTCGCTGCGCAGCGCGGCGATCGCGCGCAACAGGTGTGTCTTGCCGGCGCCGGCGCTGCCGTGAATCGCGATGCCGGCGCCGCTGGCGCTGACGTCGTTCGCGAACTTGCGGGTGCGCGCGCGCGCGTTCGCGTTCGCCGGACTCGCGACGAAGCTCGCGAACGTGAAGGTCGGATCGGTTCCGAGCAGCGCGATGTCTTCGACGGGGATCAGCGCGAGCGAGAGCGCAGCGTCGGTCAAGCTCGAGAGCGTGGCCTCGATCGCGCCGATGTGACCTTTGCTGATCCACGCTTCCAGCTCGCCGCGATTGGCGGCGAGACGGAGCGAATCCGACGTGCGTTCGAGACAACGAGTGCTTTGGAGCAACGCATCGCGCGTCGTGGGCGCGAGTCTGTGCGCAAGAACTTGCAGCACCGACTTCCAAAGCGACATCGCCCCATCCGTGCAGACGAGGCCCGGAGCGCTGGCAGTCATGGAGGGAGGGGAACCTCTCAGAAGGCGAAGACGAGTGGGATCCCGTGCTCATATCAAAGCGGCGCGCAGCAATGCAAGAAGCGACGCGAAATTTCTCGTCGAGCACGCGTTCCGGCCGCGGCGTTGACAGTGCCAGGAGCCGGTGCTTTGATACACGCCCACCGAGTCGCCCAGTTCGAGAGGCATAGGTCATGAAACGCACCTTCCAGCCAAGCCGAATCCGCCGCGCACGCAATCACGGCTTCCGCGCCCGGATGAGCACGACGGCTGGGCGCAACGTCCTCTCGCGCCGGCGCGCGAAGGGTCGCCACGAACTCACGCGGGTCTCGAAGAGGAAGTAGCGATCCGTCGCCGCCGACGGATGACGCCCGCAGAGTGCCTCGTCGGAGAATGCGTAGAAGTGATTTCCTCGCGTCCTCCGAGTTCGGCGAACGCCGGACGACCCGGTTCTTCATCGTGTTGCTCAGGGCTCGAAACGATGGCGGCCCCACCCGCCTCGGCATCACCGTCACTCGCAAGGTCGGCAGCGCCGTGCGGCGCAACCGAATCAAGCGCCTCGCTCGCGAATGGTTCCGCAGTCGGTCTCGAGAGTTTGGATCGTGCGATCTAGTCCTCATCGCCAAGCGCGACATGCCGCACTCCCTGCGCCTGGCGGACGTGTGTCAGGACCTGGATCTGCGGCTCGCGCGCTCGGCCGCGGCCCCAGCGCGACCTTGATCGCGCTGATTCGCGGCTATCGGCTGGTGATTTCGCCCTGGCTGGGCTCCGCGTGTCGGTTTCACCCGAGCTGTTCGCAGTACGCGGTGGCCGTGATCGAACGCGACGGCGCGCTGCGCGGAGGGATGCGGGCGCTGCGGCGGATCTCTCGCTGCCATCCGCTGGGCCGCGGTGGCCTGGATCTGCCCTGAGGCATGTGACGATGGACCGCCTGCAGATCGCCGCTGTTGCCGCCGCCATTGCTCTGCTTGCGGTGTCCTATCTGTTCCAGCCGCCGCCGGCTCCCGAGGAGCTTGCTCCCGTCCGGCCGCAGGCTGCGGCGGAATCGCCTCCGACGGGATCCGAGCCGCCTCCGACGCCGGCTGAGCTGGCGATACCCGAGACGCGTATACCGCGGATGTCGGAGTCGAAGTCCGTGACGCTCGCCAATGACGCAGTTCGAGTTCGCGTCACGAATCTCGGCGCGCGAGTCGAAAGCGTCGAGCTCCTACAGTACCGAGCGACCGTCGAGGCTGGCTCGGGACCGGTCGAGCTGGTCACGGCGGACGCGCGCGGCGGTCTCTTCATCTTTCTCGGCCCGGAGCCGCTTCGCTCCCTGGAGGCCACCGACTACGAAATCGCGGCCTCGGATTCACGCTCGATCGAGCTGCGTGCGGTGAAGTCCGGCGTGACCGTGACGCGGCGTCTCGAACTGGATGACGCAGGCTACGGGGGCCGCATGACGGTGTCGATCCAGAACGACAGCGACGCGGCATTGCTGCCGAAGCTCGACGTCGTGCTCTACGGACAGGAGCGGCCGGTCTCGGCGCCCGACTACTTCCTGAACTACAGCCTGGTCGCAGCCGTGGATGGCGTCGTCGAGCGGGCACCGGTCGCGGGCATCGGCACCGCCGGCTTCCTCGGCGGATTGCTGGGGCGCTCTGCGCCGACAGGCACCTCCTACCCGTCACCCGTGGAGTGGACCGGCGTCGACAGCCAGTACTTCCTGTTCGCCGCGGTTTCTGAAACTCCACGCGACAGCACGGCTTTCCTCGGCCCGCTCGGTCGCGACCTGGGCCAGGCTGCACTCGGCGCGCCGAGCTTCGAAGTTCCTCCGGGCACGGGCGTCGAGCGCGGCTACCGACTGTTCTTCGGCCCGAAAGTGCCCGAGATCGTGAACGCGGTGGATCCGCGCCTCGAGGGCTCGATCAACAACGGCTGGGCGATCGTGCGGCCGCTCGTCCACATCTTCGAAGCCATGCTGCGCTGGACGCATGACCACGTGATCGCGAACTACGGCGCGGCGATCATCCTGCTGACGCTCTTGGTGCGCGTCGTGACCTTCCCGCTGACGCAGCGCTCGATGAAGTCGATGAAGCGCTTCAGCGTGATCGCGCCGCAGATGAAGGAGCTGCAGACCAAGTACGCGAACGATCGCGACAAGCTGCAGGAAGAGATGATGAAGCTGTATCGCCAGAAGGGCATGAATCCGCTCTCGGCGATGGGCGGCGGGTGTGTGCCGATCCTCGTGCAGATGCCGTTCATGATCGCGCTCTACTTTGCGTTGCAGACCTCGATCGAGCTGCGGCACGCGCCGTTCGCACTCTGGATCAACGACCTGTCCGCGCCCGAGAACTTGATCTCGATCGCCGGCTTGCCGCTGCGTTTGCTGCCGCTCCTGATGGGCGGGTCGATGCTGTTGCAGCAGCGGCTGACGCCGACGCCGAACCAGGATCCGCAGCAGAAGCAGATGATGACACTGATGAGTGTCGTCTTCACGTTCATGTTCTACCAGTTCCCGTCGGGGCTCGTGCTCTATTGGTTCGTGAGCAACCTTCTCGGGATCGCACAGCAGGTTTTCGTGAATCGCTCTCCGGCACAGCCGGCTACCTGAGTCGATTCGGGAGGAACGAGAAATGGAAGCATCCGTAGACGACGCTCGGGAATTCGTGGCCGAGAGCCGCGACGATGCCATTGCCAAGGCGGCGGGCTTCTTCCGGGTACCGCCGGAGCAGCTCGACGTCTGGGTGGTTCCCGACACAGTCACCGTGTCGGGACTCGGTACGAACGTGCTCGTGATCGCCGCGCTGAAGTCCGCCCGCTCCGCAGCGCGCGAGGAGCGACGCCCGGAGCGTCGCCCTGAGGCGCGGCAAGAACGGCCCGAGCGACGTGACGATCGAGGCGCTCGGCCCGAGCGCTCCGCTCGTCCGGAGCGAACGGAGCGTCCGGAACGAACCGAACGGCCCGAGCAACGCACGGAACGCCCGGAGCGTACGGAGCAACGACCGGAGCGGACCGAGCGACCGCCTCGGTCCGAACGCCCTGCTCGCGAGGAGCGCCCGGAGCGACGACCTGAGCCCGCGCGCGCAGCCGCACCGCGCGTCGCGCCGGAACCGGTCGATGACGCGGGCGATGATCTCGAGGAAGGTGAGCTCGGACCGGTCGGCGAATTCGTCGCCGGAATCCTCGAGCGCATGAAGCTGCGCGGCGTGGCGGTCACCGAGACGGAGACCGAAGAGGGCGACATCATCATCACCCTCGATGGCAAAGCGATCCTCGCGCTGAACGACCGCGAGCCGCGGTTTGCGGCCGCCCTCTCTCACTTGGCCCATCGCGCCGCCGAGATGCTCGTCGACGAGGAGGCCGCGGCCCGCGTCGACATTCGTGGCGCGCGCCGCGCGCCCACCGAGGAGCGTTCGGAGCGACCGAGCCGCGATGGCCGGCGCGACGGAAACCGGCCCGAGCGATCCGGCCGAGGCCGCGATTCCGACGAGCGCGACATCGACGAGGTCGCGCTCGAGCGCATGGCGCGCGAGGCGGCGGAGATCGTGCGCCGCTCCGGTGAGCCGGAGCTGCTGCGCCCGATGAACTCGCGCGAGCGCTGGGTCGTGCACAACACCCTGAAGGACGAGACCGGCGTCCGCTCCGAGAGCGAGGGCGATGGCCCGCGGAAGCGGGTTCGCATCACGCCGGATTGAGCCGGGACGAGGCTCTCGACGCGAAGCTCGCGGAGTTCCTACGCGAGCTCGGCCGTTGGGGCGACCGCATGAACCTGGTCGGATCCACGGATCCGACCGCAATGGCCCGTCACGTCGAGGACGCACTCGCCGCCGTCCCTCACCTGCCGCCGAACGCCTCGATCGTCGATCTCGGCAGCGGCGCGGGATTTCCCGGCGTGCCAATCGCGATCGCGCGCCGCGATCTGCGCGTGACGCTGGTCGAGATCCGCGAGAAGCGGATCGCATTCCTGCGCCACGTCGTCCGCTCGCTGGAGCTCGACGTCGAGGTCCGGCGCGAATCGATCGAGGTCGCGCCGGCGGAGCCCTTCGAGATCGCAGTGCTGCGCGCAGTGGCCCCTCCGGAGAAATCGCTCGAGCTCGCTCGACCCTGGGTCGGCGACCAGGGAGAGATCTGGATCTGGGCCGGTGCGGGCGCTGCGCTCCCCGGCTCACGACCGATCGCGCTCGCCTCCGGAGGCGCGATCTTGCGCACTCCTGCGGCGGCGATTTCCCGTGGAACGGACTGATGTCCCAAGCGGTCTTCGCTCTTCCACTCCTTGCACGTGGAACTCTGGGGTAGTATCCGCCTGCGGCACGCCGCGGGGTGGAGAGTGGCCAGGGTCATTGTCGTTGCGAATCAGAAGGGCGGCGTCGGCAAGACGACGACGGCGGTGAACCTTGCGGCTTCGCTCGCCGCCGCGGAGTGCCCGACGCTCCTGATCGACCTCGATCCCCAGGCGAACGCGACGTCGAGCCTGGGTTTTTCGACTGAGGACTACGAGGCCGACACCTACGACGCGTTGCTCGGCGACGCCAAGCTCGGCGACATTCTGCTCGAGACCGACCTGCAGTTCCTGAAGCTCGCGCCGTCGTCCACCGAGCTCGTCGGCGCCGAGGTCGAGCTCGCCTCAGCAGTCGATCGCGAGCGCCGACTCGAGCGCGCGATCGAGGGGGTTCGCGAGCAATTCCGCGTGGTTCTGATCGACACCCCGCCCTCGCTCGGGCTCCTGACCTTGAACGCCTTGGTCGCCGCGGACTCCGTCCTCGTGCCCCTGCAGTGCGAGTACCTGGCGCTCGAAGGCCTGGCCAAGCTGACCCAAACGGTCGAACTCGTCCGAACCTCGCTCAATCCGAAGCTCGCGATCGAGGGTCTCCTGCTCACGATGTACGACGTGCGCAACAACCTCGCGATGCAGGTCGCGCGCGAGACGCGCGAGCATTTCGGCGAACAGGTGTTCCGGACCGTGATTCCGCGCAACGTCCGTCTTTCCGAAGCGCCGAGCTATGGCAAGCCGGCGCTGCTCTACGACATCAACTCCAAAGGCGCGCTCAGCTATCTGCAGCTCGCAGAGGAAGTCCTGGAAAGGATCCAGCATGGCCACACGTAAAGCGCTCGGCCGCGGCTTGTCCGCTTTGATTCCCGGACCCGTGCCCGCGGCGCCGCCCGCACCTGTACCCATCGACAGGATCCCAGCCGATCCCGAAGCGGGCGCCGCGCCGCTGTTCGTCTCGATCGCCAAGATCGCGCCCAATCCGAGCCAGCCGCGCAAGACCTTCCGCGAGAGCGAGCTCTCCGACCTCGCGGCTTCGATCCGGGAGCAGGGAATCCTGCAGCCGCTGGTCGTTCGACGCCGTGGAGACGGCTACGAGCTGATCATCGGCGAGCGGCGTTGGCGCGCATCGCAGATCGCCGGGCTCGACGAAGTGCCGGTCGTGATCCTCGACGCCACCGATCGCCAGGTGGTCGAGATGGCTCTGGTCGAGAACGTTCAGCGCGCCGACCTGAACCCGATGGAGCTCGCCGAAGCGTTCAAGGTGCTCGTCGAAGTCGAGGAAATGACGCAAGACGAAGTCGGCCGTCGAGTCGGACTCGAACGCTCGAGTGTGTCGAATCACCTACGGCTTCTGGAGCTGCCGGCTCCAATCCAGCAAGATCTCATCGACCAACGCATCTCGATGGGCCATGCGAAGGCGATTCTGCAAGTGCCGCCGCCGCAGCGCGCGATGGTTCGCGATCAGATTGTGCGTCAAGGATTGTCGGTTCGTGCCGCGGAGGAGCTCGGTCGTCGCGCTGCGTCATCGACGCCGCACAAGCCGCGACCCGGGCCTTCGCGAGACGTGCACGTGATCGATCTCGAAGAGCGCCTGCGCAAGGCGCTCAAGACCAAGGTGCGGATCGTCGGTCGACGCGTCCGCGGGCGGATCGAGATCGAGTTCCACGGTGAGAGCGAGCTCGAGCGACTCAGCGAGCGGCTGCTCGAGGGAGAATCATGAAAGACGGACTCCAGACCTTCCTCGACAGCGGCACGTCGTTCGAGGGAAAGATCTCGTTCACCGGCTCGGTTCGAATCGACGGCCATTTCCGTGGCAGCGCGAGCGCCGACGGCACGCTGATCGTCGGAGAGACCGGCACGATCGACGCGAAGCTCGACGTGCGAAGCCTGATCGTGATGGGCTCGGTCTCGGGTGAGGTGACCGCCAAGGAGAGCGTCGAAGTCGGGCCGCACGGCCGACTCGACGGCGTGGTGCGAACTCCTCGACTTCGGATCGACGAAGGGGCTCGACTCACCGCGCGCATCGAGATGGGCGAGCGCGCGCGCTCGGAACCCGGCGCAGCGCACCGTCGCTGAGCCGCACTCCGCGCTGCGCGGGGGCAGCGAAATGCGGCACCGGCGCTGATTGACTTGGAATCGCGCTTTGCCATACTGCCGCCGCCGAAGCGGGGTCGTCACCCGTCACGGTTCCGGCCGAGCGTGTGACCCACGTGCGGCGGTGCGATTCATCGCGGTCTCGGAACTGAATCGAGCCTTCCCCGGTCCGCGCTGAGGAACCTGTCACACAAGAGGGAACAACCTTGCGCGCCGAGCCGAGCCCAAGGCTTCTCGCAAGCGCGATTCTGGTGGGGTTTTTGAGCCCTGTCGGAGCGCAAGCCGCCGATCTGAATCTGATCCCCGCAGCCGAAGTGGTCGCGACCAACGTCGTGCTGTTCCTGCTGTTGATCTACCCGGTGAACCGCCTGCTCGTGCAGCCGCTGCTCGCGGTGCTCGACGAGCGCGCGGCGCGCACGTCCGGTGCGCTCGCGCAATCGCAGCAGCTCGGCGCCGACGCGCGGTCCGCGCGCAGCGAACTCGAGGCCAGCCAGAACGAAGCCCGCGCGCGCGCCCAGGCCAAGCGAAGCGCGATCCTCGGCGAGGGCGAAGTCGAGGAACGCAGCCTGCTCGAGGCCGCACGCGACGAGGCGCACCAGAACATCGAGAGCGTGCGGCGCTCGGTCGAGGGCGAGCTGGCCGAAGCGCGTCGCGCTCTCCAGATCGACTCACGTGCGCTCGCACAGGAAGCAGCGACGCGAATCCTCGGGAGGGCGCTCTGATGAAACTCGCGCTGCTGCTCGCGCCGCTCTTGATCGGCTTCGCCGTCGAGCCGGCGTTCGCGTCGGAAGCCGCGGCGGAACATGGCCATGAGGGCCCGGACTGGGCCTACTTCGTCTACCACTCGATCGGTCTCGCGCTGCTGCTCAGCATCCTGGCGTACTTCACGCGTGCGCCGCTCAAGAGCTTCCTGCAGGAGCGCAGCGAGGGCATCCGTCGCCAGATCGAGGGCGCCGAGGCGGCGCTCGCAACGGCGCGCGCGGAAGCCGCCGAACTTCGCGCGCAGCTCGCGCGCGTCACGCAGGAAAACGACGCATTCGTGCAGGCCGCGGCCACGCAAGCCGAGGCGGAGCGCGAGCTCGCGCGGGAACGGGCGCAGCAAGCCTCCGAGCGAATTCGCCAGGAATCGAAACGCTCCGCCGACCAGGAGATCGCGCGCGCCCGACGCGAGCTACAGGACGAAGCCGCGCAGCTCGCCACGAGCATCGCGGCGGAGATCCTGCGCCAGGGCATGACGCCCGACGACGATCGCCGCTTGGTCGGTGAGTTCGTCGAGCAGATCGGGCGACGCTCGTGATCGGCGGCGGTGAAATCGCGCGCCGCTACGCTCGCGCGGTCTTCGGATTGGGCGCCGACGCCGCTTCGCGCGCGAAGCTGTACGCCGCGCTCGACGGTCTCGCGGTCGAGATCTCCGGAAACGTCGAGCTCGCGAGCGTCCTGCTCACGCCGATCCACCCGCGCAACGAGCGCAAGGCGGTTATGAACGAACTCGGCGAGCGCCTCGGTATCTCGGCGGAGGTGCGTGCAGTCGCCGACATCCTCTTGGACTCGAACCGCGCGACGCTGCTGCCGGCCATCCGGGACGAACTGCGCGCGCTGGTCGACGCCGAAGCCGGCCGCGTCGAAGCGCGCGTGACCAGCGCCCGGCCGCTCGCGGCCGACGCGCAGGAGCAGCTTCGCCAGGCGATCTCACGGCGCGTGAACCGCGAAGTCACGCTCGTGCTCGAGGTCGATCCTACACTGATCGGTGGCATCGTCGCGCGCATCGGCGACCTGCTGCTCGACGGCAGCATTCGCACTCAGCTCGAGACTCTCGGCGCAAATCTCAGGAAGGGGCCTGCAGCATGAAGATCAAGGCAGCGGAGATCAGCGAAATCATCCGTCGGCAGATCCGCGACTACGATCGCGAGGTCGACGTCGCGGAGACCGGCACCGTACTCTCGGTGGGCGACGGTATCGCGCGCGTGTACGGGCTCGCGAACGCGATGGCGGGCGAGCTCGTCGAGTTCGCCGGCGGCGTGCGCGGCCTGGTACTGAACCTCGAGGACGACAACGTCGGCATCGCGCTGATGGGGACTGGCAGCCACATCCGCGAGGGTCACCTGGTCAAGCGCCTCGGCGAGATCATGCAGGTGCCGGTCGGTGAGTCGATGTGCGGCCGCGTGGTCAACGCGCTCGGAGAGCCGATCGACGGCAAGGGCGAGATCAAGTCGACCGAGACCCGCCTGGTCGAGATCAAGGCGCCCGGCATCGTGAAGCGCCAACCGGTGAAGGAGCCGCTCCAGACCGGCTTGAAGTGCATCGACGCGATGACGCCGATCGGCCGCGGCCAGCGCGAGCTGATCATCGGCGACCGCCAGACGGGCAAGACCGCGATCGCGCTCGACACGATCATCAACCAGAAGAACACCGACGTGTTCTGCATCTACGTCGCGATCGGCCAGAAGCAGTCGACCGTCGCGCAGGTCGTGCAGCGCCTGACCGAGTCGGGCGCGATGGACTACACGATCGTGGTCGCGTCCGGCGCATCGGATCCCGCGCCTCTGCAGTACATCGCGCCGTACGCCGGCTGCACGATGGGCGAGTGGTTCCGCGACAACGGCAAGCACGCGGTCATCATCTACGACGATCTATCCAAGCACGCGACCGCGTACCGCCAGCTCTCGCTCCTGCTGCGCCGCCCGCCGGGACGCCAGGCCTATCCGGGCGACGTCTTCTACCTGCACTCGCGCCTGCTCGAGCGCGCCGCGAAGATGAGCGCCGATCAGGGCGGCGGCAGCTTGACCGCGCTGCCGATCATCGAGACGCAGGCGAACGACGTGTCGGACTACATCCCGACCAACGTCATCTCGATCACCGACGGGCAGATCTTCCTCGAGACCGGTCTGTTCAACTCCGGTCAGCGGCCGGCGATGAACGCGGGCATCTCCGTCTCGCGCGTCGGCGGCAACGCGCAGGTGAAGGCAATGCGCACGGTTGCCGGCACGCTGCGCGGCACGCTCGCGCAGTACCGCGAAGTCGAGGCGTTCTCGCAGTTCGGTAGCGATCTCGATCGCGCGACGCAGGAGCAGCTCGCCAACGGCCAGCGCCTGACCATGATGCTGCGCCAGTCGCAGTACTCGCCGCTCCCGGTCGAGGAGCAGGTCGTGCAGATCTATGCGGCTTCACCGCGCGCCGACGGCGGCGCCTCGTTCGTGCGCAAGTATCCCGCCGAGGACATGACGCGCTACGCGGACGAGCTCTCCGCTTTCCTGCGCCAGAGTCACGCGCCGGTGCTCGACGAGATCCGCACGAGCGGCGCGCTCGCCGACGCCACGCGCGCGAAGCTCGACACGGCGCTCGAGGCGTTTGCCAAGGTCTTCCAGCCGAGCAGCAGCGCGAGCTAGTCGACCGTGGCCACCATCCGCGAGATCAAGAATCGCGTCACCGCGATCAAGAAGACGCAGAAGATCACTTCGGCGATGAAGATGATCTCGGCTGCGCGCCTCGCCCGTGCGCAGCAAGCGGCCGAAGCCTCGCGCGCCTACGGAGCCAAGCTCACGGAGATCTTCTCGGCCGCGGCGGCCGGGCTCGAGCCCGACGTGAATCCGCTGCTGATGCCGCGCGCGAACCCGAAGAAGCTCGACATCCTGGTCGTCACCAGCGACCGCGGGCTGTGCGGCGCGTTCAACTCGAACGTGATCAAGCAGGCGCTCGCGGTGATTCGCGAGCGGATCGATCGATTCGATTCGATCTCGGTGATTTCCGTCGGCCGGCGCGGGCGCGATTCGTTCCGCCGCGCGCGTATCGACATGCCGCGCTCCTGGATCGGCCTCTCGTCGCCGACGCAAGCGCACGCGAACGAGATCGCGGCCTACCTGATGGAGCGGTTCCTGAGCGGCGCCAGCGACGAGGTCATCGTCGTGTACGGCCGCTTCGTCTCCGCGCTCACGCAGACGCCGACGCGCGTGACGGTGATCCCGGCGCTCGCCGCGCTCCCGCCCGCGAGCGCCGCGCCTGCCGTCGCCTACGAGTTCGAGCCGAGCGCCGAGGCGCTGCTCGCGAGCGTGCTGCCGAGCATGATCGAGTTCATGGTGCTGCGCGCGCTGCTCGAGAATGCGGCGAGCGAGCACGGCGCGCGCATGACGTCGATGGACAGCGCGACCGAGAACACCAAAGAGCTGATCCGCAGCTTCACGCTGCAAATGAACAAGGCGCGCCAGTCGCAGATCACCACGGAGCTGACCGAGATCGTGGCCGGCGCCGAAGCGCTCTAGGAGACACCGAAATGAGTGACGGGAAAATCTTGCAGGTTCTGGGCGCGGTCGTGGACGTGGAGTTCCCGCCCGGCAAGCTCCCCGAGCTGTTCTCAGCGCTCACGATCACGAACGCCGCGATCGACGCGCGCGCCGACAACCTGGTGATCGAGGTCGCGCAGCACCTGGGCGAGAACCACGTGCGCTGCATCGCGATGGACACCACCGATGGACTGGTGCGCGGAATGCCGGTGAAGAACACCGGCGCGCCCATCACGGTTCCGGTCGGTCCGGGCACGCTCGGCCGGATCATGAACGTGATCGGCGATCCGGTCGACGAGGGCGGCGAGATCAAGACCGCGAAGCGCCTGCCGATCCACCGCGAGCCGCCGCGGCTCGAGGAGCAGTCGACCACGATCAAGCAGTTCGAGACCGGTCTGAAGGTCATCGACCTGCTGTGCCCGTTCCCGCTCGGTGGAAAGATCGGCCTGTTCGGGGGCGCTGGCGTCGGCAAGACCGTGCTCATGCAGGAGCTGATCCGCAACATCGCGACCGAGCACTCCGGCTACTCCGTGTTCGCGGGCGTCGGCGAGCGCACGCGCGAGGGCAACGATCTCTGGCTCGAGTTCAAGGAGTCGGGCGTCATCGAGAAGGCGTCGCTCGTGTACGGCCAGATGAACGAGCCGCCCGGCGCGCGCGCGCGCGCGCGTCGCACTGACGGCGCTCGCCGTGGCCGAGTACTTCCGCGACGAGGAGGGCCGCGACGTGCTGCTCTTCATCGACAACATCTTCCGCTTCACGCAGGCAGGCTCGGAGGTGTCGGCGCTGCTCGGCCGCATTCCCAGCGCGGTCGGCTACCAGCCGACGCTGGGAACCGACATGGGTGGCTTGCAGGAGCGCATCACGTCGACGCAGAAGGGCGCGATCACGTCGGTGCAGGCGGTGTACGTGCCCGCGGACGATCTGACCGACCCCGCGCCGGCGACCACCTTCGCGCACCTCGACGCGACCATCACGCTGTCGCGTCAGATCGCTTCGCTCGGCATCTACCCCGCGGTGGATCCGCTCGACTCGACCAGCCGCATCCTCGATCCGCTGGTCGTCGGCGAGGAGCACTACAAGGTCGCGCGCGGCGTGCAGCAGGTGCTGCAGAAGTACAAGGAGCTGCAGGACATCATCGCGATCCTGGGCATGGACGAGCTCTCCGAGGACGACAAGATCACCGTCTCGCGCGCGCGCAAGATCCAGAAGTTCCTCGGGCAGCCGAATTTCGTGGCGGAGCAGTTCACCGGCGTGCCCGGCAAGTACGTGAAGATCGGCGACACGATCAAGAGCTTCCGCGCGATCCTCGAGGGCAAGGTCGACGACGTGCCCGAGCAGGCATTCCTGATGGTCGGCGGTATCGACGACGCGCGCGAAGCCGGCGAGCGCTTGAAGAAGCTCGGCTAGGCGATGGGCCTGCGTCTCTCGATCGTCACGCCGTCGCGCCCGCTGCTCGACGCCGACGTCGAACAGGTCGTGGCTCCCGGCAGCGAGGGCGAGTTCGGCGTTCTGCCCGGACACGCGGCTTTCCTGGTGGCGCTGAAGCCGGGTGTGGTGCGCTGGACCGAAGCCGGCCGCACGCGCCGCGCGGCGATCTCGGGCGGCTTCGCCGAGGTGACACAGGAACGCGTCACCGTGCTCGCGCCCGTGGCCGAGCTGCCCGAGCAGATCGACGCGGGCGAGGCGGAGCGTCGCCGAAGCGACGCGACCGCGGCGCTCTCGAGCGCGGGCGCTGCTGCCCCTCCCGAAGAAGTCGAGAGGCTCCGCACCGCGGTAGAATGCGCGCAGGCGCGCGTGGACGCGCTGCGGGGCTAGCCTTGGCTTTCGATCCGATCACGACCGAGACGACCTCGCGCGGCGCGAGTCGCGAGCCCGCGTTCGCGCATCCCGAGCAAGCCGCGCAGGCCGCGCGCAAGCTCGCGGAGCTCGAGCGCCGCACCGGCCGCAAGCCGAACATCCTGATCGTGCTGATGGACGACGTCGGCTGGGGCGACTTCGGTTGCTACGGCGGCGGCGAGATGACCGGCGCGCCCACTCCGCACATCGATCGGCTCGCACGCGACGGGCTGTTGCTCACGTCGTGCTACTCCGAGCCTTCGTGCACACCTTCGCGGGCGTCGCTCATGACGGGTCGGCTGCCCATGCGCCACGGCCTGCTCGTGCCACCCATGTACGGAATGCCGGGCGGGCTGCAGGGAGAGGTCACCCTGCCGCAGCTCCTCTCCGACGCGGGCTACGCCACCCAGGCCGTCGGCAAGTGGCACATGGGCGAGAATCGAGAGTCGCAGCCGCAGAACGTCGGCTTCGACGACTTCTTCGGCTTCCTCAGCGTCTCCGACATGTACACCGAATGGCGTGACCCGTATTTCTTCCCGGAGGTGGTGTACAGCGAGGAGCGGCGCCGCTGGGTCGAGAACCTGCCGTTCAACAAATGCTGGGTGCACGCGCAGAAGAGCGGCCAGCCGGAGGTGGTCGAGGAAGTCACGATCCCGGTGCTCTCGCGGCTCGACGACGAATGGGCGGCCTACTCCGAGCGTTTCATCGAACGCATGGCGACCGGCACGGACCGCAAGCCTTGGTTCCTGTACCACTGCACGCGCGGCGCGCACTTCGACAACTACCCGCACGAGAAGTTCCTCGGGAAGTCGCCGTCGAAGCACCCGTACAAGGACACGATCATCGAGCTCGACGACATCGTCGGCCGGCTCGTGCGCAAGCTCGAAGCGACCGGTCAGCTCGAGAACACGCTCGTGTTCATCTCGTCGGACAACGGCCCCGAGATGGAGACCTGGCCCGATTCGGCCTTCACGCCGTTCCGCTGCGCGAAGGGCTCGACCTGGGAGGGCGGCGTACGTGTGCCCGCCATTCTCTCGTGGCCCGGTATGATCGAGCCGCGCAAGAGCGACGGGCTGTTCGATCAGCTCGACCTGTTCGCGACCTGTCTCACTCTCGCGGGCATCGGCGAGCGCGTGCCAACCGATCGCTTCGTCGACGCGATCGACCAGACTTCGTTCCTGCTCGCAAGAGACGGCGACACCTGCCGCAAGTTCCACTTCTACTGGCTGACGCTGTACCTCTCGGCGGTGCGCGTCGGCGAGTACAAGTACATGACGATGGCGATCTCGGACGACTCGACCGACGTCGTGAATCCGGGCGGGTTTACCGGGGTCTTGCAGCAGTACCCGTATGGGCGTCTCTACAACTTGTATCTCGATCCAAAAGAGACGCACAGCTACATGATCCGGAAGCTCGTCTACATCGAGGTGATCCAGCGCTCGCTCGCGCGACACCGCGCGACGTTCCAGAAGTGGCCGGCGAAGCCGCCGCAGGTGCGCGCGAATACCTAGACGCGGACGGAGATTCGCCCGCCCACGCGAAGCCACGCGGGTGGTTCCGAACCGGACTCGAAGTCGACGAGCGCCCCACGGCTCGGCTCCGGCGCGATCGCAATCGCCAGCGTCGGGCTGCACAGCCGGACGCGGATCGGCGGCTCCACCGGTGGCTGCCACGAGCCGTCGTCGGTGGAATGGCGCTCGGTCGCGAGCTCGAGCTCGCCGTCGACTTCGCGCACGCGCGTGGTCCCGAACGCGCCCGAGTACGCGCCGGTGTAGGGCGCGAGCGCGGGCTGCGTCGCGAGCGGAGTCGGGTCCGACCAAGCGCGCCCGCCGACCTCGCCGACCAGCCAGCGCGTGAGCTCCGTGTGCAACAGCCCGCCGCCGGTCGAGTTCGTGAGCACCACCATCGCCAGGTCGAGCGCCGGCGCGAACAGCGTGTAGCTGCAGTAGCCGACCGTCAGCCCGCCGTGATTCAACACGCGCGCGGCCGGATCGTTGCGCACCGCCCAGCCCAGACCCTGGCCCGAGAGTGGATTCCAGGCCGGAAGCTGGTCCTCGCACGCTCGCGCGCGCAGGTCGGCGGCCAACACCGGAGTCGAGTCGGCGTCCGGGCGGCCGAGCCAGAAGCGCAGCCAGCGCAACAGATCCGACGCGCAGCTCACGAGCCCGCCCGCCGGTGCGTCGATCGGCGTCAGCTCCCAGCCGCGCTGCCAGCCGCCGCCGGACAGCGGAATCGGCTCGCGCCCCGGCAGAGACAGGTGTCGCATCGCCACGCGGTGGAAGATCGCCTCGTCGGCGCGCGTGCAGGTTCGCGTCATGCGGAGCGGCGCGAGAATCTGCTCACGCAGCACCGTCTCGTACGGCTTGCCGCGAAGCACTTCGACCAGCCGCCCCGCCAGGCTGAAGCCCGCGTTGCAGTAGCTCCACGGTCCACCGGGCGAAACGAGCTGGCGCGCGCGAGCGAGAGTGTCGAACGGATTGTCGAGTTCGGGCGGCTTCGGCTGGCGCACGAACAGCGCGTCTCCGTCGAGACCCACGCGATGGCTGAGCAGGTGACGGACCGTGACCGCGTCGTCGTAGCGCCGCTCCGGCATGCGCAGCGCGGGCAGGTACGTGCGCACCGGATCGTCGAGCCCGAGCGCGCCCTCGGCCACGAGCTGCAGCACCAACGTCGCGGTGAAGGGCTTCGAGTTCGAGGCGATCTGAAATAGCGTGTCGGGATCGACGGGCAGCGGATGCCTGATGTGCGTGACGCCGCGGCAGACGTGGAAGGCCTCGCCGCGCAGATCCACGCCGACGGCGACGCCGGGAACGTTGTGGCGCTCGGCCAGCGCCGAGACACGCTCGCGCAGCGCTCGTTCGAGTTCGGTCATCGGCGAAGCCTAGAGGGCGGCGCGCACCCGACGCGCGATCTCCTTCGCGTCGGCGCTCGACAGCTCGGGGAAGATCGGCAGCGACAGCACTTCGCTCGCGGCGGCTTCGGTGATCGGCAGCGAGACCTTGCGTTCCGCGTACACCGGCAGCTGGTGGATCGGAATCGGGTAGTAGATCTGTGAAGCGATTCCGGCCGCGTCGAGCGCCTTGGACACCGCGTCGCGCCTGCCGCCCGAGATGCGCAGCGTGTACTGGTGGAACACGTGAGTGCAGCCGCTCGCGACACTCGGCGGTGTGAGGCCGGGAATGCCGCCGAGGTTGGCGGTATACGAAGCCGCGACGCGGCGTCGCTCGTCGTTCCAGCGCGCGACGTGCGGCAGCTTCACGCGCAGAAGCGACGCCTGGATCTCGTCGAGGCGAGCGTTGTAGCCGATCTCGGTGTTTACGTAGCGTTGGCGCGAGCCGTGCGCGCGCAGGCTGCGCACCGAGTCGGCGATGCGCTCGTCGTTGGTCGCGATCAGGCCCGCCTCGCCGAACGCGCCGAGATTCTTGGACGGAAAAAACGAGAACGCCGCCGCTTCCCCGAGCCCGCCGATCTTCGTGCCCGCGAGCTCGGCACCGAAGGCCTGCGCCGCGTCCTCGAGCAGCGCGATCTCGCGTCCGCGCACCAGCTCGCGCAGCGCCAGCATGTCCGCGGGATGGCCGAACAGGTGCACCGGCACGATCGCGCGTGTGCGCGGCGTGAGCAGCGCGCGCGCCGAAGCCGGATCGAGACAGAACGTGACCGGATCGATCTCGCCGAAAACCGGCGTCGCGCCGACCAGGCTCACCGCCTCGGCCGTCGCGAAGAACGTGAACGACGGCACGATCACTTCGTGGCCCGGCCCGATGCCGAGCGCCCGCAGGCCCAGCACCAGCGCGTCCGTGCCCGAGCCCACGCCGATCGCGAAGCGCACGCCCAGAAACGCGGCCGCCTCGCGCTCGAACGCCTCGACGTTCGGACCCAGGATGAATCGACCCGAGCGCAGCACGCCGAGCACTGCACGCTCGAGCTCCGGCCACAGGGCCTGGGTTTGCTGCTCGAGATCGACCATCGGAATCTTCGCGGTCAAGACGCCACCCCGTCGCTCTGGACGCGCAGCTTAGCGCAAGGCTCGGCTCAGTCCTTCACGATCGAGGCGACGAGCTTCGCGCGCTTGCCGTCCACGGCGACGCGGAAGCGGACCTTCGCGCCCGGGTGCTTCGCGCGCAGCGCGGCGGTCTGCTTGCGCACCAGATCGCCGACCTTCGTGCGGTCGGGATCCGGGCCGGACTCGCCCGCGCGACGGCGCGCCGCGAGCAGCGCGTCATAGAGCTGATCCATCGGTGCGGACTTGGTGATCGGCGCCGGCGTGTCGGTGGACTCGGGAAGCGGCGCCGCCCCCTTCGCAGCCACGCCGCGCTCGCGCTCGTGCAGCGCGGCCTTGAAGCGATGGCCCTTGTACGTGCCCGACTCGATCTGCCGGATCGTGCGTCCCCACTGCTGCCGGTAGATCTGGAACTTCGAGTTGAGCTGATTGAAGCGAAATTTCTGGTGCGTCTTGCGCAGGATCTGGTTCGCGTACTTGACGATGATCTTCTGCATGCGGCCCTGCAGAACGTTCGGCGGGCGTTTCAGGATGCCGAGGAAGAACTGGTCGTACTCCACGCGCAGGCGCTTCAGGCCCTGATCGAGCTCTTCGAGCTCCTCGTCCACGGGGTCTTGCTGGCCGCGCGCCATCGAGCAGATTTCGGCCTCGGAGCCAAGCAACTTGAGTCAGGAGTTGCCGGTCGCGGTCAGCCACGCCGCGGCGTCGAAATGCCCGGGAAGCTGCCGGCTGCCGTGGGGCAGCTCCGCGAGCAGGGGCACCGGCAAGCGCTCGAGCAGCAGGTCGAGATTGCTCCGATCCGCAGGCGATAGAGCCGCGCTGGCGTGGCTGATCACGACGCCGAGCACGCGCAGGTCGCGCGCGCGCGCGGCCTCGAGCGTCAGCAGAGTGTGGTTGATCGTGCCGAGCGTCGCGCGCGAGGCGACCAGGAGCGGCAAGCGGAGCCGACGCGCGAGGCCCGCCATGTCGAGCCCCGTCGCGATCGGCACGAGCAGTCCGCCGGCGCCTTCGACGATCACGAGATCCGCGTCTTTGCGAGCGGCCGCGAGCGCGAACTCGATGCGCGCGGCGTCGATCGCGATCCCTTCGGCGCGCGCGGCGACTTCGGGCGCGGCGGGCAGCGCGAAGCGGTAGGGGCAGAGACGCTCGAGCGGCGCATCGTCGCCGGCGGCTTCGGCAAGCGCCCGTGCGTCGGCCGGCAGGCCGTCGAGGCAACCCGTTTCGATCGGCTTCAGCACGCGCACGCGCCGGCCGGCCGCGCGCAGGCTGCGGGCGAGCGCGCAGGCGACGAAGGTCTTTCCGCAGCCGGTGTCTGTGCCGGTCACGAACACGGCGCTCACGCGCCGGTCACTTCCGCAATGCACTTCGAGAGCGCGTCGACGATCGCGTCGATCTCGGCCTCGCTCACCGAGAGCGGCGGCATCACCACCACCGTGTCGGCGAGCGGCCGCAAGATGATCCCGTGCTTGCGCATGGCGTTGCAAACCAGGTGACCCACGCGGTCGCGCGGGTCGAACGGCGCGCGCGTCGCACGATCCTTGACCAGCTCGATGCCGGCGATCAGTCCGAGCCGGCGGATCTCGCCCACGCACGCGCGCGAGCGCAGCTCTTCCAGCCGCCGGCCCAGGTGTGCGCTGGTGCGCGCGACGCGGCCCAGCACATCCTCCGTCTCGAAGATTTCGAGGTTCGCGAGTGCGGCGGCGCAGCCGAGCGCGTTGCCTGAGTAGGAGTGGCCGTGGAAGAACTGCCGCGCGGCGTGGGTCGGCGCCAGAAACGCGGAGAAGATCTCCTCGGTCGCTAGCGTCGCGGCCAGCGGCAGGTAGCCGCCGGTCATGCCCTTCGCGATCGCCATCACGTCGGGTGACACGTTCTCGTGTTGGCAGGCGAACATCTTGCCCGTGCGTCCGAAGCCGGTGGCGACCTCGTCCACGATCAGGAGCGTGCCGTGCCGATCGCACAGCTCGCGCACACGGCGCAGCCAGCCGTCGGGAAGCAGGAGCATGCCGGCGGCGGCCTGCAGGAGCGGCTCGACCACCACGCCGGCGACCTCGTGCCCATGCTTGGCGAGGATTCCTTCGAGCGACTCGAGGCAGTGGATCCCGCAGGTCGCGAGCTCGAGACCGTACGGACAGCGGTAGCAGTAGGCGTTCTGCGCGCGCAGCACGTCGAAGACGAGCGGGCGGAACGCCTCGTGGAAGAGCTCGATGCCGCCCACCGCGACCGCGCCCAGCGTGTCGCCGTGGTACGCGTCGCGCAGCGCGACGAAGCGCGTGCGCACGCGCGTCTCCTCGCTCTTCTGCTGCCAGTACTGGAACGCGATCTTGAGCGCGACCTCCATGGCGGTCGAGCCGTTGTCGCTGAAGAACACGCGCGTGAGCCCGGGTGGCGCGATCGCGACCAGCTTCTCGGCCAGCTCGATCGACGGAACGCCCGCCAGTCCGAGCAGCGTCGAGTGCGCGAGCTTGTCGAGCTGCTCGTGAATGCGCGCGCGCAGGATCGGGTGATCGTGACCGTGCAGGTTCACCCACAGCGACGACACGCCGTCGAGATAGCGATTGCCTTCGGTGTCGATCAGGTAGTTGCCCTCGCCACGATCGATCACCACCGGGTTGCCGTCCAGCCAGTCGCTCATCTGAGTGAACGGGTGCCAGAGCGCGCGCTGGTCGCGCTCGCGCAGCTCGCGCGTGCGGCTCATCGCGAGAGCCGCTCGGTCATCGGACCCGCAGCTCCGTGAACACCTCGAGCACGCGCGCGATGTCGTCGCTCGAGTGCGCGCAGGTCGGCGTGAAGCGGATGCGCGCGCTGCCGTGCGGCACCGACGGGTGTCGGATGCCCTGCGCGTACACGCCGCGTTCGAGCGCCGCCTCGCACAGCCGCATCACCGCATCGTTCTCGCCGACGATCGCGGGCACGATCTGGGTCGTGCTCGCGGCCGTGTCGTAGCCGGCCGCGCGCAGGCCCGCGCGCAGCTGCTCCGAACGCTCGAGCAGGAGCTTGCGGCGTTCCGGCTCGGCGGCGACGATGCGCAGCGCCTCGCGCGCCGCGCCGAGCGCGGGCGGCGCGACCGCGCAGGTGAAGATGAAGCTGCGCGCGGCGTTTACTAGGTACTCGCGCACGCGCGCAGAGCACGCGACGAACGCGCCGAAGCTGCCGAGCGCCTTGCCGAGGTTTCCGATCAGGAGATCGACGTCGACGGCCTCCGCTTCCGCCGCGCCGCGGCCGGCCGCGCCGAGCACGCCGAGCCCGTGCGCGTCGTCGAGCACGACCACCAGCTCGTGCGCGCGCGCGATCGGCACCAGCTCGCGCAGCACGGCCGTGTCGCCGTCCATGCTGTACACGCCGTCGACCACCAGCACGCGGCGCCGAAAGCCCGCGAGCCCGGCGGCGACACGCGCGAAGTCGTCCGGGTCGTTGTGGCGGAACACGCGCGTCTGCGCGCGCGAGAGCCTGCAGGCATCGATGATGCTGGCGTGGTTCAAGCTGTCCGAGACGATCACGTCGTCGGGTCCGCACAGCGCGCCGAGCACGCCCAGGTTCGCCATGTACCCGCTCGAGAAGACGAGCGCCGCTTCGTGGCCGGCGAAGCGCGCGAGCTCGAGCTCGAACTCCTCGTGCAGCGACAGGTTGCCGTTGATCAGGCGCGAGCCGGCAGCCGCGGTGCCGAATTCCTGCGCGGCGCGCTGCGCGGCGGCGATCACGCGCGCGTCACCGGCGAGGTCGAGATAGTTCGAGCCGGCCAGCATCAGGCAGTCACGGCCGTCGACGCGCATGCGCGGCGCCTGGCGGCCTTCGACGCGGCGCAAGCGCCGGTGCAGGTTCCGCGCGCGCAGCGTGTCGAGCTCCAGCGCGAGCTCGACATCGAGTGGAGAACTTCTGTTAACTCCCTGGAATGAAAGCGGATTTGGCATCGAACCCTTTGACAGCCCCTCCCGACGCGGGCTAGACTCGCCGAACCTCCTACCGGATGCAAGCGAGTTGACAGCCGCCCCCGATCTCGAGCGCATCATCTCCTTTCTGCGCGACGACCTCGAGCAGGTCGAGCGCGTCATGCGCGCTGGCATGCGCTCGGTCGCACCCGTCATCCCGACGATCGGCGAACACACCTTCGGCAGCGGCGGCAAGCGCGTGCGCCCGGTGATGGTGCTGCTGGCCGCGCGGCTGTGTGGCTACCGCGGTCCGCGCGCGATCCAGATCGCGGCGGCGGCCGAGTACCTGCACAGCGCGTCGCTGCTGCACGACGACGTGGTCGACGGCGCGGAGACCCGCCGCGGCCGGCCGAGCGTGAACGCGCGCTTCGGCAGCAAGCTCGCCATCCTGGTCGGCGACTTCCTTTACGCGCGGACCTGTCAGACGCTGGTCGAGGACGGCGACCCCGACATCCTGGCCGCGTTCGCGGACAGCATCCGCGCGATGGCCGAGGGCGAAGTTCTGCAGCTCACGCGCAGCTTCGATCCAGAGATGAGCGAGTCCACCTATCTCGAAGTGATCGGCGGCAAAACTTCGAGCCTGCTCGCCGCGGCGGCCGAGGCGGGTGCGATCCTCGGCGGTGTCACCCGCTCCGAACGCCGCGCGGTGCGCGAATACGGCTGGCAGCTCGGCCTCGCCTTCCAACTCGTAGACGACGCGCTCGACTACGCGGGCAGCGAGCAGGACCTGGGCAAGGCGCCGCTCACCGATGTGTCCGAGGGCAAGCTCACCCTGCCGCTGATCGCGACCCTGAAGCGCTGCGGCACGGGCGAACGCGACGCGATCTCGTCGCTCTTGAAGGAATTCGCGCTCCAAAGCGCAGCCGGCCGCGTACCCGACCGCGAGAGCGTGCAGCGCGTCGCGGAGTGCGTGGCCCGACACCACGGAGTGGAGAGCGCGATGTCCCGCGCGCAACAGCTCGGCAGTCAGGCGCGCGCGCAGATCGAGCCGTTCGTCGATTGCGAGGCGAAGCAGGCGATGCTCGCGTTCGCGGACTTCGTCGTCGGACGGCACAGCTAAGCTCCAAACGTTTTCCCCGTCTCGCCCACTTTCCTCACCCCACGAAAGGAAAGGCAGGGTATGAAGATCCGAGCAACGATCGTCCGAGCCGCGAGCGCGGTCGCTCTCACGGCGTTCCTGTGCAACACGGCGCTCGCCGCCGCGAACGAGCCGGCGGGCCACGCCGCCGGCGGCGCCATCGTGGGCGTCGTCAACGTGAACTCGGCCACCGCGGAGGAGCTCGCGCTGCTCCCCGGTGTCGGGCCCGCGAAGGCGCAGGCGATTCTCGAGTACCGCAAGGAGCACGGCGCGTTCAAGCGCGTCGAGGACCTGTCCGAGGTCAAGGGAATCGGCGACAAAGCGCTCGAGCGCATGCGGCCGCACGTGGCGCTCGACGGCAAGTCGACCGCGCAGCCCGCGAAGTAAACGGCGCTCGTTGAGCGCCGAGACACGCTCTCGTTGAGCGGTCCGGGAGCGCGGCCTCCGCACGGGCGGCCGCGCTCCCGTGATCCGCGACGCGTCCACGAGCGAAGTGCTAGAACACGGCTCGTGCGGATCCCCCACTGCGCGCGAATTCTGGCGCTCGCCGTCGTGCTCGCGCTCGCGTGCCGCGCGGGCGAGCCTGAGCCTGGGGTCGAGGCGGTCGCCAGCGGCGAACCGCGCGTGATCTCGCTCTCGCCGTCGGCGACCGACATCGTGATCGCACTCGGCCGCCGCGACGAGCTGGTCGGTGTCGATCAGTACTCGCACGCGCTCTCGGGTCTGGGCGACGAGCTGCCGTCGCTCGGCGGGCTGTTCGCGCCGGACCTGGAGCGCGCGATCGAGCTCCGCCCGACGCTCGTGCTCGGCGTACGCAGCGAGAACCAAGCGGCGTTCTTCGCGCAGCTTCGCGCGCGCGACGTGCGCGTGTACGAGATCGACTCGAGCGGCTCGCTCGAGTCGGTGCTCGCGACCTACGAAGCGATCGGCGCCCAGCTCGGTCGCGAAGCCGAGGCGCGCACGCTGGTGGCGCAGGTACGCGAGCAGCTCGACGCGGTCGCACGCTCCGTCGCCGGGCTCGGCCGGCCGAGCGTCGCGCTGGTCGTCGAGCGCGAGCCGCTCTACGTCGCCGCGGGCGGCAGCTTCGCGAGCTCGCTGATCGAAGCGGCTGGCGGCCGCAACGTCTTCGCCGACCTGCCGAGCGCCTACCCGCAGGTGTCGCTCGAGCTGCTCGCCGAGCGCGCGCCAGACGTGCTGATCGATTCGACCCAGAGCCAGCCGCTCGGACCCGAGGCCGAACGCAACGCGCGTTCGTACTGGTCGCGGCACGACTTCGTGCGGCGCGTCGAGCTGGTTCCGCCCGGCGTCGCGACGCTGCCGGGCGCGCGCTTGCCCGAGGGAGCGCGGATCTTGCGCGCGCGCGTGCACCCCGAGCTCGACGCGAGCGCCGCGCCGTGAGCGCGCGCCGGGTGCTCGCTCCGCTCGCACTGCTGCTGCTCGCATGCATCGGCGCGAGTCTCTTGATCGGCTCGGCGCAGCACGCGACCGCCGAGATCGTGTTCGAGATCCGGCTGCCGCGCGCGCTGCTCGCCGCGCTCGTCGGCGCCGGGCTCGCGACCGCGGGCGCGCTGCTGCAAGCACTGCTGCAGAATCCGCTCGCCGATCCGTACGTGCTCGGGATCTCCGGCGGAGCGGCACTGGGCGGTGTCGCGGCGCTCGCGCTCGGCGGCGGATTCTTCCTCGGCGGCGCGGCCGTGCCGCTGGTCGCGTTCGCGGGCGCGCTCGGCGCCAGCCTGCTCTTGTACGCGGTCGCTTCGACCGGCGGGCGCGCGCCCGCGCACAGCCTGCTGCTGACGGGCGTCGTATTCAACGCCTTCGCGTCGTCGCTGATCGTGTTCGTGACCAGCGCCGCGGATCTATCGCGCGTCGCGAGCGTGTTCCTGTGGCTGATCGGCTCGGTGCGGCTGGTCGAGCCGGCGCTGCTCGCTGGCGTGGCCCTGCTCTTTGCGTTCGGACTCGCGATCGCGCTGCGCCACGCCTACGCGCTGAACCTGCTCGCGCAGGGCGACGAGACCGCGTCGCACCTCGGTGTCGACGTGCCACGTGTGCGCCGGCAGGTGCTGGCCGCGAGCGCGCTCATGATCGGCGCGTCCGTCGCGGTCTCCGGCTTGATCGGCTTCGTCGGCCTGATCGTGCCGCACCTGCTGCGGCTCACGGTGGGATCCGACCACCGCACGCTCGTGCCCGCCTCGGCGCTGGCGGGCGCCGCGTTCCTGGTCAGCGCCGACACGCTCGCGCGCTGGGTGCTCGCGCCGATCGAGCTGCCGGTCGGCGCGCTCACGGCGCTGGTTGGCGGGCCGCTGTTCCTGGTGCTGCTGCGCCGCGAGCTCGCGCGGCTGCCGTCGTGAGCGTCCCGCTGCTCGAGGCGAGCGGGCTTCGCCACGCGTTCGGCGACACGCCGGTGCTCGACGGCGTCTCGCTCGAGCTCCGCCCCGGAAGACTCATGGTCGTGGCTGGCCCGAACGGCGCCGGCAAGACGACACTCCTGCGTGTACTTGCCGGTACGCTCCGCGCGGACGCGGGCGAAGTTCGGCTCGCGGGCGTCTCGCACGCCGAGCTCTCGCGCCGAGAAATCGCGCAGCGGCTCGCCGTCGTGCCGCAGGACAGCCACGTGCCGTTTCCGTTCCGCGTGCGCGAGATGGTCGCGCTGGGCCGCGCTCCGTTCCTCGGACCGTTCGGGCGCGAGGCGCCGAGCGACGTCGCGCTGACGGAGCAGGCGCTCGCGGAGCTCGAGCTGCACGCGCTCAGCGAGCGCGCGTACCCGAGCCTGTCCGGCGGCGAGAAGCAGCGCGTGCTGCTCGCGCGCGCGCTGGCGCAGGGAGTTCCGACGTGGCTGCTCGACGAGCCCACGTCGCACATGGACCTCGGGCATCGACTGCACTGCTGGGAGTGGCTGCGCGCGTGGCTCTCCGCCACAGCCGGACGCGGCTGCCTGGTCGTGACGCACGATCTCGTGCTCGCGTCACGCTTCGCCGACGAGCTGGTGCTGCTCGAACGCGGCCGAATCGCGGCGCACGGCACGCCCGCGGAGGTGCTCACGCCCGCACGCATCGCGAGCGTGTACGGCGTGGAAGCGCGGGTCGGCACGGACGAGGACGGGCGGCTCCTGCTGTCGCTGGTGCGTTCGTTGCGCTCGGCGCGCGGGCAGGATCCGCCCGGAAACATCCGATAGACTGCGCCGCCATGAGCTGCATCGAAGACGTGCGCGCGCGGGAGATTCTGGACTCGCGCGGCAATCCGACGGTAGAGGTGGAGGTCAGACTCGACTCGGGTGTGAGCGGACGGGCAGCGGTGCCCTCGGGCGCGTCGACCGGCAGCCGCGAAGCCCTCGAGCTGCGCGACGGCGGCAAGCGCTATCGCGGCAAGGGCGTGCTGCGCGCCGTCGAGAACGTGCGCGGCGAGCTCTTGCGCACCGTGCGCGGCATCGAGCTCGGCGGTCTCGACGAGCAAGCCGAGCTCGACGCGGCCATGATCGCGCTCGACGCGACGGAGACGAAGTCGCGACTCGGCGCGAACGCGCTGCTCGGCATCTCGCTCGCCGCCGCGCACGCCGCGGCCGCCGACGCGAAGCTCAGTCTCTGGCGCTGGCTCTCCGACGGACGCGAGCCGCTATTGCCGCTGCCGATGATGAACATCCTGAACGGCGGACAGCACGCCGCGAACAAGGTCGACTTCCAGGAGTTCATGATCCTGCCGACCGGCGCGCCGAACTTTTCGGAGTGTCTGCGCTACGGCGCCGAGATCTTCCACGCGCTGCGCGAAGTCCTGCACGCCGCGGGCTACGCAACGGGCGTCGGCGACGAGGGCGGCTTCGCGCCCGACCTCGAGTCGAACCAGGAAGCGGTCGAGATGGTGCTGCGCGGCATCGAGCGCGCCGGCTATCGGCCCGGCCACGACGTGCACATCGGCCTCGACGTCGCCGCCAGCGAGTTCTACAGGAACGGCCGGTACGAGCTCGAGGGCGAGGGCACGATCCGCTCGCGCGAGCAGATGATCGAGCTCTACGAGGACTGGGTCGATCGCTACCCGATCGTCTCGATCGAGGACGGCCTGGCGGAAGGCGACTGGGACGGCTGGAAGGCGCTCACCGACGCGCTCGGCTCGCGCGTGCAGCTGGTCGGCGACGACGTGTTCGTGACCAACCCGAAGATCCTGCGCGAGGGCATCGCGCGCGGCGTCGCGAACGCGGTGCTCGTGAAGGTGAACCAGATCGGTACGCTCACCGAGACTCTCGAGACCATGTCGATGGCCGAGACCGCGGGCTACGCGGCGGTGGTCTCGCACCGCTCCGGCGAGACGGAAGACGTGACGATCGCCGACCTCGCCGCGGGCCGCGCCGCGGGCCAGATCAAGACCGGTTCGCTGTGCCGATCCGACCGCGTCGCCAAGTACAACCAGCTTCTGCGCATCGAGTCCGAGCTCGGCGCGCGGGCGCGCTTCGCCGGCCGCACGGCTCTGCGCCGGCTGCGTTGAGCGCCCTGCTCCCGAAGCTCGCCGCGCTCGCCTGGCTGGCCTACTTCGCCAGCGGCGCGCGGGTGGTCGCGCAGCTCGCCTCGGCGCAGGCCAGCCGCCCAGCCCTGCACGTGCAGGCGACGCTCTCGACGGCCGCGTCCGACGCGCCGAGCAGCCTCTCGATCGACCTGCACCCCGACTTCGGCATGCGCGTCTCCGACGACCGCGGCGGCCGCTGGGTGGTGCAGCGCGGACGCGTGCTGGCCGGCACGACCCTGCCGATGCCCGTCTGGGTGCCGGAGTTGGAGGTCCTCTGCCTGCGTCACGAGTCGGACCTGATCGCCTGGCTGGGGGTGCACGGGATCGACGTGAGCGCCAACGAGCTCGCGCGCTGCGGCGACGGCGACTGCTACGTGCTCGGCACGCGTCAATCGCTCGCGCAGCTCTGGGTCGAGAAGCGCGCACTCGAGGTTCGCCGCTTGGTCCTGCCCGGACGCGGTCAGTCGGAACTCGAGGAATGGCGCAACTTCGACAAGCTCCGCTTCCCGACCCGGATCGAGATCACGGGCGGCGAGGGCAGCGCGACGCTCGCGGTCGAGAGCGCGACTCCGGCGCCCAAGCTGGTGTCGGCGGATTTCACGGAAGCATGGGTTCGAGCCGCGCCGCCGGCCTCGGGCCGCTAGGCCACCGACGCGATCTGCTCTTCGGGACCGGCGTTGCGCAGGAACACGCGCGTCATGTTGCCGTCGATCTCGATCCGGCCGCCCTGACTCTCGATCAGGTGGCGCGTCACGAGCATCGACAGCGCGTCGAGCTCGGTGCCGCGGCGGCCGATCTCGATCTCGATCTGCACCGGAAAGCCCTGCGTGTCGCCGCGCAGGATCTTGATGCCGATCCGGCCGCCCTCGCCCGCGAGCTCCGCGCCCGACTCGAGCAAGGCGCGGAACGCCGCGCGCATGCGCTCCGGGTCGACGTGCACCGGCTGGCGGTTCAAGAGCGACCATGACGCGCCCACCGAACCGTCGCGCAGGAGCGGAATCTGCTCGGCGGCCTCCTGCAAGAGCGCGATCGGCGAGGTGGGTGCGGCGCGCATCGGCCGCGGCCGGGCCACCAGCATGCGCATCTGCCAGGCCACGCGCTCGAGCTTGTCGAGCGCGTCGACCGGCACGTTTCCCGCGCGGCGCAATTGGCGCAGCGGCTCGCGCATGGCCTCACCGATCAGCGCGATCAGATAGGGCGGCGCCGCGCGTTCGGCGTCGCGCGCGAGCGCGATCTCGCGCACGGGTGTGAGGGGTTTAAGCTCCGCGATCACCTCCGCATCCACGAGTGGAGCGGCCGGCGCCGGCGGCCGACGCCAGCGCATGACCAGCCACGTGATGCCGCCACCCGCCACGAATCCGAGAAGCCCTTCGAGAAGACCCATGTGGACTATGCGGCCTCGATCGTTCCCATGCGCGGGAGGTCCGGCGGGATCAGGGACATCGCGATCGCGACCGACCACGGCAGATGCCCCTCTGCGTTCGAGCCGTCGGCGTGGCGGAAGTGGATTCCTGCGTCGTCGAGCCAGACGCGAATCGTCTCGCGTCCGATCACGAGCTCGAGTGGAACACCGCGCTTGCGCGCGCGTCCGTCGCCGCCCCTGCAGTCTGTGCTGCGGTTCATGCATCCCTCGAGGGGGGAAGTTGTGAGGCGGGGGGGACGATCAGGGAACGACCGGATCATAGCGCGAGCTATGCTCCGTGCGAGGCTTTTCTCGCCACGGCAAGATCTCGGCGCGACCATCGGGGGGATTCCAATGCTTCGAGTACGGATCGTGCGCGCACTCGCGTGCACGCTGGGGTTGCTCGCGTGCGACGGTCCAGGCGAGCACAAGGCGCCCGCGCCGGCTGCCGGCGAATCGCCTGCGCCGAGCACGCCCGCGACTTCGCCCGAGAGCCCGGGCACGCCCGTGCGCGGCGACTGGCTGGTCGTCCACTCACTCGCCGATCCCGAGAATTTGAATCCGTTGACCTCGAACGACGCGGGCGCGAGCCAGGTGCTCGGCTGGATCTTTCCCTCGCTGGTGCGGATCGATCAGAACACGCTCGCGCTCGAGCCGCTGATTGCGCGCGAGCTGCCCGAGGTCTCCGCCGACCGGCTCACCTACACCTACCGCCTGCGCGACGACGTGACCTTCAGCGACGGCAAGCCGCTCACGGCCGAAGACGTGGTGTTCACGCTCAAGGCCATCCGCCACCCGACCGTGAACGCCGCTCCGCAGCGCAACTACTACAACTCGGTCGCCAACGCCGAGGTCGTCGATCCGCACACCGTGAAGATCTCGCTCGGCGAGGTGTACTTCCTGAACGACTGGCAGCTCGGCGGCATCAGCCCGATCCCGCGCCACTACTACGATCCCGAGAACCTGCTCGACGGGATCAGCGTCGCTGGCTTGAACCACTGGGACGAGCTCGAGCCCGCCAAGAAGGCTCGAGCCGAGCGCTTCGCGAAAGCGTTCAACGAGAGCTTCAACCGCAGTCCGATGGGCCCGGGCGCGCTCGTGCTCGAGGATCCCGCGCGCGACTACGTGACCGGCGAGAAGATCGAGCTGCGCCATCGCGACGGCTACTTCGCCGCCGGCGAGCCGTTGCTCGGGGATCCGTGGGTCGACCGCGTGGTGTACCGCGTGATCAACGACTTCGATGCGGCGCTCGCCGCGCGCAAGGCGGGCGCGGTCGACTTCATGGGCCTGCGGCCGGTGCAGTACCTGAAGCAGACCAACGACCCGCGTTTCGGCGAGCAGTCGGTGAAGCACGTCGACCGCGCGGGCAGCTACACGTATCTGGGTTGGAACCAGAAGCGCGCGATCTTTTCGGACAAGCGCGTGCGCCAGGCGCTCTCGCACCTGGTCGACAAGCGCAACGTCTGCGACAAGCTGCTGCTGGGGCTGGCCGACCCGGTCGAGTCGCCGATCTATCCCGGCCGGCCGGAGTTCAACTCCGCGCTGCCGCCGTGGTCGTTCGATCCAGCGAAAGCCAAGGCGCTGCTCGCCGAGGCCGGCTGGACTGACAGCGACGGCGACGGAATTCTCGACAAGGAGGTCGACGGCGCGCGCGTGCGCTTGAGCTTCGAGATCGTCTCGAACTCCGGCAACGACGATCGCCGCAATCTCGGACTGGTAGTGGTCGACGAGTTCAAGCGCGCCGGCATCGACGCGAGTTTCCGCTCGATCGACTGGTCGATCCTGCTCGAGAAGGTGAAGAGCTTCGACTACGACGCGGTGATCCTGGGCTGGACGAACAGCGGCACCGTGCCACCGGATCTGTTCCAGATCTGGCACTCGTCACAGGCCGTGCCCGGCGGCTCGAACCACATCTCGTTCGCGAACGCGGAGGTCGACGGCCTGCTCGAGGCGTATCGCGTCGAGTTCGACGCGGCCAAGCGCAAGCAGATGTACGACCGCGTGCAGGAGATCCTCTACGACGAGCAGCCCTACACCTGGGTGTACGCGCCGAAGTCGCTGTCGGCCTACGACCGGCGCTTTCAAGGCGTGACCTGGTACCCGACCGGCTCGACGCAGGAGACCGAGTGGTGGGTGCCGGTCGCGAGTCAGAAGTACCGGTGAGCTGAGCGTCGATGCTGGCCTACGTCCTGCGCCGCCTGCTGCTGCTCGTGCCCACGTTCTTCGCGATCACGTTCATCGGCTTCGCGATCATCCACCTCGCGCCCGGCGATCCGGTCGAGCTGTACCTGTCGGGCGGGCTCGCCGCGGGGCAATCGGGCATCAGCACGCAGCGGCTCGCCGACATCGAGAAGGCGAAGGTGCAGCTGCGCCACGAGCTCGGGCTCGATCGCTCGATTCCGGTGCAGTACGCGCACTGGGTCGGGCGGCTCGCGCGGGCGGACTTCGGCATCAGCCTGAAGGACCGTCAGCCGGTCTGGGACAAGATCCGCCCGCGGCTGCCGGTCACGATCGCGATCTCGCTGATCTCGCTCGTGATCATGTACGTGATCGCGATCCCGCTCGGCATCTACTCGGCGGTGCGGCCAGGCAGCGGTTTCGATCAGCTCTCGACGGCGCTGATCTTCATGCTCTATTCGCTGCCGAGCTTCTGGGTCGGCGTGCTCCTGATCGTGTACTTCTGCGGCGGCGACTACTTCGCCTGGTTCCCGCCCGGCGGACTGCGGTCGCTCGAGTACAGCGCGGATTGGCCGCTCGCGCGGCGGCTCGCGGACCTCGCCATCCATCTCGCGCTCCCGATCTTCGTCACCACGCTCGGCAGCTACACGGAGCTCTCGCGCTACATGCGCTCGGCGATGCTCGAGAACGCGAGGCAGGATTTCATCCGCACCGCGCGCGCCAAGGGCGTTCCCGAGCGGACCGTGGTGCTCAAGCACATGCTGCGCAATTCGCTGATCGCGATGGTGACGATCGTCGCCGGCGTGCTGCCGGGGCTGATCGGCGGCTCGGTGATCATCGAGAAGATGTTCTCGATTCCCGGCATCGGCCAGCTCGGCTACCAGGCGGTGCTGGCGCGCGACTATCCGGTCGTGCTCGCGCTGTTCGCGACCAGCTCCTTTCTGACGTTGCTCGGAATCCTGCTCGCGGATCTCGCGCTGGCGCTCGTCGATCCGCGCATCAGCTTCGGGAAGGCCAAGGCGTGAACGCGGGCGAGCGCGTGTGGCAGGGCATCCGCCGCCAGTGGCGCGCCGTGTTCGGCATGGTCGTGATCGGCGTGCTGGCGCTGCTCGCGGTGTTCGCGGACTTCGTGGCGAACGACAAGCCGTACTACATCGAGCTCGAGGGCGAGAGCTACTACCCGGTGCTGATCGATTACCAGGTCTGGCTCGGCGCGCGGCAGTGGCCGGAGAGGCTCTCGAATCAGCGCTTCTCGCAGCTCGCGGAATCGGCCGAGCGCGTGCTCTGGCCGCCGATCCCGTACAGCGCGACGGTTCCCGACATCAGCGGCGACGTGTTCGAGCCGCCGTCGCGCCAGCACTGGCTCGGCACCGACGGTCTCGGGCGCGACGTGGCGGCCGGACTCGTGCACGGCATTCGCGTGTCGCTCACGATCGGTCTGGTGGTCGTCGCGATCCAGGCGTTGATCGGCGTCGTGCTCGGTGGCCTGGCGGGCTACTACGGCGGGCCCGCGGATCTGGCGCTCTCGCGTCTGTTCGAGCTGATGCTCGCCATCCCGACCTTTTTCCTGATCATCACCGTGGCCGCGGTGTTCAAGCCGTCGATCTATCTGATCATGGTGATCCTCGGACTCACCGGCTGGGTGGGCATCGCTCGGCTGATCCGCAGCGAATTCCTGCGCGTGCGCGCGATGGACTACGTGGCGGCAGCGCAGGTGCTCGGCGCGAGCGACGCGCGCATCATGGCGCGCCACATTCTTCCCAACGCGATCGCGCCGGTGCTGGTCTCGATGTCGTTCGGCGTCGCGAGCGCGATCCTGACCGAGTCGGGCCTGTCGTTCCTGGGCATCGGCGTGCCCGCGCATCTGGTCACCTGGGGCTCGATCCTGTCGGTCGCGCAGTCCAACACCACCGCGTGGTGGCTCGCCGTGTTCCCCGGCGCCGCGATCTTCGTGACGGTGACCGCGTACAACCTGCTCGGCGACGGGCTGCGCGACGCCCTCGACCCGCGCCAGCAGGGAACGTAAGTTCGGGGCGTGCACACACTCGAGCACTACGCGCCGCGCGGCGGCCTCTCGATTCCCTGCATCACGTGTCTGGACGCGGGCGGCGAGCCACTCGACTCCGATCAGCGCCGGCTCGTGCGCTTCCTGATCCAAGGCGGGCGCGGCGCCGACGTGATCTTCGTGATGGGCACGACCGGCGAGTGGAACCGGCTCGACCAGCTGCGACGTCACCGCGTGATCCGCGTGGTGGTGGAAGAGACGCGCAAGCACGAGTCGCGGCTCGCGCAGGCGGGACACAATTCGGTGGAGGCCTGGGTGGGGCTCACCGCCCCGACTCGCGCGGAAACGCTCGAGACTCTGGAGCTCGCGCTCGAGATCGGCGCGCACGCGGGCGTGATCGCGCCGCTCGCGATTCGCGATGTCGACGACCCGGTGCGCTTCGTCGCGCGCGATGTCGCAGACCTGCTCGACGCGCGCGATCGCAGGCTGCCGATCTTCCTGTACGACAACGCGGACATCTCGGCGGGCAGCGTGCCGCACCTGCGCACGAAGTGGGTGAAGCAGCTCTCGCGTCTGGATTTCGTGCGCGGCATCAAGGTCTCGGCGCCGCCGCGAAGGCTCGGGCACTACACCAAGGCGGCTCGGCAGTTCCGCGACCGCGGCGCGTTCGGCATCTACGTCGGCGAGGCCATGCACATCCTCGAGATGATGCGGCCGCACACCGGCTTCTGGGGCGCGCTGCGCGAGCACTGGAACCGCTTCCTGCTGCACGACCTGCTGCCGGCTGGCGTCGTCTCGGGCCCCGCGAACCTGATGCCGCGCGAGTGGCAGCGCGCCTGGCAGGTCGCGGGTGCGGGCGACGTCGAGCGCATGGACGAGCTGGCTCGACTCTTCCGCGCCTTCTCCGCGAGCTACCGCTTCGCGTCGGGCAAGCGCAGCCTGGCCGCGCTGAAGCGCGGACTGCGGCTGCGCGGCGTGTTGTCGAGCGACGCCGTCGCGCGCGGCACCGCGGCGTTCACGGGTGATGAGGGCGTGCGCTTCGACGAGTCGATGGCGAAGCTGCTGGCCGACGTCGATGCGGTGCTGCCCGCGCGCTGGCGTTCGGATCCCACCTGCGCGGAGGAGCCGTGAGCGCGAAGTCAAAGTCGTGGGACGTCGCCGGAACCGGTAGCATGGTGGTCGACGAGATCCACCTCGTGAAGCGGATCCTGGGCGCCGACGAGAAGAGCCTGTTGCGCGCCGACGAGAGCGGCAGCTCCGTGCGCCGACTCGTCGGCGGCGTGGTGCTGAATCACCTGGGCTGGGCGCGCGCGTTGGGCTTGCGCACCGCGATCTTCGGCAAGCAGGGCGACGACCCGAACGGTCGCTACCTGCGCGCGGGCATGGAACGGCTCGGCATCGTGCACCACATCGAGCTCGGCGGCAGCGCGTCCTCGTTCGCTCAGGTCTACGTCGATCCGAGCGGCGCGCGCGCGATCTACATGGCGCGCGGCGCCACCGGCGAGTACACGCCCGACGAGGTCGAGTCTCTACACCGTTCGGTGATCGGCGACTCCGCCGTGGTCACGAGCGAGGTCTCACAGCTTCCGCTCGCGACCGTGATTCGCGTGCTCGAGCTGGCGCGCGCGGCGGGCGCGCGCACCGTGGTCGACCTCGACGTCGGGCTGGCCGACTCGGTGCCCGTGCTCGGCAGCCGCGAAGAGCTGCTCGCGCTGCTGAAGCTCGCCGACGTGATCAAGCCGTCGCTCTCCGCGCTCGACGGCATCGTCGCGCCCGGCACCGCTCGCGCGCGCGCTCGCGAGCTCGCCGAGCTCACGGGTGCGAAGCTGATCGCGCTCACGCTCGGGCCGGCCGGGTCGCTCCTGCTCTCGGAAGGCGAGGCGATCGCGGTACCCGCCGCTCAAGTCGGCGTTGTCGACACGACCGGCGCGGGCGACGCGTTCCTCGGCGGGCTGCTCGCGGGCCTGCACGCAGGGCTCGATCTCGAGTCCGCGGCGAAGCTCGGCAACGCCTGCGGCGGCGCATGCTGCGAGCAGATCGGCGCCTTCCCCGACCACGCCGAGCGCGCGCGCACGCGCGTGCTCGAGCTGTACGCGGCGCTCGGCGGCGGACCGCTGATGCTGCGTCCGCCCAGTCGTGACCCGAGCGGCGCGCAGCGCGCGGTCGCCGAGTTTCTCGAGATCGTGCCCGCCGAGCTCGCGCAGGTGGCCGCGCGCACCGACCCGCAGGCGCTCAACGCTGCGGCCGAGCTGATCCTCGAGGCCGAGAGCGCGGGCGGCCGTGTGCACGTGACCGGCGTCGGCAAGCCCGAGCACGTCGCGCGCTACGCGGCGTCGCTGCTCTCGAGCACCGGCACGCCGGCGTCGTTCCTGCACGGCACCGAGGTGACACACGGAAGCGTCGGACAGATCCGGCCCGGCGACGTCGTGATCGCGATCTCGAACAGCGGCGCGACGGAAGAGCTCGTGCGCGCGGTCGACGCGCTGCGCCAGTTCGGCGGCCGCGTGATCGCCGTGACCGGCGACCCCGACTCCAAGCTCGCGCGCTGCGCCGAGGTCGTTCTCGCCGCCCGCGTCACCCGCGAAGGCGACGCACTCGGCTTCGCTCCCCGCGCCAGCATCCTCGCCGAAACCCTCGTCCTCGCCGCCCTCTCGGTGCAGCTCCAGGAATCCAAAGGCCTCACCCGCGAAGACTACGCCCGCCGCCACCCCGCCGGCGAGCTAGGCAAGCGCAGCAAGACCTAGCGCGGTCCGGGTCACCGCTCGATCTGGAAGCCCCCGCCACCATCCGGCGTCGGCTCCGATCCGGGATCCGATTCCGCGGCCTCGCCGGAAGGCCCCGGCTCGACCTGCTGCAGGCCGAGCGGGTCCTCGATGCGGATGCCCTGCTGCAGCCCGGACTCCGCGTCGCGCGCGGTCACGGCCAGGATTCCGTTCTCGTCGATGCGAAAAGCCACTTCGATCTTCGGCTCCATGCGGCGCACGGGCGCGATGCCCTCGAGGATGAACGAGCCGAGCAGCTGGTTGTCGCTGACGGTCTTGCCGCGGCCCTGGAAGACGCGGATCTCGACCTCGGCCTGACCGTCCTGATTGGTCGTGAAGATGCGCTGGAGCTGCGACGGCACGACCACGTTCTGATCGATCAGCACCGTGAACAGGTCGCCCGCCGTCGCGATGCCGAGCGGCAGCGACGTCACGTCGCGCAGATTCACGCGCCGCGCGCGCTTGTGCTCGGTCGCGGTCTTGATCTGCTGCAGCGCCTCGTCCGACGCGCCCTTGGCGCCGGCGATGCTCTCGTTCAGGCGTTCCTTGGCGACCTCGATCAGCTTCGAGGCCTCGCCGTCGCCGCCGCCGTCGCGGTTGTTCAGATCGAGAGCGAGCTGCTCGATCAGCTCGGCGGCCTTGTAGTCGAGCTGCAGGAGCTCGTCCTTCAGACCCTTCACGGCCGTGGGCAGATCTTCTTCGTCCTCGGCGCTGCTCGAGGGCCGATTCTTGAGCGTGATCGCGCTGCGCTTGGGCGCGGGCTTCGCGGCCGGCTTCGCGATCTGCGCGTGGGTGTTGTCGAGGATGCGCGGCGAGTCGTCCTCTTCAGGCTCGGAGACGCCGAACGTGATCGGGCCGAGCGTGCCGGGATCCGTCTCCTCGAATTCGGGCGGGAGCGTGCCATCGGCCTCGGTGGCCTGAAGCAGCGTCTGCAGGCGCGCGGCCAGGCCCCGGTCGTCGAGCGGACGCGCGCGCAGCTCCTCGACCTCTTTCACGATCTTGCGCGCGACCTCTGTCTGGCGCAGCGCGACTTCGAAGGCGTCCTCGGCGGCGTCGTGCGCTTCCTGCTGCAGCGCGTCCGCTGACAGCGAATAGGCGAAGAGCGCCGCGCCGACCGCGACCACCTCGTCGGGATTGATGTCGCGGCGCGGCTCCTTCGAGAAGAAGTCCTTGACCGCCTCGCGCACCGCCAGCATGCGGCTCTGGCCGCCGACCAGCAGCACCTCTCCGACCTCGCCGCGCGAGATGCGCGCCGTCGAGAGGCCGCGCTCGCACAGCTCGAGCGTGCGCGCGATCAGCGGCTGACACAGCGCCTCCATCTGCTTGCGCGAGAGCGCGCACGTGAAGTTCACCTGCTCGCCGCTCGCGAGCTTGGCGAGAAACGGCAGGTCGATGTTCGCGACTTCGGCGGCGGCGAGCTCGATCTTGGCCTTCTCGGCCGCTTCCTTCAGGCGCAGCCGCGCGGCGGGCTCGGCCGACAGATCCGTGCCGTGGGCCTTCTTGAATTGCTGCTCGAGCCACTCGGCGATCGCGTAGTCGAAGTCCTCGCCGCCGAGATACGAATCACCGTCGGTGGCGATCACCTCGAACGTGTTGCCGCGCGCGCGCATGACCGTGACGTCGAAGGTCCCGCCGCCCAGGTCGTAGACCGCGAGCGTGAAGTCCTTGTGCTTCTTGTAGCCGTAGGCGAACGCGGCCGCGGTCGGCTCGTTGATCAGCCGCAGCACTTCGAGGCCGGCGTACTCGGCCGCGAGCTTGGTCGCCTTGCGCTGCACGTCGTTGAAGTGCGCGGGCACGGAGATGACGGCCTGCGACACGGGCTCGCCGAGCGCCCTCTCCGCGACTTCCTTCACGCGCTGCAGGATCTTGGCCGAGACCTCGACCGGTGTGAGCTGTGCGCCGCCGACCTCGAGCAAAACCCCGCCGAGCGGGCTCGGCGACAGCTTGTAGGGCAGGCGGGCGGCCGCGGCGCGCACCTCGTTCGACTCGAAGGTGTGGCCGATCAGGCGCTTGACTGCGATCACCGTGCTTTGGGGCGAGGTGACCGAGTGGCGCTTGGCGGCGGCGCCGACCAGCTCCCGGCCCTGGTGGATCGCGACGCAGGAGGGGGTCGTCGTGCGAGCCTCGTCCGCAAGAACGACCGCCTTGCCGTCTTTGACGACGGCTACGCAGCTGTTCAGCGTTCCGAGATCGATGCCGACTACCGGCCCCGCCACGTCTCCCTATCGGCAGGGGTGCGCCGCTGTTGAGGCGATGGGGCGCTGGCACGCGGCTTCGCCGGGGTCTAAGGTACGCCCTCCGGTCGGGGATGTAGCTCAGCTGGGAGAGCGCTGCGTTCGCAACGCAGAGGTCGGCGGTTCGATCCCGCTCATCTCCACCAAAGCTTCCCTGCGACCCGTGGCGCGAACGTCGGCTCCGGATCGCAGGAGTGCGGACCCGCGAAGCCCCGAATCGAGCGAAGGCGCTAGATCTCGTCGAGCAGGACGATCTCCGGGCGCCCGTCGAGCACCGCCACGAAGCCGGCGCCGTGCGCGCGCAGGTTCTGGCCGTGCTGCTTGAAGGCCTCTTCGCTTTCGTACTTCTCGTAGGCGACGAAGACGCACGGGTCGTCTTTCTTCTGGTGGAACACGTAGGCGGTGGTGCCGGGCTCGTTCGCGCGCACGTTGGCGGCGAGCGTGCGCAGGAAGCTCTTGGCCTCGTCGATCTTGTCCGCTTTGACGCGCAGGGTCGCGACTACGCTGGGCATGGGGCTGGCTCCGTTGCGGTGGTTGAACCGCAGTCTGCACGAACGCTCTGGCGGCGGGCAATTCCAGGCCGCCGCCGCGCCCTTTCTGCCGCTCCCCGGACCCTCCAACCCCTTGCCCTCTATCACTTTTTCACAATCCGGGTCACCCTATGCCATGTCCATCCAGGCGATCCTCGTGGCCGGCGACCGGGGCGCGAGCCGCGCAATCCGCGGGCGCAGCAAGGCGTTCGTCGAGGTCGCCGGCAAGCCCATGGTCGTGCACGTGCTCGAATCGCTCCTGCACACGCCCGAGGTCTCCGAGATCTACGTGGTCGGGAATCCCGTGCGGCTCGAACGCGAGATCGCCGCGTTCGGGTGCCTCGCGCTCGCCGCCGCGCGCGGCTGCCCCGTCCACGTGGTGCCGCAGCGCGAGACCCTGTACGCGAACGTCTGGCACACATTTCTGCGTACGCTGCGGCCGAACGCGCAGCGCGATGACGCGCACGCCGTGCTGGTCGTGCCGGCCGACATCCCCGTCGTGATTCCGGAAGAGCTGTCGCTGTTCGTCGCGCGCGCACAGGCCTGCGGCGGCGACTACGTGGTCGGACTCTCGCCCGAGTCGGCGCTCGCTCCGTTCGCGCCGCGCGACGGCGCGCCCGGCATCGAGATGGCGTACTTCAATCTGCGCGAAGGGCGCTTCCGCCAGAACAACCTGCACTTCGTGCGCGCGCTGCGCTTCGGCAACCGCCACTACGTCGAGGACATGTACGAGAACCGCTACCAGAAGGAGCTCGGCAGCCAGGTTGCGCTGGCCTGGCGCGTGCTGCGCAAGGAATGGCGGAACCTCTGGGTGCTCGGCTGCTATTTCGGGATCCACGTCGCGGGCGTGCTGCACCGGCGCGGCTACGTGGCCGCTTCCGACCGGGTGCGCTCGTGGGTGCCTCTGGCGATGATCGACCGCGCGGCCAGCGCGCTCCTGCGCACGCGCTTCACGACCGTGACGACGGAGATCGGAGGCGCCGCCATCGACGTCGACAACGAGGCCGACCTCGAGGTGGTCGAGAAGATGCTCGAGCGCTGGAAGGCCATGCAGGCCCGGCACGCGCGCGCGGCCTGAGCCCGGCCCGAGCGGGAGCGAGGGGCTATCCTGGTTCGCGTGTCGAACCTGTTCGAGACGGTGACCGGGCAACGCTCCGCGCTTCGCGACCTGTCGGAGCGCGGGCTTGTGCGCGCGACCGGCGCGGATCGCGTGCGCTTCCTGAACGGCATGCTCTCGAACGACGTGGCGAAGCTCGCGACCGGTGACGCGCGCGCGTCGCTCCTGCTCGACCGCAAGGGTCACGTGCTCGCCGAGCTCTGGGTGCTCGCGGAGCCGGACGCGATCCTGCTCGACGTCGCGCCCGGGCTCGAGGCGGAGCTCTCCGGCGTGCTCGAGAAGCACATCATCGCCGACGACGTCGCGCTCTCGAGCGAGTCGAGCGCGAACGGGCAGCTCGGAATCGAAGGGCCGGCCGCGCGCGACGCCGCGCTAGCGCTCGGCTTCGCGCTGCCCGGGCCCGGACGCTTCGAGCGCGTGGAATTCCTCGGCGCGTCGCTGCTCCTGCTCGCGGGCGGCAGTCTCGGCGAAGACGGCTTGCGCATGATCGCGCCGCGCACGCAGCTCGGGCGTCTGCGCGAAGCGCTCGCGCTCCCGGAGCTGTCGCCCGATGCCGTCGAGGCGCTGCGCATCGAGGCCGCGATCCCGAAGCTCGGCGTCGACGTGTCCGCGCGGAACTTTCCCCAGGAGGCCCGCCTCGAGCACGCCTTCTCGCTCGCGAAGGGCTGCTACGTCGGGCAGGAGATCGTCGCGCGCATCGCGTCGCGCGGCGCGGTGAACCGGCTGCTGGTGAAGCTGCGTACCGCGAACCCAGTCGCGCCCGGCGCCGAGATCCGCGTGGCCGACACCGTTTCGGGTCAGGTCACGTCGAGCGCGGTCTCGCCCGCGAGCGGTCCGATCGCGCTCGGCTACGTGCGCGTGGCCGACGCGCGCGCGGGCGTGACGGTGACGGTGGCTGGGGTCGCGGGCGAGATCGTCGACGACTACTCGCGCCGGTAGCCGCCGCTCACCGCCTGCCAGCGCGCGCCGTCGCGCGCGAAGATCAGATCGACCGCGTAGGTCACCGCGCCGGGCGGTAGCGGCGTTCCCTCGGCGAGCCGCTGGCCGAGCGCGAACGAGACGCGCGCGGCCACGCGCTGCCGGCCGTTCTCGGCCGGCGTGATCGCGACGCTCTCGAGTCGCGCGCCGACTTGGTCGTCGCGAAATGCGTAGGCCTCGACCAGCGAGCGCACGTCGAAGTAGTCGAGGCCCCGCTCGTCCTTGAACTCGGGCGACACGTGATCCATCACGAACACCGGCTGCTTGGCCTGGATCGCGTCGATCAGGCCGGGCAGCAGCGCCTCGATGCGTTCCTCGGCCTGCGGAGCGTCCGGCGGCGCGACTTCCTCAGCCACTCCGCAGCCAAGCAAGAACAGCGCGAATGCTGCGGCCGCGATCGGCGATGACGACGCTCCCAAATCCCCTCCGTATGATCCGCGTATGTCGCGACGGATCCTCGCGCTCTTCGCCAAGGCTCCCGTTCCGGGCCAGGTGAAGACGCGCCTTGCGACCGAGATCTCGCTCGAGAGCGCGGCCGCGCTCTACGAAGCCATGCTGCTCGACATTCTCGACCAGCACGCGGCCGAGCGCGACTGCGCGCGCGCGCTGTGGTTCGCCCCGGCCGACGCGCGCGGCTGGTTCGAGCGCGCGACGCCCGCGGGCTGGACGCTCCTCGCGCAGAGCGGAGCGAGCCTCGCCGAGCGCATGGCCGCGCTGTTCCGATTCCACGCCGCGGAAGGCTTCGACCGGATCGTGCTGCGCGGGACCGACAGCCCGACGCTGCCGGTCGCGCGCATCGACGATGCGTTCGCGGCGCTCGAGCGCGCGGAGCTCGTGCTCTGCCCCGACCGCGACGGCGGCTACAACCTGATCGGCTTGCGCGAAGCGTGCGACGGGCTGTTCGCGCTCGAGCTCTCGCACGCGGGCGTGCTCTCCAAGACGCTCGGAAATGCGCGCGCGCTGGGCTTGCGCACGGAGCTGCTACCCGCCCATCACGACGTCGACACCCACGCGGATCTGCTCCGCATGCTCCCCGAACTCGACGCGAGACTCACGCCACGCACCCTTCGCGCTGCGCGAACTCTGCTCCCTCGCTGACGGCACACCGGTTGCAAAACCGGTCGCGCCGACACCCACGCGGCCGCAATGGGCGGTTCGCTGATCGGAGGGAGCGTGATGACTAGAGCAACCAGAACCCAAGCATGGATCGCCGCGGGATTGCTTTGCTTTTCGCCGTTGGTGGCGAAGGCGGATGCGGCTGCGGATGCGCGTTTGGCTGCCATGGAGCAGCGCATGACGCAGTTGGAAGACAAGCTCGCCACCAGCGAGCACACGATCGCGGATCAGGCAGAGCTGCTCAAAACACAGGCAACGCCCGCGGTGGGCGCAGGTGAAGTCGTCGAAGAGATCGACGTCTTCCTGAGCCGTGTCGACGTCGCCGGATACGTGTCCGCGTCGTACGTCTACAACGCGAACAATCCGGACGATCCGACCTACGCCCAGGCGCTGAACCAGTTCAACCTGGATCACAACACCTTCAACCTCGACGCAGCCGCGATCGAGTTCTCGATGCCCGCCTCGGAACCCGGACAGGCCGGCTTCGTGCTCGACATCAACTTCGGTCAGAACGCGCAGATCCTCGGCGGCTACTTCAACGACGACGACGAATTGTTCGCGGCCGACAACACGGTCGAGATCGAACAGCTGAACGTCTCCTACAACTGGGAGAACATCGTCTTCAAGTTCGGCAAGTTCGACACGCTGCTCGGCTACGAGGTGATCGACATCGTCGCGAACAAGCAGGTCACGCAGGGCGTGCTGTTCACCTACGCGATCCCGCTCTACCACACGGGCTTGCTCGCTTCGGGAAAGTTCAGCGAGGAGTGGGGCTGGGCCGCCGGCGTGACGAACGGTTGGAACAACGCGAACGACCTGAACGACAACAAGGGCGTGTTGGCGCAGATCAACATGGCGACCGGCCCGTTCTCGACGGCGATCACGAGCTACTACGGCTCAGACGGAAACACCGGCTTCGCGAACGTGGACAACTCGACCGACAGCTTCAACAATTCGCGCGCACTGGTGCTCGACTGGACCGCGACCGTGAAGGCGACCGACGCCGTCACGTTCTGGTGGGAGGCCAACTGGTCGTACCAGAAGGACGTCGAGTTCGACGCCGGGCCGTTCGCCGGCCGCGACCTGAACGCGCACTGGTACGGCGGCCTGCTCGGCGCGTCGTTCCAGGTCACCGACGCGCTGTGGCTCGCCACGCGCGGCGAGATCATGCGCGACAGCAAGGGCTACCGGATCACCACCGGCGACGACGTGACGGCCTACACGCTGACCGGCACGGCGGGCTACCAGCTCACCGACAACCTGCTGGCTCGCCTGGAGCTTCGCTACGACCTCCTCGACGCCGACAGCAAATCCGACGTGAACTCGTTCTTCCCGCAGGGCGGTCCCGACAACGGCTCGCACCGCGACCTGCAGTACATCGCCAACGTTGCGTACGTGTTCGACTAATCGGGGGGCCCGAGGGTCGGTTGCGGAGGCGCCCGGGAGGCCCCCCCCCAGCCAGCGCAAACATTCGCAAAAAACCCGCCCGGCGCCGCCCGGGCGCCGG